>NZ_JACANS010000021.1:2049-57900 GCF_030329305.1 Acinetobacter sp. 251-1 | reverse complement strand
TAGCGCTGATGGTAGTGTGGGATTACCCATGTGAGAGTAAGTCATCGCCAGCTTTTAAATTCAAAACACCCTCAACCGAAAGGTTGGGGGTGTTTTTTATTGTTGTGAGGTTTAAGGCAAATTAATCAAAAATATGTAGTATATGCTTAGAACTATATTAATGATTTATTATTTTTTGTTGTCTAGTATTTGTTGTGTAAAAAATAATCAACAAGAATTTGAGAATACTAAAATATATCAAGGTGAATATATGAATGAACAAAAAAATGAAATAATGACTGTACAAATGTTTTTAGAAACAGTAAAAAATAGAATCCTAAATAGGGATGAACAGCATGATTTTCTTGCTGAAGCAAAATCAGTTAACATGACTGATGGTGGATTTTGGTATGAATATACAGAAACACTTAGATCATTACCTCCTTCCAATAATATGGATTTAAGACCAAATGGTTCTTTAATGGCGGCAGAATATGCATCTAGCCGTTGTTATGAGCTTATGCCGAATATTCCTGGTGCATTGGCTGAAAGAATCTTAGTTTTGGAAATGCTTACTTATGGACTGGGATCAGTGATTAGTACAGGTTTTAATCCCTTTGCAGAAGATTTGCAGAAGATACGCCTCATTTTCATCAACGGTTTTTAAATGCACGTGATGCGTATAGAGCAATTGTGATTGATGCAACACAAAAAATTCCTGAAGATGCTTGGTTTCTTGAAAAGAAATTACAACTTGAAGAAGATTATGGATTAGGAGAGTAAAATAAGTCATTCATTATCAAATGAAAGTGAACAAGCCTTTAAAAAAATTTGAATTAATAAATAGGTAGGAACATTGTTAATCTTAAAAAAGATAAGCTTTAAATAAATCATCTGAAAAATGATAGTCCACATTGATGGTGAAGTGGTATTTTGCAGTGTGATCAAATCAATATAAGGAAAAACCCCGAATAAATCGAGGTTATTATTTTACAAATTAAAAGTAATTAATGGACTGCCGATATTTTCTCTAAGAAAAATTTGGTGCGTTCGTGACGTTCTTCAGGTTTGTGGAAAAAGTCATTGGTTGCACAATCTTCTAAAATTTTACCTTGATCCATAAAGATGACACGATTTGAAACTTTACGGGCAAAGCCCATTTCGTGAGTGACGCACATCATGGTCATGCCTTCTTTCGCAAGTTGGCTCATCACTTCTAAAACTTCACCCACCATTTCAGGGTCAAGTGCAGAAGTTGGTTCATCAAATAACATGCAGACGGGATCCATACAAAGTCCACGTGCAATGGCAACACGTTGTTGTTGACCCCCTGAAAGCTGACCGGGGAATTTATTTTTATGGGCAGCTAAACCAACACGATCTAAATATTGTAATGCTTTCTTTTCAGCGTCTGCTTTAGAACGATTTAAAACCTTAATTTGTCCAATGGTTAAATTATCCAAAACTGTCATATGTGGGAATAATTCAAAATGTTGAAACACCATACCAACACGAGAACGGAATTTAGCTAAATCAGTTTTTGGGTCTTTGAGTGCAGTGCCATCAACGATGATATTGCCTTGTTGGAACGGTTCTAAAGCATTTACAGTTTTGATTAATGTTGATTTTCCTGAACCTGATGGACCGCATACAACGACAACTTCTCCTTTTTCAATTGATGTGCTGCAATCTGTAAGGACTTGAAAGTCACCGTACCATTTTGAGATTTGTTGTATTTCTATCATTGGCATATGGATTCTCCTTATCTGATGATTGCTATTTTTTGATGTAAGCGTTTCACTAAGCGTGATAGCGTAAAAGAAATACAGAAATAAATGACTGCAACCAATAAATAGAACATTGCTTTTGTTTCTGAGCCATATGTGTTGGCTAAAGTATTGGCATTTCCTAAAAAGTCAGGTGCACTGATCACATAAACTAACGATACATCTTGGAAAAGAACGATAGATTGAGTGAGTAAAATGGGAAGCATGTTGCGGAATGCTTGCGGTAAGATTACATTGGACATGGTTTGTCCGTAAGTGAAACCAAGTGCATAGCCTGCATTCACTTGTCCTTTAGATACCGATTGAATCCCTGAGCGGACAATCTCAGAAAAGAAAGCTGCTTCAAAAATTGCAAATGTTACGACACTCGAAAATAATGGCCCCCAGTAGGTATCTGATTGAAATTCAAAAAATTTAGGTAATAAAAAGTAGAAAATGAAGATGACTTGAATTAGTGGTACACCACGAAAGAAATCTACGTACACTTTTGCAAAATTACTCGCAACTTTATTATTTGATAAGCGCATCATTGCTAATGGTGTGCCGATCAGAATCCCACCAATGATGGAAAGAATAGTCACTGTTAAAGTAAATTTAAACCCAGCAATGAGTGTTTGAATCACATCTTGATTTTGTAATACACTGAAATCCATGACTATTTACCTCCCGAACCTAGGCCAGGAACAGCCATTCGTTTTTCAATCCAAGCCATAATGAGTTTAATGGTATAGGTGATTACGAGATAAACTGGAGTCGAAAGAATTAAAATGACAATATCTTGAGAGGTTTCTTCACGCATGGTTTTGGTATAAGCAAAGAAATTTAAAATACTGAGCGCATAAAGTACGGCAGAATTTTTGAAAATATTCATTGCTTCAGAGGTTAATGTTGGCCAAACGATGCGATATGCGATAGGTAAAATGACATAACGGTAACTTTGACTTTGATTTAAACCAATGGCAAAAGCAGCATTTTTTTGACCACGTGAAACCGTATTAATGCCTGAACGTACTTGCTCTGCAATACGTGCAGCAGTATAGAGACCTAATGCGAATACCCCGACCACTGCGGGATTATCATTCAGTAGGTTTTGCCACCATCCGCCATGTACCATTTCTCCGCTGCCTGTACTTAGACTGAGCGGTAATAGTTCAGGGAAGACAAAAGCCCAAAAAAATAGTTGAACTATAAGTGGAATATTTCGGAACAATTCGACATAACAAGTCCCCATAAATGCCAATGGTTTATTGGGAAGTGTGCGAAGAATACCGATTAATGAACCCAGAATAAAAGCGATAAAAAAAGCAGCAACGGCTGTCCAAACCATTGTCCAAACACCTGAACCGAGCAGTTGTAACCAAGTTGGTGCATCTGCGACAGGTGAATAACTTTCACCTCCAATGACTTTACAGACGGATTCAGCCCAAGCAGATTTATCTAAACTATATTCATTTGAGGGAAGGCAATAAGCCGTCCAATTAAGTGAGCCAACTGACATGTGTGCTCCTTTGATTTTATAATTTTGAAATAGATATAGATCAACATACAAAAATGTATATTGATCTATAAGGTTTATTTTTTATAAAGTATTAATTAATACCCGTATCATTTGGTTTTGCCATCAGGTTTTTATACGAAGAACTCATTGGCATATTCATATTGACATTTTTCGGTGGAATTGGTGACAAGAACCATTTTTTATACAATGCTGCCATTTGCCCATTTTTCCACATGCCTGTCACCACACGATCTGCAATCGCTTTGTATGCAGCATCACCTTTTGGAATCATGATGCCATAAGGCTCAGAAGATAATATAGGTCCTACAATTTTGAAATCTTTAGGATTTGATGATTTTGCAATTAATCCTGCCAAAATATTATCATCCATGACAAAAGCAGCAGCTCGACCAGAAGTCACCATAGCGAATGAGTCAGAATGGTCTTTGCCATAGACATTGTTGACATTCACTTTTTGACCTTTTTCCCCCATTTTGATGTATTTATCAGAGGTTGTCCCTTGAGTAGTCACAACTGCTTTGCCATTTAAATCAGCAATAGTTTTGATTGGGGAGTTGGCTTTGACAACCATACGTACTTCGGTTGCGTAATAGTTGGTTGAAAAACTGACCTGCTGTTGGCGCTGAATAGAGTTGGTGGTTGTACCACACTCCATGTCAATGTTGCCTGCAAGCATTTCTGGAATACGCGTTGAAGATGTAACAGCTTTATATTCAACTTTTAAATTGGGTAATTTGAGATCTTTTTTCAGTTGATTTACGAAGTTATTACAGATATCAACGGCATAGCCCAATGGTTTGCCACCTACAACATAGGAGATTGGATCGGAGGATTCACGATATCCAATCACAACTTTGCCTGAAGTTTTGATTTTAGCCAAAGTATCTGCTGCTTGTACTTGAGAAAATGCACCGCCTGCGATCAAAATACCTAATGTTGTTGTAAATACTTGCTTTGAAATTTTTTTCATTCTGATCTCTCCAATCATATTTATTTATGTCATGCATAGATGCTGCATTAAAAATAAAGCATTTAACATGCCAATCATTTTATTTAGAAATATAGATCCTTGATATTTCTTTATGCATTCATTTTTATACGTTCATTTCTCAGAAGTAAAGCGATAAAACATATAAATTGTGTGCTTCTTTAGTCGAAAGAAGATCAGTCTAAGTGGTGTTGAATGTTTTTAAAATTGAGAAATCATATGTTTTGGATCTTTGATTTGCAAAATAGGATGAATTTTCCATTTATTTTGAATAAATGATTCATTTTATAGGTAAAGCTTTTGGTGAAAGGAATGATTTTTGCTAGGCGCTGTTGAATTCTTATGCTATAACAATAAAAAGGCATGATTTTTGCTTAGTATAGAATGTGATTTTGAGGGTGTCGCTAAATGAAGTTATCAGTCGGGTTAAAAGTTGCAAATACGTTGTCATTAACACCACAACTGCAACAAGCAATTCGATTGTTACAACTGTCGAGTTTGGAACTTGAGCAGGAAATTCAAATTCAGCTCGATAGCAACCCTTTACTTGAAAAAGTAGAGGAAGAATCATCCACTGAAAGTTTAGAACAATTACAAGAACAAGATTCAAAAGATTTAACCAATGAATTAAATGCAGACCATCTACCTGATGAATTACCTGTCGATACAGAATGGGATGATGTTTATACCCATCAATCCACTGCGATGGAGCGTCCAGAATTTGAAGAACGAGAAGATAATCGTGAAGGCCATACATCACTGAAAGAGCATATGTTGGTGCAAATTAATTTACTACACTTTTCACCTGTGGATAAATTAATCGCCTATTGTATTGTCGATGCATTGGATGAAAAAGGCTTTTTGGATGCTACAATTTCTGAGATTATACAGTCGGTTGCGCATATATTGACGCAAATGGATTATGATATTGAAGTTGAAGAAGATGAGGTTTTAGTTGTATTGAAGCATATTCAACGTCTAGAGCCAGTAGGGGTGGGATCACGTCATTTGGCTGAATGTTTGTCTTTGCAAGTTGAAGCTTTACCGCATGGGACATTGTATAAAAATGAAGCCGCTATCTTATTAAAATATTATGAACTTTTGGTCAATAATGAATTACCAAAATTACTTAAACAAACAGGTTTAAATACCGAGCAATTAAAATCTGCCGTTGAGTTGTTAAAAACTTTAAAAGCTTATCCAGGGGCAGAGTTTGCCGAAAAAGATTCAGATTATCAAATTCCTGATGTTGTTGTATCAAAAAAAAATGGGCATTGGCATGTGCAGTTGAATCCTGACATTTTGCCTAAGTTGCGAATTAATTCATTCTATTCAGGTATGATTAAGCGTGCTGATCAAAGTGATGATAATCAATATTTACGCAATCAAATGTTGGAAGCGAAAAACTTTATTAAAAGTGTAGATGAACGTCATAAGACTTTATTAAAAGTTGCAAGTTGTATCGTGCAACATCAACGTGAGTTTTTGGAAATTGGTGCAGAAGGGATGAAACCTTTGGTACTGCGTGATGTGGCAGAGGAAGTAGAGTTGCATGAGTCTACGGTATCTCGTGTCACGACCAATAAGTACCTGCTTACGCCTCGGGGTTTATTTGAGTTGAAATATTTCTTTTCAAGTCATGTAGGGACGACTTCGGGTGGCGAGGCATCTTCTACTGCGATTCGAGCAAAAATTAAAAAATTAGTTGCCGAAGAAAATCCACGTAAGCCTTTGTCTGATAATACAATTGCAAATATGTTGAAAGAGGATGGGATCGATGTAGCACGTAGGACAGTTGCAAAGTATCGTGAATCTTTAAATATTCCATCATCTTCTGATCGAAAAGTCTTGATCTAAATTTAAAAATGTGACTATTCTAGAGATTCATTATGACGATTTGACGAAAATAATGAATCTCTTTTTTAGTTTTGGAGTAGCCTAAATGATTGCATGATGTAATAAACGCAGAATTTTCCTAAGTGAATTCTGTCATTCGATCATTTCGGCTATGACGTGTCACATCCTTTGGTAAGGAGAGGGTTATAATTATGCAAATTACAATTCGTGGACATCATTTAAGTATTACACCCGCGATTGAGGATGATATTCGTGGGAAATTTGCTCAGATGGTGAAGCATCTTGATCAAGTGAATAGTATGCAAGTCAAACTGAGTAAAGATCACCAATTAGACAAAATCTCTAAAAAAGGCAGTGCCAATCATATCGCTGAGGCAATTGTGCGTTTACCTGGCGTAGAGTTATTTGCGCAAGCAACAGCAGATGATATGTATACTTCTATTAAAAAATTAACTGAAAAATTAAAAAAACAATTGCAGCGACATCGTAAAATGCAGCTCGATTATTCACCTATTTTGATTGCAGAATGATCAATATATTCACTTGCAAAAGAGGTTGAAAAAGACCTCTTTTTTTTATCAATAATTTTTGTACAAGATAATGAATTATTTTGATGAGTTTATAGTAAAATACTCGGTTTTTACACTGACAGTCCTATAATGAGGTCGATGCCATGAATAGTGAACAGCTCACTGAAATCCTTAAAGCAGCTTTTCCTGATGCTGAAGTCGCTGTCAGTGGACAAGCAGGTAAGTTTGATCTACGTATTGTCGATGAGCAATTTGAAGGTAAACGCCCAGTTGCTCGTCAACAAACTGTTTATCAACCGCTCAATTCTTATATTGCGAGTGGTGAAGTACATGCTGTAACTATTCGTGCAATGACTAAAGAAGAATGGCGCAAAGCCAG
The DNA here is from genome assembly GCF_030329305.1 of Acinetobacter sp. 251-1. Lineage (NCBI taxonomy): Bacteria > Pseudomonadati > Pseudomonadota > Gammaproteobacteria > Moraxellales > Moraxellaceae > Acinetobacter > Acinetobacter sp. 251-1. The sequence goes on along the minus strand of NZ_JACANS010000021.1, from coordinate 50,861 downwards.
TATGTTTGGAGCTTAAGCGTCAATGGATAAATTTGTCATTCAAGGTGGTGCAAAGATTGAAGGTGAAGTGCGTATTTCTGGTGCGAAAAATGCAGCTTTACCTTTGTTGGCGGCAATGATTCTTGCTGATACCCCTATTACGCTCAAAAATGTTCCAAATCTAAAAGATGTGAGAACATTGGTTAAGTTAATCAGTGGTTTAGGTATTACCATGAGCTATGAAGGCGAAACGGTTATTGCAGACACGTCTACTTTAGATAATCAGTTTGCACCTTATGAATTGGTTAAAACGATGCGTGCATCAATTTTGGTGCTCGGTCCATTATTGGCACGTTATGGTAGTGCGAAAGTTTCATTGCCAGGCGGATGCGCGATCGGTTCACGCCCTGTCGACCAGCATTTAAAAGCATTAGAAGCTTTAGGTGCACACATTGAGGTTGAAAATGGCTATGTCATCGCGAGTGTTGACGGTCGTTTAAAAGGTGGTGAAGTTATCTTTGATATGGTGACTGTGGGGGGGACGGAAAATATCCTCACTGCTGCAGTGCTTGCAGATGGTGTAACGACGATTCGTAATGCGGCACGTGAACCTGAAATCACAGACCTTGCACAAATGCTTATTAAAATGGGTGCGAAAATTGAAGGTTTAGACACAGATACTTTAGTCGTGACGGGCGTTGAAAGCCTACATGGTTGTGAGTATTCAGTGGTTGCTGATCGTATTGAAACAGGTTCATATTTAGCTGCTGCTGCAATTACAGGCGGTAAGGTAAAAACCACACATACAGATCCAAACCTACTTGAAGCTGTATTAGACAAGTTTGAAGAAATGGGCGCAGAAGTGACCCGTGGTGATGATTGGATCGAATTGGATATGATGGGTAAACGTCCAAAAGCGGTGAGCTTTCGGACTTTGCCGCATCCAGATTTTCCAACAGATATGCAAGCACAGATCATGGCAGTCAATGCGATTGGTCGTGGTTTTGCAACAATTTCAGAAACGATTTTTGAAAATCGTTTTATGCATGTGCCTGAGTTGGCACGTATGGGTGCAAATATTCAGGTCGAAGGTAATGATGCTGTAGTCACGGGTGTGGAAAAATTATCTGCAGCACCTGTGATGGCAACAGACTTGCGTGCTTCATTTTCTTTAGTTTTAGCAGCTTTAGTTGCTGAAGGTGAAACCACAATTGATCGTATTTATCACATCGATCGTGGCTATGAGAATATTGAAGCAAAATTGCAAGCTCTGGGTGTCCAAATTAAGCGAGTGAGCGAGTAAGTTAATGAGCGATATGAGAAACGATGATCCAAACTTTGACGTCATGGGTAATTTTGATCATGGTTTAACTTTAGCATTGAGTAAAGGTCGTATTTTAAAAGAGACATTGCCTTTACTTGAAACAGCTGGAATTAACTTATTGGAAGATCCTGATAAATCTCGTAAGTTAATTTTTCCAACGACCCATAAACAAGTGCGTATCTTGATTTTACGTGCTTCTGATGTACCGACTTATGTCGAAAATGGTGCAGCGGATATTGGTGTTGCAGGTAAAGATGTATTGATGGAGCATGGCGCGCAAAATGTGTATGAACCATTAGATTTAAAAATTGCCAACTGTAAGTTAATGACAGCGGGTAAAGTTGGCATGGTTCGTCCGAAAGGTCGTTTAAAAATTGCCACTAAATATGTCAACTTAACTCGTCAATACTATGCAAGCTTAGGTGAGCAAGTGGATGTGATTAAACTTTACGGCTCAATGGAATTAGCCCCACTGGTCGGTTTAGGTGATTACATCGTCGATGTGGTGGATACAGGAAATACTTTACGTGCCAATGGTTTAGAGCCTTTGGAAGAGATTTGCAAAGTATCTTCACGCTTGATTGTCAATAAAGCTAGCTTTAAACGTAAACAGACGTTGTTAAATCCAATTCTTGCACAACTTGAAAAAGCTGTTGAAGAACGTGAAAATGCGAAAAAAGCTTAAATAGATTTAAGTGTAAATGACCGTCCAAAAGGGCGGTTTTTTATTGTTTTAAACACTTATGAAGATGAAATAAAGTGGTCATTTTCATTGAACTCATCTGTTATTGTTGGAAGGTATGATGCTTTGAAGTGGTGAATGTATTCAGAAGATGAAAGAGATCATCCTGATACGCATGCATAATTTTAATAGAAATAGATATTTCCTATTTAATGAAAAGCATTTTCCTGTCACATTCCTTATTTTCATGATGAATCCTTACCCACAAATCACCTAAAACAAGGTAAACTAAATCTTTACTAATTAACCTTGTGGGTAAATAGATGCGCCGTTTATCGACTCAAGAGCAGAACTTCAAACAAGTCTTTGCTGATTTGTTGGCTTTTGAAACAGTGAGTGATCCTGAGCTTTTAAAAACAGTAGACCAAATTATTGCAGATGTACGCCAACATGGTGATGCACATGTACTGAAACTCACTCAACAGTTCGATCGACATCCAGCGCATCAATTTTCAGATTTAGAACTGTCACAAGAGCAACTTAAGGCTGCATTTGAAGGTTTAAGTACTGAAGTACGTGAAGCTTTGGAAATGGCTGCTAATCGTGTACGTGAATTCCACCAAGCCCAAAAGCAAGATGGTTGGACTTATGTCGATGCTTTGGGTAATACACTCGGTCAAAAAGTTACACCTTTAGATCGTGTGGGTATTTATGTCCCTGGCGGTTTGGCTTCTTATCCATCTTCAGTGCTTATGAATGCTGTACCTGCACATGTAGCAGGTGTGCAAGAAATTATCATGGTGGTTCCAGCACCAAATGGAGATTTAAATCCATTAGTATTGGCTGCAGCATATCTTGCAGGTGTGCATCGTGTATTTACTATAGGTGGAGCACAAGCAGTTGCTGCACTCGCTTACGGTACTGAAACTATTCCTCAAGTGGATAAAATCACAGGGCCAGGAAACCGCTTTGTGGCTGCGGCAAAACGTGCCGTGTTTGGTCAAGTTGGTATTGACATGATTGCAGGGCCTTCTGAGATTTTAGTCTATGCGGAAGGTAAAAATAACGCTGAATGGTTGGCCATGGATTTATTGTCGCAAGCTGAGCATGACACAGTTGCGCAAGCAGTATTCATTACACCTGATGAACAACTTTTAACTGAAGTTGGGCAATGGATTGAAAAGCATTTAGAAGCATTACCAAAGGCCGATATTGCACGCACATCGATTGAAAACCGTGGTGCATTGGTTCTCGTGAAAGACCGAGCTGAAGGTGCGGAGCTGATTAACCAAGTTGCACCTGAACATTTGATGCTCTGTCTAGATGAAGCTGAACTAATGTCAGAAAGCATTCGCCATGCAGGTGCGATCTTTATGGGGCGTTATACGCCTGAAGCGATTGGTGATTACTGTGCAGGGCCAAACCATGTATTACCAACATCTGGTACAGCACGTTTTTCTTCACCATTGGGAGTATATGATTTCCAAAAGCGTTCAAGCTTGATCATGTGTTCTGAGCAAGGTGTGAAAACTTTAGCCAAAACTGCAGATATTCTTGCGCAGCAAGAAAACTTGGATGCACACGCGAGATCTGCACGTTATCGTTATAAATAAGTTATTACCTAAATAATGAAGTATTGAGTGTTCCTGTCCCTTTAGGATGAGTAGCGAAGCTACGCAAGAGGAGAGGGAACATAGAGAAAATAAAATGCCAAATATTACCTCTGAACAAATGCGTTTTTGGAGTCCTGACGTACGTGAGCTAGAGCCGTATACGCCTGGTGAACAACCAAAAATTCAAAATATTTTAAAATTGAATACCAATGAAAATCCATACCCGCCATCACCAAAAGTAGTTGCTGCAGTGCAAGCGGTATTGGAAAATTCAGCGGATGCCTTACGTTTATATCCAGATCCTGATGCAACAGCACTAAAACAAGCTATCGCAAATCAACAACATGTCGATATTTCAAATGTCTTTGTTGGAAATGGCTCGGATGAAGTCTTAGCACATATTTTTAAAGCATTTTTTGTGCAAGATAAACCGATTTTATATCCAGATATTACCTATAGTTTTTATCCTGTTTATAGTCAGTTTTTTGGTATTGCAACGAATACTAAAATTTTGCCTTTAAATGATGATTTTGAAATTGTTGTAGATGATTATAAGCAACCGAATGGTGGCATTATCATTACTAATCCCAATGCACCAACCAGTATTGCATTAGGATTATCTGCAATTGAAGAAGTTCTACAAGCAAATCCTGATTCAGTGGTTTTGATTGATGAAGCTTATGTAGATTTTGGTGCAGAATCTGCGGTAAGTTTAGTTGAAAAGTACGAAAACTTAGTGGTATGCCAAACAACGTCTAAATCACGTTCATTGGCAGGATTGCGAGTTGGTTTTGCCATTGCACAACCGCATTTGATTGCAGCACTTGAAGCAGTTAAAAATAGTTTTAACTCCTATCCGATTGATCGCTTTGCTATCGCTGCGGCTGTGGCATCATTTGAGGATCAAGCTTATTTTGAACAACAAAATCAAAAAGTCATCGATAGTCGTGAGAAATTGACGGCTCAATTGGTTGAAATTGGCTTTAAGGTTCTCCCTTCAAGTGCGAACTTTATTTTTGCATCTTTGCCAACGAAAGATGCGGGCGAATTAGCAGGCAAATTGCGTGAACAAGGTATTATTGTGCGTTATTTCAATAAACCACGCATCAACCAATTTTTACGTATCACCATTGGTACGGATGAACAAAATCAACGCTTAGTCGATACGTTAAAAAAAGATATTTTAGCTTGAAGTTTAAGGCTTCCTAAAACTTTTATTACAATAAAAAAGCGAATCCCAGGATTCGCTTTTTTATTTTAAGATTCAGGTGTATACCATGTATTCAGTAGATCGAGCATCGCAGAAACTTTGTCAAAACATTCCTGATATTCAGCATCACAATCGGATGCGATTGTGATGCCACCGCCTGCCCATAAAGATACATCTTCTTGATATTTTTGAACTGTACGAATCAAGATGTTCCAAGAGCCTGTGCCATCAAAATTAAAATAACCCATTGAACCACAATATGCCCCACGTGGTGCACCTTCGAGTTCTTCAATGATTTGCATGGCACGAATTTTAGGGGCACCTGTAATGGACCCTCCTGGAAGCGCAGATAGCAACATATCAAAGGGATTAACATCATTTTTTAAGGTTGCAGTGACTTCACTGACCATATGGTGCACTTGATTAAAAGATTCAATATTAAACAGTTTAGGGGTTTTTACTGTACCTGTTTCAGCATAAACACTCAGATCATTACGCAATAAATCGACAATCATGACATTTTCAGCCTGATCTTTTTGTGAATGTATTAAGGTGTTTTTTGATTGTTCGTCTAATATTGGATCATCATAGCGTGGCATCGTACCTTTAATGGGTTTGGTTATGATTTTTCGATGGGATTCAAAATCAATAAATAATTCAGGGGAACAACTTAATAATTCAAACTCATTGATTTTTAAATAACCAGAATAAGGTGCATGAGTTAATGTCCAAAAATGATCAGCTGTATCAATTAAACGACCTTGAGCTTTAGCTTTAAACTCTTGTGTAAGATTAATTTGATAACAATCACCTGCTTTAATATAATCATGTATCTTATTAAAATTTTGATTATATTGTTGTTTTGACCATCTTGCTTGGCAGCTCTGCATTAATTTAAATGCATGAATATGTTTTTGCTGAGAGTTTAATTTAGCTTGAATAATGTCAAAAATATGTGCTGCATTTTCTTCGGGACTATAAAAAATCCATTTTCCCTGAATGTATTTTAAATAACTTTCATATTGACCTAAAAATAAATTTGGCTGTGATTTTAATTGATTATTAATATGAAGTTGGGCGGATAAATTATAATCAATAAATCCAATATATCCGCCATTAAATTGTTTGTTATCAGATGAGTTTGTATTTATATTTTTAAAATTGATAAAGTTTTTAATATTTAAAATACTACCTGTGAGAAGGTACTCAAAATGAGTGGTTCGTTCATAAATGCTATATTGTCCCGCTTGTTTTATAACATACTGAACAGGTAAAACGGCAATGATAGGTTGATGATTATTTTCTAAATAAACACAACCCAATAGATCATTCAGTTTTTGTAAAATAACAGCGGGTGTTAAATCTGTGATATCTAAATTTTTGCAGAAAATAGATTGAGTTAGCATCTTGTCAACTAATAAAACGGTTAATGAGATTATACGATATTTTTTGTACACTCGGTCACAAAAATACCGCTTATCGGGAACTTTAACTTTTTAGCAGACAACTATTGAACAAAAAATAACATAAGGTTAATTTAATAGGGCAAATCGGACTACTCAAGGAAGAAAGTTTCTGTTGTAAAAAAATAAAAACAACGTGAGACTGCGGCGAGTGGTTAAAAATGAAAAAAAATGCTCTTGGGAGAGTACAAATGAAATTATTTACTAAAGTTGCTTTAGTTTCTGCTGTAGCTGTAAGTTCAAATGCAATGGCAATGCAAGCGATGGATGATGCTGCATTAAGCGCTGCAACAGGTCAAGACGGTATTTCGATTGGTATTGATATTTCTAAAGTTGATATTGCAAAACTTCATGTTTTTGATGGTGATGGCTTACCAACAACTGCAGGTACACCTCCAACAACTACAGCTGGTAAAGCAGGTGCAATTACTTTAAATAATGTAGTGTTAACGAAAAGTGCTACATCAGCATTAACAACAGGTAACTTAGCTGATCTTGTTATTGATACAGATGGTGGTACTGGTACACCTGCAAAACCTTTCTTAAATGTTGCTGCTAACGTTGGTGGTTTGAATATTTCTTTAGGTAAAATTGAAGTAAATGATGCTACTGGTACTGCTGGTGCTTATAAAGTAGGTACAGCTTCTGCGGAAATTTTAAGTGGTTTATCTTTAACTACGGGTAAATTAAGTGCAAATATTCAGTTAGGTAACACACCTCAAGGTGCGATGATTAAATTGAATGGTTCTATGATTGGTGGTTTGTCAATTAATAACTTGGCAATTAAAGATGCTGCTGCTGGTGGTTACATTTCACTAGGTGGTATTAAAGTTAATGACAATGGTAGTGCTGATCTTGCGATGGATGCAGATGTCGCTGTTAAGCCAGAAGGTTTAGCAATCACTGCACTTAAAAATGCAACAGGTACAGATATTTATATCAAACAAGTTGTATTAGGTGGTGGTACTGGATTTGTTGCACCTACAGGTGGTAATCCAGCAACTCTAGGTACAGGTACCGGTTCTGGTTCAATTGGTGATGTTGCAATCTCTGGTATGAAAATTACGAACAGTGCTGGTGTTGGTGCTGTAATCAAAATCTCTGGTCACTAAGTTGATCTGATTTGAAAAAAGACGCGTGAATATCACGCGTTTTTTTTATTCAAATGGCAAAATCAAACAAAAGTAAAAAAAAGCTATCTTTTTCTGAAAAAATAGGTATCTTAAAGGTACATGGAAGTAGAGTGTTCACTCTAAAAATAAAATTAACACTTCGGGCAGTTTATTGCCGATACTTGAACAGTTCAAAAATATGTTAGAGATTACTTTAGGTTCGGCACTAATTTACTATTTTGCCAGCCATGCATTAGACATTAAAGAAAAACCTACTGATGCTGTGTATTATACAGAGCTTGCTGACCCTCGTAATGCTTCCTTCTCTCGAAATCATCGTGAGATGGTTCAAATTAAACCTGCTTTAGAGAATCAATTTAGAGGCATTGTACGTCAAGCCTATGATTATAGTTGTGGTTCTGCAGCCTTAACCACATTATTAAATGGTTATGTAGGAACGAGTTTGACTGAGCAGCAGACCATGGAAGGTTTATTGCGATATGGTGAATATAATCGTATTATTGAGCGCCGCAGCTTTTCATTGCTCGATATGAAGCGTTTTGTGACTGCTATTGGTTTTGAAAGTGGTGGTTATAGGGGCGAGTTTTCTGATTTGGTGAAGCAACAACAACCGGCAATTGTCCCGATTTCTTATGCGGGCTTTAAACATTTCGTGGTTTTTAAAGCATATAAGAATGGGCGTGTTTACGTTGCTGATCCTGCTTTAGGGAATATCAGTTTCGATCAAGAGCGTTTTAAAGAAATTTGGGAAAATAATACATTATTCTTAATTAATGTTCCCAAAGATCAACAAAAGGAATTTTTAGCACTACAAGATGCGGATTTAAGGCATGTTGAGGATGCAACAATTAATAGATATGCTTTGGTTGATGCACAGTATTCGTATGATTATATTAATAAAATTGCAGATAAAGCATCTACGATGCGTCGAGTAATTGACCGTGGTGATAATTCAGATACCAAAGGTCAGCCAATTACATCATTCATGCGACTATATTATAAACGTAAGTAAAAGCAGATTAGAAAAAATCGAATAATCACACTTTTAGGTAGGAATAAAATGAATAATCATTGGATGAGACGAACTTTACTAGCCGTTAGTATTCAACTTGCGATTGGTGGAGTATATGCTGCGGAAACTTCAGAAAAGGTCACAGATACAACTGAAGCCGCTCAAAATGTCGGTCAAGTCGTAGATGAATCTGATGCTACAGTAGATGCAGCAAATACTACAGCTGCTGAGCCTGTAGCAGTCGAAGCCGCATCTCAACCCGCTGTAGAAGTTGATAAAGACGCAACGCCATCCTTAGTGCCGCCTGCTGGTTCGCAAGCTGCAAGTGCTTTACAGCAAAAAGAAGGTGATGCAACACAAGAAACCAATTTACAAGAAGTATTTACCTCGAATGAACGCCAATATTCTTTGATTAAAAAAGGTGAATTTTCAGCGTTTTATGATTTAGATTATTCTTATTATCGTGATCAACAAATCAATGCTGCAATGAATGATGGTGATTTGTATCAACTACGTGTGGATGAAGATGCGAGTCATACCATTACCAATACCTTTACTGCGCAGTATGGTGTATTGGATAATTTAACTTTTAGTGCTTCTCTTCCTTTCGTTGCAAAGTCGGATAATATTAAAGATACAACAGCAGCAGGTTTGGGAGATATTAATTTAGGGGCACGTTGGGAGCCTTTCCCATTAAAAGCAGGACGTTTGCCTCTTATTTTATTTGGTAATGTTTCGACCAAAACGGGTGATAGTCCATACGAAATTAATCCAACCACTGATTTATCTACAGGTAAAGGTTATTACTCTGTAGGTGTTGGTGCAAGTACCCGTAAATATATCGACCCAGTGGTATTATTTGCTTCAATTTCAGGAAATTATGGTTTTAAAGAGACAGGTCTAAATCAAGTCCGTGGTGGTGGTGATGCAGGCCCCCGTATTTTAGATGAGTTTGAACCAGGTATTACAGGTGGCTTCTCATTTGGTTTTGCTTATTCATTTAACTATGATGTCTCGATGACCATGTCATATCAGCAAACCTTTAATACAAATACATCATTTACATATACAAATGGCGAGTCTTATAAAGCCGCTGATCAATCAAGTGGTATGTTTTCAATTGCATTAGGGGTACGTGTATCGCCTGAAACGATTGTGAATGGTACTTTAGGAATTGGTTTAACGGAAGATTCACCTGACATTTCTTTAGGTTTATCATTCCCACTTGATATTTTAGGTTTTGGTAAGAAAAAAGCAAGCTAATGGAGAGCTGGTATGAAATACCCACGCTTACGCCCGTTAGTGACTGCTATTTTTTTAACGGGTTGTTCAACACAAGTCTTTGCACATTTAGGTTTAAACTTATCTGTTGATATTCGTTCTTTATCTATGGGAAATGCAGTCACTGCGGATCCACCAGGGATTAGTGCAATTCACTTTAACCCTGCTGCATTGACAAAGTTAAAAGGTTTGCAAACGGATGTTCAAGGGATTGTTGCGAACTTTGATATACAAAAAGAATTTTCTGCGCCAGATGGTTATAACGTTTTTGGTTATTCTGATGACCCCTTAATTTGTAATGATGCACCTGATAATCCGTCAAATTTATGTACAGATTATAAAGGGTCAGTGAGTGGTGATGTTGAATATGCAAGTTTATATGTCCCAATTTTAAAAAAGGTGGTGGACTTAGGTCCAGGTTGGCCTGTTTTAGCACCTACGGGAGGCGTCTCTTATAATCCACCAGGTTCAAAATTAACATACGCAACAGCCGTTTATGCACCTATGGTGGCGGGTTTTGGTTCAGAAAATGGCAATCCTGGAAACTTTATGGGACAGCAAGTTGCCATTGAGCGTATTACCTATTTGTCGCCTTCGATTGCGTATGAAGTTAATGATGAGCTGTCGATTGGGGCGTCGATTGGGATGTCATATAATGCGGTTGCTTTAAAAACTGATTTACGTTTCCCGAATGAAATGGTCGGGGTATTGCGTATGGTGGATGAAGCTGTTTGCGCACCTTTTAGAGAAAACTCTAATGTGATTACTGACCTACTTTTATTTGGTCTATGTAATGCAAATGAAGCGGTCAGTCCATTTAATAAGTTTGCTGCAATGGAAGTTTCATTAGAACAAAGTTTAAGTCCAAGTTATAACTTAGGTATGCTTTGGGAGCCAACTGAAGAATTTGGCTTCGGGATGGTCTATCAAAGCGCAGCTAAAATGCGGATGAAAGGAAAGTATTTTATTGATACTGCCAATGCACCGAGAGAGTTAATTAAAGGGTTGAACTCATCTGCAACAGGACAAATTTTAGCAGCAATTTTAGGTTTCCCAGGCTATATTCCACCAACTGAATCAGGCTTGATTGCGATGGATTTAGAATATCCTGCACATTTCCAAGCGGGTATTAAATATAAAGTATTACCTGACTTACAAGTGAACTTTGATCTAGGTTGGACAGATTTTAAAGCGTGGGAGAAATTCCAATTTGAGTTTGACCGCCAAATCTCTGCACTTAAAATTGCAAAATTATTGTCGAATGAAGTTTCGGATAGTTCATTATCTGTGCCTTTAGGCTTTAAATCACCATGGAGTTGGGGAGTTGGTGTTGAATATTCAGCAACAGATCGTTTGAAGCTCCGAGCAGGTTATGAGCCACGTGCAAGTGCAATTCCAGATGATAAGCGTAATAGTTTAGTCCCAATTAATAATGCGCAATTGTTTGGTTTAGGCTTAGGGTATCGTTTTGATGAAGATACTGATATCGATTTATCTGTGGGTTTTTTGCGTAGCCGAGACAATATTCCTGCCTGCTCAAGCTCGATGTCAAATGCATGTGGGGTAGATAATCTGATTTTAAACCCTTATGCAGGATTAAATGTAAAAACCAATACGAAAGTGACTATTTTAGGTTTGAACTATAGAACAAGATGGTAAGGTCATTGCAGAATAAGGGAATAGCAGTATGAGATTAACTTTAATATTTTTAGCAATGAGTATTGTTCCTGTCACTTATGCTGCTAATTTCTATACGATTATCGGACCTGATGGACGACCTATGGTGGTCCAAAAAACGATTGAAACTGAAAAAAAGGAAAAAATAAAAGTTCAGGCTGAGCAAAAAAATAATGCTACGGTAGTGCAAACACCACAAATAGTGCCCCAAACGCAAACCGTTTCACCTACGCTTACTGTACAACCGAAACAGCCTCCACAGATTATAGAAAAACCTGAGGTTGTTTTGCAAAATAACGAGCGTGCTCCAAATTCTCATATTGTGTTATCACCAGTTGCAGTTACGCAACAAGAGCCGCTGCAATCCGTTGAAATGATGCCAAGCCAAATTAAGCAGAAAATACAAACTCAACCATCACCTCAGCAAAGAGAGGCACCTGAAACAATAATAGCAAGTCCTGTTTCTGAAAAGGCAACAACCATTTTAGTTCCAAAACAAGAGGTACAGCAAGGTACAAAAACAGTAGATGATCTAAAAAAAGTTGAAGAGAGCGCAAATCCGAATCGTAATATTACTGAAATTGACGGTGTTCAATATGTCAATAATGAATATTTGGAAGAGCATGAATTTAATTTAGAAGGCAAAAAACGCTTTTATGTCATGCCTGAAACAGGGGGGATGACAGGAGGACGTTTTGAAACGGTTGAGCGGCAAAAAGGGTTGAGTAAAAGTTTACTTGATCGTATTCGACAGCCTAAGCCTTTAGAGCATAATCCAATTGTACTTGCAACAACATATTATCGTTTACCTAAAGAAGAAGTTGTAAAAACGTTAGAACAAGCATGTTTTACAGGTAAAAAAATGGATAAAGCCAAAACAATGTCCATGAAGAATCAAGAAGTGAGTTTTTTCCCAGTTGCACCGATTAAGGAAAACTTTTCTTATGAAGTGGTGAAATTAGACCCCGCGATTCAAAATATTTTGTTTTCCTCTTTTGCTTCTTCACAGAAAAAACCAAGTTACTACTGGCCTTTAGCGGTATTTTTAGATGAAAAAGGTTGTGTAGTTGAAGGTGTGAGTGGATTTAAGAATGAAGAACAAAATGAAAGTTCAACACATTATGCATCGCTTGAAGGTGTGCTCAAGAAACCAGATTCAGCACATTATTTATTTATGACACCTCTTTCGCAAGCGATTGATATTCAAAATCATGAATTAACAAATCAAGGACAAATTAAACTGAGTGTTATTCAGTAAGGATCGTCAACCATGAACAAGAACATAATATTACCCTTTGCTTTAACAGGCTTAATGGCTGCACTAACGGCATGTGGGGGTGGTGAAAGTGCTACGATTCACGAAGACCCAAATAAAGGTGTTACAACCTCAACCAATGGTTGTGAAGATATGGTTGATAACAAATGTCAATCTTTTGTGGTGGATTATCCTGTTGCAGGTTTAAATTTTGATTGTAGTAGCGATAAGAACAATCATTTTGTCACTGAAATCGTGAGTAGTGTGGCAATGGGTGCTTGTCCATCTGGCGATAAAGTAAATTTCTATATTCAAGGTGCACAATCTGCTCGAAAAATTGAATTGGGTACTGTGGATTTAGCGAAGATACGTCCATTAAAGGTGAATGGTCAGCCTGCGCAAATTAGCTTGATGGACATGGCAAGTGGTTTAACAGGAAAAGGCATTAGCAGTGCAAATGGTAATGATGAAACCTTTAGAGTCTTAACGGCATTGGTTCGTATCTTGCAAACTGCAGGAATTCAGCAAGATATAGATGCTGTTGAAGGTGATATTCAGCCTGTGACATTATCAAAAGATTTAAAAGAAGATTTAAAAAATATTCAGTCAGATGTGACTGCACAAAACTTTAAGGATGGGACGTATCTTGCTCTCATTAAACCATGGTTAGATGCTTCTACAATTACAGAGACATCGGCACAACAAGCCGCAGCACGTTTAATTAAACAAAATCAGGTCGGTATTTACACTACAAATTTCTTATATTTTACGAATGAGAAAGTAAACATTGATATTCGTGGTTTTAGTGGTAAGAGTACAAGTAATAGTAAAAAGGAAACCATTGCCAATATGTACTTACTCACGACGCGTGATGGCTATAGTACAGGCTATACAATACAGTGGATGGGTGTTCCTACAGTGAAGGATTCATTACCAACAGGTAGTGAATCATTATTAAAATATGCACTTTTGACACAAGTTGAACCGAAGAAATTAAATGCAGATGCACAAGATGCATTACTGAATGAATTTAATAATAAAATTACTCAACCATTTATTTTCAAAGCTGCGAATAGTACAACTGATAATTTACAGCTGGTACAAGGTACTCTAGTCAATGGAACTAATATTGCGGGTACAGCAGATATGTACAAGCGAATTTTACGTATAGATAAAGCACCTACTGATAAAACCGTGTATGGCGAATGGCGCCAAACACACGGGAGTGAAAACTTTACAGGTACTATTGATATCTATAAATCTAATCCTGCAACCTATTTAACCAATAAAGTTTTCCGTACAGTAAATACGGTGAAAAAGGGACAGAAATATATTTTCCCATTGTATGCAAATATTATCTTTAATTTTGAGGATAAGAGCGTCGCACCTGTGAAATTAGGGATTGTGATTGATGAAAATGGTGATATTCGTACCAATATCGGGGCAAATCCTACAGCAAATAATTTGACTTCTGATAAATGTAATAATATCAATCCATCAACTTATAAAGATGATGATGGTGTGCAGCAATATCGAATTGGGACTACAGGTGCGGCAAACTACACCACGACTGTTCCAGATAAGTCGATTACCATTCGTATGATTTTAGCGAATCCAATCTTTGGTAATATTGATGGTGCATTGGTCGGGTTAAATGATGCAATTATTTATTTGCCGGGAGCATCGATTACAGATGACAATACATTAGTACCAGGTGGTGTACGTTTAAATTTACAAAACTTATTGGTCGATGGAACTACCGCTCGCGGTATTAATATTACTGGTTGGAATGGTAATCAGGCGATTGAAGCACAATGGGCAAATATGCAAGCTGTGTATCAAACTATCTATAATGCAGCCAATAAAGATAAAGTAAATGATGCGCAAAAAGCGTTGGCAAAACGCACTTTTGGTAGCTTACAAGTTGAATTACCAAGCTGCTATCAAATTAAAACTAAGCAATAATCTATCTATTGGTTGAAATAAAAAAACCATCTTTAAAGATGGTTTTTTATAGTTTAAGATTATTTATATCATTAGCCTGTATGGTCTAAGCGTGTGCCTAAAGTTTCTAAATGCGTTGGGAATACATTCTTTTGACGATCTGCAAAATAGTGGCGTAAAGTCCGTTCTACACTTGGAAAGGCGAGTTCATTCCAAGGAATATCTTTTTCTTCAAACAAACGGCTCTCGATGGTTTCTTCACCTGCACCAAATTGTCCATCAATGATATTGCCTTTGAATAAGACATAGATTTGCCCAATTCGCGGGATATTGTACATACAATAGAGCTGTTCAATGTCAATTTCGGCTTCAGATTCTTCACGTGTTTCGCGTGCTGCACCTTGTTCCATGGTTTCAAACAATTCCATATAACCAGCAGGAAGTGTCCATAAACCATAGCGTGGTTCAATTGCTCTACGACACAAGAGCACTTTATTTTCCCAAAGGGCGAGTGCACCACAAATCACTTTGGGATTGACATAATGAATCGTACCACAATGGGTACAGACCTTTCTGACTTGATGATCACCCAAGGGAATTTTATCTATTGTTGTATGCCCACAGGCTGTACAAAAATGCATAGGCTTGATTGAAATAAAAAGATAACTCAGCATAACTGAATTTTAGTACTTTCGCATCATTTATAACCTTCTGTATAAAATTTCATATATGATGTAAAAATAACAAAAACAGCCAAGTGAGGGATTATGCAGGAGCAATTATTAACACAGGTATTGCAACAACGATTACGTTTTGCAAAAAGGACGTATCCTGCTCAAGCTGCTGTGTTAATCGCCATTACCCATGAAAAAGATCCTAAAATTTTATTAACCCGCCGTTCTGTATATTTAAATAATCATGCAGGTGAGGTATCTTTCCCGGGTGGAAAACGGGATCCAAATGATACCAGTAATATCGTGGTGGCTTTACGTGAAGCATGGGAAGAAACAGCTTTGAGCCCTTTTCAAGTGACTTTGCTCGGTGATTTACCCATGGAGCGGGCACGTAACGGAATGACGGTTAAGCCTGTAGTGGGTTTGATTCCACCTGATATCAATTTAATTGCACAACCCACTGAGATTGATCGTATTTTTTATGCACCGCTGAAAAAATTAATGGAATCTCAACCCATCCCATATGAAGTACGTTTGGCGCATCAGTCGGTTTATTTTCCGAGTTTAAGAGTTGAAAATGAGATCGTTTGGGGCTTAACTGCCCGTATTTTAATATCATTATTTCAATATGGTTTGGACTATCAAAAAAATTGGCCATTTTTATTAAATTCGCCAAACTTTCATTCCAAAATGATGAATAAAAAATAGAATTTTAAGACAAGTGCATCGGCATAGGAAGATTCACCATGATGTATAAATTTAAAGGACATTCACCAAAAGCGTTGCAAGTGCCATTTGATGGTTGGGTTGCTGATAATGCAACTGTGATTGGTCAAGTGGAACTTGGACAAAGAGTCAGTGTTTGGTTTGGGGCGGTGGTTCGTGCTGATAATGCTAAAATTCATATTGGGAACTTTAGCAATGTGCAAGAAAATGCTGTGTTACATACAGATGCAGGGATTGAACTCACGGTAGGAGAGTATGTCACAATTGGACATCAAGCCATGCTGCATGGTTGTACTATTGGTGATAATAGCCTCATTGGTATTAATGCTGTGGTTTTGAATCATGCAGTGATTGGGAAAAATTGCATTGTGGGAGCAAATGCATTGGTTCCTGAAGGTAAAGTGATTCCTGATAATTCTTTGGTGGTTGGTTCGCCTGCACGTGTGGTTAAAACCTTGGATGCACAAGCCGAAGTGCGTTTGAAAATGAGTGCAATGCATTATGCTGAGCATTTTCAAAATTTTATAGATTTAGAAGAAGTGCATTTTTAATTTGAATTTTTAAGCTCATTTTAGCCAAGTTGATCCTTGGCATTTGTGTATTTTGCATGTCGGAATGTGATGGGAAATAGTCGCATGAATGATATGAGTGGAGTATCATAGTCAACATTTTTAAGACTGATTAGGTTGTGCATGAAATTGCTGGCATTGGAAACTGCCAATGAGCAGTGTTCCGTTTCAATTGTTGATGAAACAAAAACACTTTTTTTTCAACTTGATACGCGAGCGAAAGCACAAACTCAAACCATTTTGCCCATGATTGAGCAAGGTTTTGAGCAAACTCAAATACAAAACGCTGATTTGACTGCAATTGCTTTTAGTCGTGGTCCAGGCTCATTTAGCGGTGTACGAATTAATGCAGCAGTGACACAAGCATTGGCTTGGGCAAATGATATTCCTGTGATTCCTGTGTCTACTTTACAAGCTTTGGCACAGGCAGCTTATCGCTTTCATGGTTTAACTGAAGTATCTGCGGTATTAGATGCACGTATGAAAGAAGTGTATATGGCAAGTTTTCGTTTAGATGAAAATAACATTATGCAACTTGTAGATGAAGAAAAATTACTAGATTATCAGCAAGCTTCTGAGTATCAAAAATTTACCTTAGTGGGTTCTGGTTCATCTTTAGTTAAGGATGATGCAATAGAGTTCCAAGGTGTGATTGCAAATGCTGAAGATATTGCAACAATTGCACGGCAACAAGCGCAACAAAAACATTGGTTGAGTGCTGACTTGGCATTGCCTGTTTATTTGCGTGATGACGCATGGAAAAAAATTCCAGAACAAGGTAAACCTTAATTTTTAGGATTGAATATGGATCTTTTACTGCTCTTAAAAGCAGCCATTATGGGGATTGTTGAAGGGATCACAGAATTCCTTCCAATTTCAAGTACAGGGCATTTAATTCTGGCATCAGAATTGATGAACTTCTGGACGAAAGAAAAAAGTGATTTATTTGTCGTTGCAATTCAGATGGGAGCAATTATTGCTGTTATTTATGAATATTGGGGCAAATTATGGGGTGCAGCAGTAGGATTATTCTCTGGTGAGCCTAAAGGTCGTCATCTTGGGATCAGTTTAATTTTAGCTTCTATTCCAATTATGATTGTGGGGTTGACCTTCGGTGATACCATTAAGGCATTATTGTTTAATGATGTTTCAGTTGCAATTGGTTTAATTGTTGGTGGTTTAATCATTTGGTGGGTTGAAAAAAATCCGCCTAAAATGGATGCACCAGAAGTGGAAGATATTTCCATTAAACAAGCCATTTATATTGGTTTGATTCAAGTCTTGGCTTTGATTCCGGGAACGTCACGATCAGGTGCAACACTTGTTGGCGGTATGATTCTCGGAGTTTCACGTAAAGCTGCAACTGAGTTTTCATTCTTCTTAGGGATTCCTGTACTTGTTGGTGCGGGTGTACTTGATCTATTAAAAAATCATCAGATTTATCAAACAAGCCAAGACTGGACAGTATTTTTTGTTGGTCTCGTGGTGTCTTTCGTTGCAGCATTGATCTGTATTCGCGTACTCGTTGCTTATGTGGCAAAACGTGATTTGATGGTATTTGCTTGGTATCGTATTGCATCAGGTTTGTTAATTTTATTGTTTGCATTTACAGGTTGGAAATTATGGTAAGCGAAATTCGCTTATTTACAGAATCCACATTTTTAGAGAAAGCACAGTCTTATCAGTCTGTGCTTTCTTTACGTGGAGTGGTTGTTCATATTGAAATTGTTGAAAAAATCAATGCACGTTTTTTAAGATTGCATCCTGAGTTAGCCTTGTGTGTGGATGATTTAGGCTTAAGTTTATCTGCCAATGGCATGAAAATGCAGCCCGATTGGAAAGCAGAAATTCCACGACTCAAACGTGCGAGTTTAAAATCTGAAATGATTGCTCGCGCATGTAATCTTTCAGAAAAACCTAACCTGATTGATGCAACAGCAGGTTTAGGACACGATACATTGCTCATGGCACACTTAGGTGCAACAGTCACTTTGATTGAGCGTCATCCAATTTTATTTACTTTATTAGAAGATGCAAAAAATCAGGGTGAATCTGATCCATTTCTTGCACCTGTGGTGAGTAGAATTCAATTGGTATTTTCAGACTCTAATACATATCTGCAACAGTGTATTGATGAAAATAATAGCGTTGATGTGGTGTATTTAGACCCAATGTTCCCCCAACGAGATCAAAATCAACAAGCAGTAAAGAAACAAGCACAAGTGAAAAAACAAATGCAATTGCTGCACATGTTATTGCCTGAAGAGGGTGAAATGGATTTAGGTGATCGTCTTTTAGTCTTAGCTCAAGCAATTGCGAAGCGTGTTGTGGTAAAAAGACCAAGGCTCGCCGTTTTTTTGAATGACCAGCAACCTGATCATCAATGGCAAGGAGATGCGTGCCGCTTTGATGCCTATTTTAACGGATAGCTTATAAGGAGTTTGGTAACTGTTTCAAAAAACATCAAAAAATTGTTATATAGTCGTATTATACATTGATAATATTTTAAGCAAGCATAAACTAGCTATGCTGATTTAAGCCACCCGCAATTACAGAATCTTTATGATAGACCTCAAACCTTCCATTAATTTTTGGCATGATTTAAAAAGTAATCAACGTGCAGGACTTTGGTTGTTTCTAGGGTCTCGTAAGGCATTACAAATAGTTCGACCATCCATTTTACAGCTTATTTTTTGGGGCATTTTGGGTGGTTGTGCGAATACATTATTTAGCTGGCTGGTGGCAGGCGAGAGCGGCGTTTTTAATCGGCAAGGTCTAATTAGTTATGCGCTATGGCCGTTTATTGCGTTAATTGTTGGGATTTTTTTGTCTCAGCGGACGGAAAATCCTCGTTTGATGCTTGTGCCTGCCTTGTTGTGGTTGGTCTTAGATACACATATTGCATTTTTGCAAAGTTTTATTCAGTTTTTAGGTTCACTCGACTATCTGCCTAATTTCACCTATGACTATTTGCCCATCATATTCATGGTACTTTTTGTTTGGCAAAGTTTGGCGGTGGTTTGGGTTTTTGCACGTGAGTTGCAATGGCCTTGGTGGGAACGTGCGCTGATTATTTCAGCGACATTGTTTACATTAGTCGTTTGGCAGACCTCAATTCAAGATCAACCGATTTGGAAAGTTGAAGAAGTTCCACCTACTTTTGCAGAAAATGCATTTTATGCGCAAAGTAATCTGTTAAATAAAGCATTAGAACAAATTCAATATGGTGAATTTGCTGAGACACATTGGTATTTCTTGGGTGTCGCGGGTGTCAGTTATCAAGATGTTTTTAAATATGAAATTGAACGAATTAAAGAGCAATTTGATACACGTTTTGGTACTTTTGGACGCTCGATTGAACTGATTAATAACCCTGAAACACGTACAACTGTTCCATTGGCATCTAAAACCAGTATGGAGCTTGCATTGCGCCGTATCGGTCAGCAAATGAATCGTGAAAGTGATGTTTTATTTTTATATATGACTTCACATGGTTTGCAAAATCAGTTTGAAATGGAAAATGACCCACTTGATTTAAATGATGTTGATCCTAAATGGTTACGTGATACTTTAGATAAATCAGGCATTCGTTGGAAAGTGATTGTGATTTCAGCGTGCTATTCAGGGAGTTTTATTCCTGCACTACAAGCACCAGACACTTTAATTATTACGGCTTCTGCCGCAGATCGTGCTTCATTTGGGTGTTCAAATGAAGCGGATTACACCTATTTTGGACGCGCGTTCTTTGATCAGGCGATGCGTGAACAAACCTCATTGAAAGCGGCATTTCAGCAAGCTGCTGAAACTGTGGCAAAATGGGAAAGTGCACAAGGTTTTGAACCTTCTGAGCCACAATGGGTGATGGGAAAAAATATTGAATTGGTCTTGCCGCAGTTAGAACAGCATTTATTTCCACGACAAAATGTGACTTCTGCTGTGAGTTCAACACCTGTGAAATCAACAGACGATAAAGCAGCACAAACGCTTGCCGTTGCCGCACAGTAGGGAATACGCCATGGAATTATTACAAAAAAATAAATGTTTTGAGGGTGAGCAACGCATCTATCAAACAGATTCGAAATACTTAAAGCATCCAAGTAAATTTGGGGTATTTATACCGCCACAAGCGACCACGCAGAAATGTCCTGCTTTAATTTATTTAGCGGGTTTAACTTGTAACGAAGAAACGTTTGTTATTAAAGCACATGCACAGCGTTTAGCTGCACAATTGGGCTTAATCTTAATCACCCCAGATACCTCACCACGTGGTGAGGATGTTCAGCAGGGGGATTCATGGGACATTGGGCAAGGTGCTGGATTTTATCTGAATGCAACACAACAACCTTGGGCAGAACACTTTCAAATGGAAGCTTTTTTGCTTGAAGAGTTGTATCCCTTATTGTTACAAAAACTACCGATTTTAAAGCAAAAAATTGGGATTTTTGGGCATTCTATGGGCGGGCATGGTGCATTAACTTTGGCGTGGAAATATCCTGAAAAATTTAAATCGGTTTCGGCTTTTGCACCCATTTGTGCACCCAGTGCATGTCCTTGGGGGGAAAAAGCATTTTCAAATTATTTAGGTCATGACCAAGCTGAATGGGCAAAGCATGATGCAACACAATTAATTTTAGCCAAAGGCGCATTATTTACTGAAGTGCTCATTGACCAAGGGACAAATGACCAATTTTATAGTCAATTGCATCCTGAAGCCTTACAACGTGCATGTCATCAAGTTGGACAAAAACTTACTTTACGTATGCAGAATGGCTATGATCATGGTTATTTCTTTATTCAAACTTTTATGGATGAGCATTTGCAGTTTCATGCCACACAATTACAGAAGTAATTAAAAAATGTCGAGTCATTGATTGTAGCGATCATGACTCGAACAAAATATCGGCTATTTATTTTAATTAAAAAACGCTATACACTGATTTTGTTAACATTGAAAACATATTGTTGCCGAATTGTCTTGATGATACTGACATATTAAAAATAAGAGAAAACGATGCAAGAACAAACACCACCACCATTTTCAGGTCAGGGAAGTCTCAGCCTGACCAAAAGCTCAGAGCTTCCATCTGAAAATAATGTACCAACACCAGCATTTTCTCAAGTACGCCGTTTTAAATTTCATGGCGATGCGATGGAGTATTTTGGTATTTGGATTGTAAATATTTTACTGACCATTGTGACGCTCAGCTTGTATGCACCTTGGGCGAAAGTGCGCCGTTTACGTTACTTTTATGGTAATACTGAATTTTTTAGACGACGCTTTGATTTTACAGGTGTACCGAAAAAAATTCTGATTGGACGTTTGATTGCACTGGGAATTTATGGAGCAATTTCGGCAATTTCGCAATATTCGTTAACGGCAACCTTGATTGGTTTTATTGTTCTTTATCTTGCCGTGCCTTGGTTGATTCGTGCCACACTGCGCTTTACGGCACGTAATAGTAAATATGCCAATAGCCGTTTTTATTTTGCAGGGACAAGTAAAGAAGCCTACAAAGTATTCTTAAAATGTATTGCAATTTACATTATCAGTTTGGGGTTATTTTATCCTGTGCTGATTTGGTTATATAAGCGTTATTGCATCGATCATTTATACGCAGGACAGCTAAAGTTTAAATTACAAGCAGATTGGCCTGATTATATGCGTGCGGTCTATATTCCAACCTTTATGTTTATAGGCATTATTTTGGTCGCTGCCATGATTGGTGGCGTCTTGGGTAGTCTTTCTCGTCCTGAAGTATTTGCAGGGGTGTTAGGGGTGGCTTATATCGTGGGCGGTTTGTTTGTTTTCCCATTGATGAGTGCGCGTATTTTTATCACCACGTGGAATAATACTGTGATTGGGAACAGTAAATTTGCCACAGACTGTAATCAATGGCGTTTTGCATGGATTGTTGGTACCAATTGGATCGTTAAAATTTTGTCTTTGGGGCTTATGTCTGCATGGGCTGCAATTCGTATCTATCGCTATAAGGTTGACTCACTTAGCCTGACTTTACTTGATGATCCTGATCAAATGATGAATTTGGCACAGGCGGATCACAGTGCCTTAGCAGAAGAGATTAGCGATATTTTTGATATAGATGTTTCACTTTAACTGAACGAGCTGAAAACCACATGACACAATCTGCACAAGTCATTTTTTATGATGGTGTGGTGTCCAAGCCACACCAAGCCCAAGTTTTTGCCGTGGATGCGCAGACGGTACAAGTACGTTATGGGGAAGATCAGCGCTTAGTGCGGCATTATCGCTATGCAGATATGCAGCTGATTGGGGCTTTGGGGCAACTTAAACCTGCAGTTGAGCTCAATGATGATGCCCGTATTGAATTTTTAGATCATTTACCTGAATGGTTTCATTTAGACGGTAAAAAAGCCTATCGTTCGATTTGGAAATTAGAACGTTCACCTACACTGATTTTGTTTAGTGTGGTGTTTGTGGTTTTTTTGGGTTTTGCTTTAGTGAAATGGGGTATTCCTGCTGCTTCGCATTATATTGCGTTTCAATTACCTGAAAACAGTATGAAACGTTTAGGTGATGAAGCTGAAACCTATGTTGATCAATATTTGACTGCACCGAGTCAATTGGCAAAGGGGCAACAAGAACAAATTCGTAAGCAATATCTTGAAAAAATTGCTGAGGGACGCCCTGCAAAATTATTGTTTAGGAAGGGCAGTAGTCTAGGTGCAAATGCGATTGCTTTGCCGAATAATACCATCATTGTTACAGATGAATTGGTTGAGTTAGCACATAGTGATCAAGAAATTTTAGGGGTGCTTGCCCATGAACAAGGACATTTGATAGAGCGCCATAGTTTACAACAAGGCTTATCAAGTTTAGGTATGAGTGCATTATATATTGCGATTACAGGTGATAGCTCAGACCTCTTTAGCTCCTTGCCAGCAGCGATGTTGAGTGCAAAATACTCGCGTAAATTTGAACAGCAGGCTGACTTATATGCTTTAAATTTGATGGATCGTCAGCATATTGAAGTTGCACATTTTGCTAACTTGTTACAGCGTTTGAATGATGAATATGAAAAAACAGACAGTAAAGATGATAAAGAACAGTCTGAACAGGCACAGAAAAAGTCAGATGAAGGCACGAGCGACTCACAAATAGATCGAATTTTTGAAGTATTTGAGTCACATCCTGCAACGCAAGAGCGCATACAGATGGTTCGTGATTTTGAAAAACAACAGAAAAAATAGCCATAATTAAAAGGCTATTCTTTTATTGAGTACTTTCATTTCATTTATTTTAAGCCTGATGTTGCCATTGAACACTAAACTGTTGCTGTGCCATTCGATTTAAATGATCAATGATAACATGCTGTAAATGGGCGTCATCTTGTTGCTTTGTTTCTAGATCGACAACGAGACGCTCAGATTGTGCATGTAAAATGACTGTAGCATCAGGCATAAAAATACTGAATTTTTCATCTGTTTCAGCGACTTCAAATTTATGTTTCCAATGATTGAGTAAGCGTTTAGCAATGCGCTTTGCATCATGGGTTAAAATAACAGTATTGCTTTTCATTCTCATTTACTCCTTGGCTTGCTTAAAGCTAACAAAAAATGACGTACGAAGCTGTCATTTAAATAGAACGCTTCGTTGCATTATTGCAATGCTGAGTCGAGTTTCATGTGCGATTACAGGCTTTTTCAGCAAAGTTTAGTCAGAAATTTGCTATAATTGAGTAAATCCATATTTCAAGCTAGGTTGATCCATGTCCAAGCCATTTTTAATTGCACCTTCTATTTTATCTGCTGATTTTGCTCGTTTAGGTGAAGAAGTAGACAATGTTTTAGCAGCAGGTGCGGATGTTGTGCACTTTGATGTCATGGATAACCACTATGTACCTAACTTAACTTTTGGTGCAGGCGTGTGTAAAGCTTTGAAAAAATATGGCATTAAAGCACCGATTGATGTGCATTTAATGGTTTCACCTGTAGATCGCATGATTGGTGATTTTCTCGAAGCGGGTGCAGATATCATTACTTTCCACCCAGAAGCAACGGATCATATTGACCGTTCTTTACAGCTCATCAAAGATGGGGGTGCACAAGCAGGTTTAGTGTTTAACCCTGCGACCCCTTTGCATTATTTAGACTATGTCTTGGACAAAGTTGATCAGGTGTTATTGATGAGTGTAAACCCTGGTTTTGGTGGACAAAAATTCATTCCGATGACTTTGGAGAAATTACGCCAAGCACGTAAAATCATTGATGCATCAGGTCGTGATATCCGTTTAGAAGTAGATGGTGGTGTAACACCTGCAAATATTCGTGCAATTGCGGAAGCGGGTGCAGATATGTTTGTTGCAGGTTCTGCAATTTTTGGTAAACCTGATTATAAAACTGTGATTGATGAAATGCGTGCTGAATTGGCATTGGTTGGTTCACAACAGGCTTAGACTTTTACACAATAATATCGATAAAATTGTGGATAAGTTTGATGATAACTCTATGGATAACTGTGTAGATAAGCTTGCTGATAAATTGTTTAGCATTTAAGCGAAATAAGATCAATCGCTTATGAATTATACAAAATAAGTTTAAAAAGAGTCCAAATGGGCTCTTTTTTTATTGGAAATAGAATTATATTTTCGCTTTATTTTTAGTCGTTTTCTTGTGGTGATGCTGTTTAATAATTATGCATCAGGATATGGGAAATCGCGGCATTGCAACATTTTTAACTGAAGCATTGAATGGATCACTGATGAGCAGTGAGTAGCACTTTAGATAGAAAAATAATCTTGAGTTCAGGGCTTCATTTGCTACTGCTTAAATTATTGGGTATGCTAAATCGGTATTTATTTTTAATTGACTGCTGACATGTTCACACAACTCTGCAAACAAGCTTGGTTTGTTTGTCTTATGGTATTTGCCATAGGATGGAGCAGTGTGTCTGTTGCTTCTGTGAAAACCATGCAGATAAGCATGCAGATGCAACACCAGCCTATACAAAAGCAGAAAAATAGCAGTCATGCAGCAATGATGCAAAACATGTCGCTGCAAGAGATGAAGCAACATTGTGCCGATTTAGCAGCGCTAGAGCTTCAGAATAACGAGTTGGCACAAAATTCAAACGATTGTCATCAGCAATTGATTCAAGTTCAACAAGTAAAGCATGCCGATTGTCAGCATTGTGCATTGTTCTCTTGTCAGTCTTCAATTGTTTGGTTTAATACCGATATTCCCAAATTGATTGTTCCTGAAGATCATCTCGAACAAAATTCACTACAAGCTCATTACCAAGCTCAGCATCTTGCAGGGTATTGGCAGGAAATTTTACGTCCTCCTAAAGCTTAACCCGTTTTTCCGAAGCATTATTTTCAAAATAATTTCAGAAATTTAGGTTGAGTTATGTCTATTCAATTTTCAAAAAGCGTTATCGTCGCTGTGGCTGTGTTGTCTTCAACATGGAGTTTTGCAGCGGTTAAGGAATATCACCTAAACATTGATGAAGGAATGGTCAATGTCACAGGCAAAGCGGTCAAACGCATCACTGTCAATGGCAAGTTTCCTGCGCCTTTACTTGAGTTTGAGGAAGGCGATGATGCAGTCATTCATGTGCATAATAATTTAAAAAATCAAGATTCTTCAATCCATTGGCACGGGCTGTTATTGCCTGGCATTATGGATGGCGTTCCAGGCTTTAATGGTTTTAACGGGATTCGACCGCAAGGTGATTTTGTCTATAAATTTAAGGTTCGCCAAAGTGGTACGTATTGGTACCATGCCCACTCTAAAGGTCAGGAACAGGACGGTTTATATGGTGCTTTGGTGATTTATCCGAAGGAAAGAAAGCCACTCGCTGCACATGAACAAACCGAGCGTGACTATGTGGTGATGCTGTCCGATTTTCATGACAAAACCAGTGATCAAATTCAAAAAGATCTGAAAATTTCGGCTGAATATTATCAAGATCGGCGTGAAACTTTGGGCGATGTGTGGAAGCAAATTCAACGTGATGGTGTCAAAGCCACATGGTCTGACCGCAAAATGTGGAATCAGATGCGTATGCTGAAAACTGATCTGTCTGATGTCACGGGTTATACTTTTTTGATCAATGGTAAAACCCCTGAACAAAATTGGACAGGCATGTTTAAACCGAATGAAAAAGTCCGTTTGCGTTTTATTAATGCTTCAGCCATGTCCTTTTTTGATGTGCGCATTCCGAACTTAAAAATGACCGTGGTCGGTGCAGATGGTCAGCCTGTACAGCCTGTGCCTGTAGACGAGTTTCGTATAGGGACAGCCGAAACCTATGATGTGGTGGTTGAACCAAAGAATGAACATTATCAGATTGAAGCGGAGTCGATTGACCGTTCAGGTTTTGCCATTGGGACGTTGCACAATGAGCTGACAGCAAATATGCATGGGATTCATCTGCCACAGGCACGTCCTCGCGCCATTTTAAATATGGCAGACATGGGGCATGGCAGTGCTGATATGCAAGGTATGGATCATTCAGCTATTCATCAAAAAGCAGAGAATCATGGTGATATGCAGGGCATAGATCACTCGAAGATGAATCATGGTGATATGCAGGGCATAGATCACTTGAAAATGGATCATGGTGAGATGCATGGCATGGATCATTCGAAGATGGATCATGGTGAGATGCATGGCATGGATCATTCGAAGATGGATCATTCAGAACATCAAGCAACGACAGCAAAATCTGATGTTGTGGTCGAAGGTTGGGCAAATGCATCAACTCCGCAAGGCGACAAAGCTTTGCAATATAGTGATCTGAAATCCTTAACCCCACAACCCGATACCCGTGAAGCGACAAGTGAATTGGTAATTCGTTTGGGTGGCACCATGGAGCGTTATATCTGGACGATTAATGGCAAGAAATTCAGCGATGCTGAACCGTTAAAAGTGAAGTACGGCGAGCGGATTCGTATTAAATTTATCAATGACAGTATGATGGCGCACCCGATGCATTTACATGGCATGTTTATGCAACTGGAAAATGGTCAGCCTGCGGTAGATATGCCAAATAAGCACACCATTATTGTGCCGCCTGCAAAAACCGTGACTGCATTATTAACCGCAGATGAGCTAGGAGAATGGGCGATTCATTGTCATTTGCTCTATCACATGAGCGCAGGCATGATGAATAAAATGATTGTTGCCAATGTTTCCGAAGGAGAAACCAGCACCACACCGATTCAAAAATCGACGACAAACACTTCGAATCAAGCTGAACAGCAAGGAGATCAACATGCACACCACTAAGTTATTTCCACACACTGTTTTGGCAAGTTCATTATTGATGATGAGCAGTTGGGCAATGGCGCATGAAGGACATGACATGATGTCAGCATCGCCAACCACAACGACGTCAAATAGTGAAATGGTTGATCACTCGCAAATGAATCATGCAGGAATGGATCATTCGCAGATGAATCATTCAAAAATAGATCATTCACAGCATCAACAAACGACTGAGCAAGTAATACCTCCACAAGCAACTGCACACATAGAACATCAAGGATATGACCATCGAAAGGAACATGGCGCACAAATTTATACCGTCAGTACTGTAGATACAAAATGGCTGCTCAATGAAGATGGTGAAGGTGCATTAAAGTCCGAAATCGAAACCCGAATTGGGACGGATGAAAATAAGCTCTTTATTAAAGTTCATGCGGATAAAGCAGAATCTCATGATGCGCACGTTGATGCCAAAGTTTTATATAGCCGTATGATTTCAGATTTTTGGGATGCGCAAGTTGGTGTGCGTTACCGATCTGAAAAAGTCGAGTTAAAACATCATGCTAAAGATAGCGAAGAAAAACTCGATGCGGTGATAGGTTTGCATGGCATGGCGCCATATTTCTTTGAAACCGATGCTTATCTCTATACAGGAGAAAACCAGTATTCAGGTTTTAGTCTAGAGACAGAGCGAGATTTGCTGTTGACGCAAAAACTGATTTTTAAACCCTATTTGAATCTCGATGTGGTGTTCAGTGATGATTCTAAATATGCCAAAAAATCAGGTTTAAGCAGCCTGACCACAGGTATTGAAACCCGTTATGAAATCAGTAAAAAAGTCATGCCATATTTGGATATTGCCTATGAGTACAGTAAGGGCAATGATGAAACTGCATGGCAAGTCAAAAGTGATGCTGAAAAGGGTTGGCGCTATGGTGCAGGGGTGCGGTTTAAGTTTTAAACTTTAAGTTTGATGTTTTAAAGCTTGCTTTATTTTAGGGTTTTAATTTTAAAACCCTAATTTTTCTCGGTGTATTTTGGGTCAAATTTTGTAAAACATGCTCAGTTATAGAGCGAAATACGTTAAAATGTGTTTATTCAAAGGAGGAACGACCTCCCTTTGTGCGATATCATCAAAATCTGCACCAAGAAAACTCGTCAGGACGACCTGACTCTAATTTAAATTTGGAGCTGGTCATGGCTTGGGTCATTCTTGTTTTTGCAGGCATCTTTGAAATTGTTTGGGCATATACCATGAAAATGTCCGAAGGTTTCACAAAGCTCACCCCGAGCGTCATTACGATTTTCTTTATGATCCTGAGTTTTGGTTTATTGGCTTATGCCATGAAATCATTGCCTTTGGGAACGGCTTATACGATTTGGACAGGAATCGGGGCAATTGGTTCATTCCTTGTGGGTATTTTTATTTTAGGTGAACCGACCACTGCCATGCGAATGTTGGCGGCGGTACTGATTGTATCGGGTTTAATTCTGATGAAACTGTCTTCTTCTTAAAAAACCTATTTTACGATCCAAGTTGACTGATGTGGTTGACTTGGATTTTTTGATTTTAATACATTGATTTTTAGGAGTATTGGTATGGCTTGGGTGTTACTCGTAGTGGCGGGTTTATTGGAAGTGGTCTGGGCATACTTTATGAAAGTGTCTGATGGCTTTAGCAAACTCACGCCCAGTATTTTGACGATTGTGTTTATGATCGCAAGTTTTGCGCTATTGTCCTATGCCATGAAATCTTTGCCTTTGGGTACAGCATATACGGTTTGGACAGGAATCGGTGCGGTTGGCTCATTTGCTGTGGGGATTTTCTTTTTGGGTGAACCTGCTACTGCCATGCGAATGTTGGCTGCAGTTTTAATCATTTCTGGGTTAATATTAATGAAGCTCTCATCATCTTAAAACGTATTCGTTCAAGGAGAAGTCGATGAAATTATCATTTATGGAAATGCCTTCTCCTGTGGGCGTTTTAAAATTGGTCGCAACGGACACCGCTTTGGTGGCAGTCCTTTGGGAAAATGAAGACCCTAAACGTGTGCGGTTGGCTGAGTTGATTGAAAATACACAGCATCCCATTTTGCTCGAAACACAAAAGCAGCTTAATGAATATTTTGCAGGGCAGCGTCAAAAGTTTGACGTACCTTTAGACTTTGAAGGGACAGAATTTCAACAAAAAGTCTGGCAAGCATTGCTTACCATTCCATTTGGAGA
The DNA here is from genome assembly GCF_030329305.1 of Acinetobacter sp. 251-1. NCBI lineage: Bacteria > Pseudomonadati > Pseudomonadota > Gammaproteobacteria > Moraxellales > Moraxellaceae > Acinetobacter > Acinetobacter sp. 251-1. The sequence continues at coordinate 20,843 of NZ_JACANS010000021.1, read as the reverse complement.
AACCCGCAGTTATAAAGACATTGCTGAACAGATCGGCAATGTCAAAGCCGTTCGTGCGGTGGGTGCGGCAAATGGTAAAAATCCTATTTCAATTATTGCGCCGTGTCATCGGGTGGTGGGCGCAAATGGCAAATTGGTGGGCTTTGCTGGTGGGTTGGAGAATAAGGATGTTTTGTTAAAGTTAGAGTCGATTTAATATTGGATGATACAAAATGGAATGGATTGAACCATGGCATCTTATTGATTTAGATAAGCAAGAATTATTTAATGCCGAATTAGAAAAAGAACTTCATCCTGCTCACATTTTATTTAATTCGAAGTTAAATGCGATTGCGAAAAGTAGTGCGAATGACGATGTTTTATATGCATTTACTGATGGAACGATACGAGTTGCAGATGTTCATTTGACATGGAAAGGGCGTACAGAAATCTCTCAATATCCTATTTCTATTATTTATTGTAGTTTAGATAAATGGAAAAGCTTTGTTCTTTATGATGAAGTATTACCACTAGTAGATTATTCCAATACTATTTGTATGTTGGGATATTTTTTAATGAATCATCTTGAATATGAGGATTATTTTAAATGGGCTGAAAAATTAGTAGAGCAAAATTGTTCATTGGATGAGCTTGATATTTTACTGAGTTATTCTTTAGATGAGCATATTCAGTCTGTTGAATTTTTAGATTTTATTGAGTGCTTTTTTAGAAAATTGGGATTTAATCTTAAGCATACTGAGCAATGTTTGTATGAGTTTATAATGTATTTATGTGATCGTATCATCGTAGATTCAAGTGAGTTAGATGACGCGATTCGAATATTTAAAAAGCTAGATCAAATATTTGGGGATGGGTTTGATTTTATTGTTGAGTGGGCGCGTTTAAGAATTGATTTATATAATATTTATACTTATGAGGAAACAGTCTACTTTAAAGAGCTGTCATTGATGAATTATCAGAATTTTGCGATTGAATTTGCTCAACGTTTTAAAGAAAAAATAATGATTTCACAATTAAATAGATTTTGATTTATTTTAAAAATATATAAATTACAATAAAATAGATTTAATTTTTAAAAGTCATAAAATTTTAAATGGACATTTCTCAAATCATCGCCCCCATTTTTTCGCAACTATGGTGGATGATTCCATTATTTTTGATTGCTGGGGCAATCAAAGCATTCAAACCATTTTTAAAAGGCAAAATAGGTGAGTTTGCGGTGAGTACGCATGTCAAACTTTACTTGGACAAAGAAAAGTACATTTTGTTGAATGATAGTACCTTACCTGATGAACAGAACACGACAACACAAATTGATCATATTATATTGAGTCCTTATGGCATTTTTGTTGTTGAAACCAAGAATTATAAAGGTTGGATTTTTGGTGGTGAACGTCAGAAAACATGGACGCAAAAAATCTATAAAAATAGCTATAAATTTCAAAATCCACTGCATCAAAATTATAAACATCAAAAAGTTTTGGAAACTATTTTGGCAGATATTGTGGACCCTACTTTGATTCATTCTATTGTGGTTTTTATGCCTGACTGCGAGTTTAAAACACAAATGCCTGCTAATGTATTTCGAGGGGCAGCGTGGATAGATTATGTGAAAGGCTTTAAAGATGAGGTTATTTCATCCAAAAAAATGAAACGTGTTCAGTTACGTATAGAAAAAGAAGTATTGGAAAAATCATGGAAAACCAATCGTCAGCATGTGCAGAATTTAAAAGATAAACGGACTGAAAATAGATAAGTAAATGCATTATGAGTAGTCAGTTTTTTTAATATTTGGGCGTGATTATCTATGTCTATTGGTTTTAAAAAAACAGATGATCGAAAGATGAAGAATTAAAAATTGAACTTGATCAAATTTTAAAACTAAGGTATCAACGTTTTAAGGGACTTATAATATCTATAAAATGAGGAATTAGGGGGGGATTTGAAAGAATTTTTTTCTAAAATATTTAAAAAAATAAAGTTTCAATTGTTTGAAACGGATGACTTAATCATTAATTGGAATGATTTTGATAAAGGCGTCTTGTTGCTGTTTTTTGGTGCGCTAAATCAAAGCACTTCAATACTTTGGTATTGGCATAATGTAAAAATAAAAAAGCAAGTACAGTGGTTAAATATTGATTTTTATCCTTCGAGGATGACCAGTTTAATTATTTGTACCATGCTTTTTTCGGTCTTATTGATCCTGTGTCACTACTTTAAACATAATCAAAAATTTAGAACATTAATCTCTTATTCTTCTCCTGCGCTGTTTGGTATGGTCATGATTTATGGGGGATACACTGTAGGCATTTATAGTGTGCCAACGGTTTCAGGATTTGTTTGTATCGTGTTGGTTGGGCTAGTTTTTTATAATCGAAAAATTTTATATGGTGTCGCGATTCCAATCGCCATCTTTACAGTGATTGTTTGCTACCAAAGTTCCAATAACATGATTGCGTATGCGCCTTTATTTACCGAAGAATTAAATCATACGCAAGTTTTTGAAAATGCATTTTGGGTAAGAAGCATGGCAGAGCTTTTCCTGCCAATTTTATTGATTAGTATTTTATTCTTTGAAGTTTTACTGTCGCAATGGCGTAGACGAGAGAAAAAAATAGAATACTTAAGTACCACCGATGCACTGACTGAAATATACAACCGTCGTTATATCGGTCATCAACTTAATCATATTTATACAGATGCAGTTTCAGTCATTATTCTGGATTTAGACCATTTTAAGGCCATTAATGATGGCTATGGTCACCATGTCGGAGATGAAGTGTTGTGCCGCGTTGCACGAATTTTAGAGTCAAACATCAGACAAAAGGATATTGTTGGTCGCTTTGGTGGTGAAGAATTTATTGTGTTGCTGCCCTATGCCGACTTGAAACAAGCACAGGAAGTTGGGGAACGTTGTCGGGAAAAAATTGCTCAGGAATTGATTATTTTAAAAGATACACGGCAAATTTCGATTACTGCTAGTTTTGGTATCGCAAGTTCGACGGGGGATTTAAGTCAAGAAGAATTAATTCGCTTAGCTGATCAAGCGCTTTATTTGTCTAAACAAAAGGGCAGAAATTGCGTCAGTCATTATTTAGAAATCAGTTAACTTTTTAAAGTAGCGATTTACAAGTCCCAATTTAACCTTGAAACTTGTAAATGTCATGCTTCATTTAAAACCGTTTCGGTATTTTCTGACCACCTGCAACAGGGGTTTCAGCATTTTTTAACACGCCAAATAACCAAGTTTCTGCATGATTCACCGCAACATTTAAAGCATCGCCCAACGCTAAACGACCTGCAATAAAACTTGCAAGCGAGCAGCCTGAACCATGATACTCACCGTCTAAACGTGGACATTTGGTTTCAGAAATCATTTCACCATTGACATATAAAGCATTACGAATATAGTCAGGCGTATCTTCATGTCCGCCTTTGACCAATAGTGCTTTGGCACCCATTTCAAACAGCTTAGCTGTGGCTTTATCTAAATCTTGTTCACCTGTTAAAGCACGTAATTCAACGGTATTTGGCGTTAACACCGTAGCTAAAGGAATCAGCTCGACAAAGGCTTTGACTAAAGTCTCTTGATTGCCCAATGAACCACCGCTATTTGCCACTAAAACAGGATCAAGAACATATAAATAATCAGGATGTTTACGTAAAAATTCAGCCAATGCTGCAATATTTTCCGTAGTACCAAGCATGCCCGATTTGACTGCTTTGATAGGTAAATCTTGAACAACGGCATTGGCTTGTGCCAGCAGTAAGTCTTTAGACGTTGCTTCAAAACCAAAAACCTGTTGCGAGTTTTGAATGGTCAGCGCCGTACAGGCAATTGCTGCATGTGCGCCACTTTGTCCAATGGCTTCAATATCTGCTTGCAAACCTGCACCACCAGAAGGATCGAGACCAGAAAAACACAATACAGTAGGGCGCACGATGATGTCCTTAAATTGATAAATTTGAGTTAGTATAGGCAACTTTAGCAAAACTCTCGACTGTAATTTTGCATTGCTTGAATTTAGTAAAAGGTAAATCTGTGCTTAAAAATATTCTGATTGATTTAGACGGAACGTTGACCGATCCTAAAGTTGGTATTACCACTTCTGCACGTTATGGTTTGGCAAAAGTCGGGCATCCGATTCCTGAGTCTGAAAATATAGATTGGATTATTGGTCCACCGCTGAAGGCTTCTTTGGCAAAATTACTGGGTGTGGATGTTCAGGATGTGTTGGCTGAACAGGCATTACTCGGTTATCGTGAGCGCTTTGCGGTGACGGGTCTATTTGAAAATCATGTTTTTGAGGATGTGGCACAGACGCTCGACGCTTTAAAGCATCAAGGTTATCGCCTATTTTTAGCTACAGCGAAACCTGAAGTTTATGCACGTCAAATTTTAGATCATTTTAATTTATTACCATATTTTGAATATCCGTATGGTAGCGAGCTGAATGGCGAACGTACCAACAAAGGGGAGTTGATTGCTTATATTTTAGAAAAAGAACAACTCAAGCCTGAAGAGTGTTTAATGGTGGGTGACCGTGAACATGATATTTTGGGTGCACGTCAAAATGGCATTGAAACCATTGCTGTAGAATATGGTTATGGCTCAACAGCCGAGTTAGATGCCGCCAAACCTAAAGCACGAATTGCAAAATTTGCTGAGATTTTAAAGATAGTAAACGTGGATGTTTAATCATAAAAATATTGATAAAAGTTGATGGTATTTGCTATGAAAAAAGCTGCTAAGTTTTTAATTTAGCAGCTTTTTAAATTAAGTAATATTCAAAATCTGTTTAATATTTTGTACTAAATTTGGCACTGAAACGCCCTGATTCGGAATGCTTATACTACGCAATTGATCACCACGAAATTTACGATCAACTTCAAGCATGACGTGGGTTTGATGTTCTTGAGCGACAAATGAGACTTCCACTTCATTGATGCCACTAAAATGCTGTTTTGGTAAAAATTCAAGCTCTTGGTAACAACCAATAGTCGAAAAATAGTGACCACCACGCAATTGACCTTTTTCTACATCCGCAGTTGCTAAAAAGAAACCACATTGTTGCATCGCTTGCAAAAATGCTTGCATGGCAGGTGTCGGCAGAATACGCAAATAATCTTGATCGGTTGCATCCAACCCCCAGTCAACATCTAAATGAGTATGTAACCACACACGGGTTTTATTCTGATGACATTGCACTTCGGTGATTGGCGTTTCAAAAGGCAATTGGATTGAAAATGGAAAGCTATGAGATTGATTAGCTTTCAGTTCAAATGCACCGCTAATATGCCACTGTGCGATGGTCAACGCTTGGTTAAACTCATGATCACTGCTTTCAACTTCAGCAGTTGTCATGAGTTTGAGATAGATGCCATTAATATTTTTATTGGATGCAGCCCCTTTAAAAATTACTTCACCGTTGACAACTTGACCTGCTTGAGGTGTCGAAGTGTAAATACAAGTGTTGACTTCAACACCCTGTAATCCCAGATTTGATATGATTTTATTGAACATTTTTGTAGATGACCAAAAATTAGCGTTGTTAAAATTCATGCTATTGAAATGGGATTCTAACGATGTGTCAATGTTATGATTGTGATTATTTTTACGATTTTACGATCCATTTTTTGATGTGATGACAACATAATGACGATACGATTAAAAAAAATGTGTTTGGGGTTGTTTGGGTTTGTTTTACTGCTGAGCGGACTGGTTTTCGGGTTGATCCAAGATGAACCGATTTCACAGAACGCTACAGCACTTTTAGCTGATGTCCGTTTGTATGAGACAGATTTAAAACAAGACCCGTACTTTTTATGGTTGGGTTTTGATGCAAAAACCGATGCTGAACAACAGCTTTTGGGGCAAAAGATTTATCATCGTGATTGGAAAAATTTCTATCAAACCAACAGTGTTTATATTGATGAACCGATTGAAAAATTTAGCGAACTGCAGGGCGATTTTTTAACTGAAGCAGATGAAAAAGTGTTTGAACAGTTAATAAAAGATTTACAGGTCGAGATTGGGATTGAGGCTTATCAAAAACAACAAAGAGCTTTAGAAGAGATTTATAGCCGTCAAAGCGTGTTAAATGCACGTTGGCAAGCTCTGCTTCATCAAGCACCGACGCAGAAAGTGCTCGTGTTGAGTGTAGAAGGAGCGATCCCGAATTTTACCCTGATGATGAAAATTCACCGCTTATATGTGGCACATTTGCTGTTTCAACAGGATGTTGCAGCTTTGGTGCGTTATACCGAAGCCTTGATTGCCAAAGATCAAAGTGCAGTAAGCTTGCTAGATAAAATGATTATGTTGAATTTAATTTCAGATAATATTGAATTGATTCATCAGCTTAATCAGCGTTTAGGGCAAAAACATACGCTCTCTGAGTTGTCGCTCGTACAAATGTCGATGCGCTTTCCTTTTGCCAGTGAAACTGCTGTGATGCAACAGGTGACCAATCGACTTGTTGATCGACAAAGTCCACAAGGCTTGTTTGATTTTATTTATGAAGATGCAAGTCAGCAAAAAAGTGTTGAAAAGCATCCTATTGCAGATTTTTTTACGCCGTTATTATTGCTTAAAAACCAATCGCTGAATCGTTATGTGTCTTATATTTACCCCACTTTAGTGATTTCTGAATTACCTAATCCTCAGTTTAAGCAAGCTTTGCAACAACCGCATGACAGTACAGTAAAACGCAGTTGGCTGAAAAATTTTATGGGCAATAAATTGGTTGATGTCGCCTTACCACGTTGGGAAACTTATGCCATACGTCCACGTTTAATCAATCAAAAAATTGTTCTACTGAATGTTTTGGCACAACATCAAGCGATTGATTTGGCGAGATTAAATCAAAATACACAAGGCTATGCGTTTTATCAAACCAAAACGGCGCTGTGTATTAAAACGCCAAATCCTTATTTGGATGAGGAAGAACAACGTAAATATGGCAGTTGTTTAAAATTAGAAGATTAGAAAAGGAAAAAATAATGACAGAGTGTTGCGATGCGTAATATTAAAATTGATGTTTTACGTGGCATTTCAATTCTTTTGGTGTTGCTCCACCATTTTAATATTCCCTACAAGTTGCATGATACTTTTTTGGGCGTGCAGATTTTTGGGGAAAGTCTCAGTACTTTGATTGCGCGTAATGGCAATTACGGTGTGACAATGTTCTTTGTGATCTCAGGTTTTTTAATCACTCAGCATACTTTGCAACGCCACGGCTCATTGGCACAAATAAAGCTTAAAGATTTTTATATGCGTCGTATTGCGCGCATTATGCCATGTTTGGTTTTATTGGTGGCTATGGTGACGGTATTGGGAAGTTTAGGGTTAAAACCTTTTATGAACCAAGTACCGAATGGCATCGAAGTGTCTTATGCTTTAACGGTTTTTTCAGCCTTCACTTTTTGGATGAATATTCTGATCATTGAAAATGGTTGGGTGAATTATGCTTTGGGTGTGCTGTGGTCATTGTCTGTAGAAGAAGTTTTTTATCTCGTATTTCCACTTTTATGTTTGCTTTTAGGGCGTAGTCAAAAACACTTTATTTTACTGTTGCTTGCTCTTATTGCTTATGCACCGTATTTCCGTTCACTGCATTTTGGTGCAGAAAATGGTGCTTATCTTTACCATTACTTTTCCAGTTTTGATGGAATAGCAATGGGTTGTTTAACGGCACTCATCGCACAGCATTTTAAAATCAATGTGCAAACGCTGAAAGTGATTATGCCTATCGTTTCGGTATTGATGATTGCACTGTATTTTTACGCACCTATCAAAGAAGTCAGCACATGGGGGATTTCGCTCTTTGCCCTATGCACTGCAATATTAATTTTTTGTTTTTCGCAAAATGCTCCATCAGAAGCATCTTCGATCACCTCAAAAGTGATGGTTTGGATTGGGCAACGTAGTTATGAAATGTATCTATTTCATTTAATTATTTTAGGCTTATTTAAAGTGATTTATTTACCTAAAGAAACCTTGCCTGCTGAAAAATTGATGTTATTGCCGATTTATTTTATTTTGGTGTTTATGTTGAGTTGGGCCATTGAAAAATATTATTCAACGCCTTTAAATCATAAAATTCGGCAACGTTTTATACGCTCAAGCTCTTAGGAAATAAGAGCTTATAGGCGCAATCTTTGAGTTTGAGTGATTCGATGAGAAAATGATTGAGCATCAAAAAACAGAATCTATAGACAAAAATAAACCGACGATTCGAGTGATGAATAAATCGTCGGTTAAGATACTTCGCTCAATTTGATTTAGGCTGCTGTTCCAAATCAAATTGTAGAAGCATGAGTTTATAGGTCTCATGGGATAGAAGGTTACCGAGTCAAATCTGCGGATGCCAGTGCAAATTGTTCGCGGTTGCTGCAACCTTATACTTATATAACGACAGTCTTTTTGATTTGGTTGACAAGAAAATTAAAAAAAATTAAAAAATTTTCCTATAATGTATTTTTAAGTTGTGGAAATACTGCTATGGCATCGCTAAGTAAATATTTTTTATGGTTTTTTGTACTTTGTTTGGTGTTGACAATGGTGGTTGGTGTTTTGGTGGCTTTACTACCGAGTCAAATCGCAGGGATTCTAACGGCTTTACCTTATCTAATTTCTATGGTGATTGTTTTACAACTTTTTTTAAAGCAACAAAAACGTGCACCTAGTAAAAGCGAGCAGAAAAAGTTCTCTATTGGTTTTAGCCTGATTTTTTGGATATATAATTTAATTGGCATTTTCATTGGGGTGATGATTTTTGCACGTCATGATGCTGAAGTATGGAATAATTTTCTGCTCTATATGCAAAGCCCACAATTTCTCATGGTCTCTGGCATGATGTGGTTAATGTTAGCGATCCCATTATTTCTGATTACTTACTGGTTTTATGGTAAACAGGCACAGCGTATGGCCGCGAAAATGTTTTCATAAGTAAATAATGCAGCTTTGTGAGTGTTTAAAAAGTATGCTTGAATGGAGTTTATAATAATCAAAAGAGTGTTTCATTCATGCAGACCGTTTTAGTCACTGGTGCAACAGGTTTTATTGGCAGCCATTTGTTACGCTATTTGTTACAGCATGATTTTCAGGTCATTGCATTGTCACGAAAGATGCATATTTCAAACCATGCAAACTTACAATGGATTGACTCATTCACTGCACTCGAAAATATTTCACTAGATTATGTGGTGAATTTGGCAGGTGAGAGTATTGGTCAAGGTCGCTGGACAGAAGCACGTAAACAAAAACTGCTGCAAAGCCGAGTCGATACCACAAAAAAATTGTATCAAGCACTCACACAATATCAAATTAAGCCTAAATGCATAATTTCAGGTTCTGCCATTGGTTATTATGGGGTGGATTTTACTGAGCAGTGGTTAAATGTTTGTGATGAATCTTCACCTCCTCAAGCGATTTTTATGTCTGAACTTTGCCAAAAATGGGAAGCAGTAGCATGGTCTGATCCATCGCAAAACACCAAAATTATGCGTTTAGGTGTTGTGTTTGGAAAAAATGGTGGCATTCTTCCGCAAATGTTATTGCCAATTAAATTAAATTTAGTCGGGCGAATTGGATCAGGACGCCAGCCGATGACTTGGGTGCATGTAGATGATGTCATTCAAGCGATTTTATTTTTATTTCAAAGCGCATCAGACCAAAAAATTTATAATGTGGTTGCACCTGATCATATTGACCAAATGCAATTTGTAAATGTTGCTAGCAAATTATTTAAGCGTAAACCATTTTTGCCATTACCGGGTTTTGTGATGAAACTCTTGATGGGCGAGCAGTCTCAATTGGTGTTAAATGGTCAATATGTGCAACCCAAAGCCTTACTGAATGAAGGCTTTAAATTTCAATATATAGACTTGGACAGTGCCTTAAAACAAATTATCCATTGATGATTTTGCATCATCATACTGCGTCAAGTTGGGTTAAACGTTGAGTTGAATAGGCATGTGGGTCGACTATAGTGTCTTGTTTGAGCATCATCTGACGCAGTAAGCGTGCTGAAGCGGGACCCATACAAAGCCCATTACGATAATGCCCAAAATTTGCCCAAAGGTTTTCTATGTCAGGCATTTGTCCAATATAGGGAATGCCTGTCGGTGAACTTGGTCTTAAGCCTGCCCATTGTTTCACAATAGGGAAATTTGCCAGTTCAGGTACCATTTCCGTACAGGCTCTATAAATATTTTGCTGTGTTTGTATACTTGGACGTTGGTCAAAACCAAGATGATCCATGCTCGAGCCACACACGACATGACCATCCATACGTGGAATCAGGTACATGACATTGTTCATACACATGGTGGGCAACCAATTTTCAGGCGTTTTAAACAATAACATTTGCCCTTGTACAGGCTCAACGGGAATGCTGCATTTTAGCTGTGTTGACCATGTATTTGACCAAGCACCTGTCGTCATCACAAATTGATCTGCTGCACAATGTTGACCATTTGAGCTTTGAATAGACTGAATTTGATTATTTTGAAGATTAAACTTTTCAATCCAAGTATTTTCAATCACTTCGACATTAGGATGCTGTTTTAAATATGAAATTAATGATTTGAGTAATCTTGGATTACGCACATTTGCCAAGTGTGGGAAATAAATTGCATGTTGGAATTGTTCGGCAATATGTGGGTTAACGGTTTCTAGTGATTCGCGTTGTAAATATTCACAATGTTGCATTGGTTCTTGATATTGGTCTTTGTAATTGAGTCCAATTTCAAAATCAGCTTCATCAAAGATCAGCATTCCTGTTTCATGAATTTCAAAATCGATGCCTGTTGCAGGCAAAAGTTTTTGATTCCAATCTTGATAGAGTTGTTTACCATGTTGTGCAAGATAGTTCACTTCTCGTGGATAGCGCCAAGGATACATGGGTGAAAGAATGCCTCCACCTGCCCATGAGGCTGCATGACCTGCGTGTTGTTGGTCAAATATGGTGACTGTGCAACCTTGTTCAACAAGTTCGAGGGCGGTGAGTAAGCCACTTACTCCTGCACCAATGATGGCGATATGCATGAAAACCAATACCACTTTTTTAAGTTGAAATGATCTGAATGATGTTTCAACGCGTAACACTAAAAAATGAGCACAACCACAAATATTGATTTGAGGGCATGTACCTTTGAGTAGGTAATTCCTTACTTTTCAAAGATGAAAAGTAACAAAAATCTTTTGTTGGACTGAGAGGAATTCCCTTTCCTCCAGTCCAACGGTGGCATCCATGCCACCTACCGCGAATTAAATACTGAGTAGAATTTAAATTAAAAAAATAAGAAGTAGAAAGTCTTACTTCATCTCTTTTAATTGGCGTGCTGCTTGTTCTGCATAGTACGTCCAAATTCCATCTGCACCTGCGCGGCGGAAACACATGAGTGATTCCATAATCACGCTTTCAGAAAGCCAACCATTTTGAATGGCAGCAGCTAACATGGCATATTCACCACTGACTTGATAAACAAAAGTAGGAACGCCAAAGGTGTCTTTGACTTCACGTACGACATCAAGATAAGGCATACCAGGTTTAACGATCACCATGTCAGCGCCTTCTTGAATGTCTAAAGCGATTTCATGTAAAGCTTCTGCACGGTTACCGACATCCATTTGGTAGTTGTATTTATTACCACCTTTAAGGTTTGATGAAGAACCGACAGCATCACGGAAAGGGCCATAGAAGCTAGACGCATATTTTGCTGAATACGCCATAATACTAGTATAAATATGACCATTGCTTTCTAAAGCTTGACGAATTGCCCCAATACGCCCATCCATCATGTCACTTGGCGCAATGACATCGGCACCCGCTTCAGCATGACTGAGGGCTTGTTTGATGAGGCATTGTACAGTTTCATCATTGAGCACATAACCTGTATCGTCAATGATGCCATCTTGACCGTGTGTGGTATATGGGTCGAGTGCGCCATCTGTGATCAGCACCATCTCTGGTAATTCTTTTTTAAGTAAACGTAAGGTGTTTTGAACTAAACCGTCTTCATGCCATGCAGCTTCTGCGGTTAAGCTTTTATCTTCTTGGGGTGTTACTGGAAATAAAGCCAATTTAGAGACACCAAGCTCAAGCAATGTTTCTGCTTTTTTCAACAATAAATCCGCTGATAAACGTTGAATATTTGGCATACTAGCCACATCTTGGGTTTGGTTTTGTCCCGGCAGTACAAATACTGGATAAATGAGATGATCTGCTGTCAGTTGTGTTTCTCTGACCATGGCACGGAGCTTGTCGTTTTTACGGATACGGCGCATGCGAGTGGCTGGAAAAGCAGGACGATTGAACGTATAAGTCATAACAATCTCGATATTCAGTATTAAACTAAGTCACTCATTGTAGCCCTTTCATCTATTTTTTTGCAAAAAGCTGAAAGTTTTTCTCTGTATTGGTTTTTAAATTATGACGATTGATTCTCCCAAAGATGATTCAAATAAAAGTGAATCACCAAAAAAGTGGACTGGAAATTTACATCTAGGCGCTAAAGCTGATTTAAATGTTGTTCTCAGTCAACTCACCAAAGCTTTTAATACATCACCTTATTTTTCACATAATGCAATGCAAATGCGTGTAGTCAATGATGAAATTGAAGGTTATATTGAAATGCAACCATTTTTGATTGGCAATGTTGCATTTCAAATCTTACATGGTGGTGTCGCTGCAACTTTACTTGACAGTATTGGTGGAATTGTGGCGATGGGCGAGCTTTATAAAAAAGCAGAGCCTGAGCAACTAGCAGACACGTTGAAAAAAGTTTCTCGTTTGGCGACCGTAGATATGCGGGTGGATTATCTTGCACCAGGTCGTGGTCAATATTTTATTGCCAAAGCGGAAACTTTGCGTATGGGGCGTAAGGGTTGCACCATGCGCATGACTATGGTCAATGATGAAGGTAAGGCAATTGCGACAGCGATTGCATCTTATGCATATTGATTGATTTGACTAAATGTACTCAGTAGTACACTTTGTATGATTTATGTCAATATAGAGCATTAAAATAATGCTTTTAATGCTCTATTTTTTATTTAAAAAATATAAATATCAATAGTCTATATATAAAAAATGAAGTTAAACTCTTGAGTAATATTTTTATTCTCACGATATGATTTTTATCTGTAAAATTGACCCCCACATTTTTAAAAAAGCTTTATTGCATCAGTTTGAATCTTGAAATCGTGATTCATTTCTATTTTGTTTGGTGCAATGAGGTGATTAGGTTCATAAAAGCTAGGAATATGCGATGACCGAAGCGCAGATGACGAATGCATCCCCAAATGAAACTCCATCTCAAGCAGACGATGAAGCCAAAAAAAAACGTAAAAAAATGCTGAAAATATTTGCATTATTGGTGATAGGAATTGCCATTTTGTATGCCATTTGGGCATTGCTATTTGGTAATAAGGTTGAAACTGACAATGCTTATGTTGGCGCAGAAACTGCTGAAATCACCTCAATGGTCAGTGGTCAAGTTGAAAAAGTGTTGGTGAGTGATACACAGCAAGTCAAGAAAGATGATGTCTTAGCGATAATTGACAATCGTGATGCCAAAATTGCAGTTGCTCAGGCAGAGGCAGAGTTGACGAAAGCAAAACGTCAATATACACAAAGCTCAGCAAATAGCAGTTCATTGTCTTCACAAATTTTAGTCAGTGCCGATGATATTAACAGCGCAAAAGCACAGGTGGCACAAGCTGAAGTCGGGTATCAACAAGCACAGCAAGAATTTGCCCGTCGTCAACAATTGAGTGCTTCAGGAGCGATTTCTAAAGAAGAATATACCAAGTCGCAAAGTACTTTAAATAATGCCAAAGCCAGTGTTGATGTTGCTAAAGCTGCTTTGGCACAAGCAGAGTCAAAACGTAAAGCAGCGCAAAGCAACTTAGATGCCAATGAAGCTTTAATCAAGGGTACATCACAAACATCAACACCAGATGTTTTAGTGGCTCAAGCCAAACTTGATCAAGCACTTTTAGATTTAGAGCGTACAGAAATCAAAGCACCTTTGGATGGTGTAATTGCACGTCGTAGTATTCAAGTTGGACAGCGTATCGCACCGGGTACAAGTGTGATGAAAATCGTACCCTTATCTCAGCTCTATGTAGATGCGAATTTTAAAGAAAGCCAATTAAAAAATGTGAAAGTCGGACAGAAAGCCACTTTAACTTCAGATTTATACGGTAAAAAAGTTGAATATCATGGCACCGTGATCGGTTTCTCTGGGGGCACAGGTTCGGCATTTGCTTTGATTCCTGCACAAAATGCTACAGGAAATTGGATTAAAGTGGTACAGCGTTTACCTGTACGTATTCAGTTAGATGCAAAAGAGTTAGCAGCGCATCCTTTGCGTGTAGGATTATCGATGACAGTTGAGGTTGATACCTCATCAGCGAAGTAATCGCCTATGAACAGCTCAACATTTCAAGGTGAGTTAAAAGGCGGTAAATTATTACTTGCCGCCTTTTTCCTTGCATTGGCAAATTTTATGGTTGTGTTAGATATGACCATTGCCAATGTATCTGTTCCTCATATTACAGGCAGTTTGGCAGTTTCAAGTTCACAAGGAACTTGGGTGATTACCTCCTATGCGGTTGCTGAAGCAATTTGTGTTCCATTAACTGGGTGGTTGGCAGGGCGTTTTGGCGCTGTTCGTGTTTTTAGTATTTGCCTGATTGGATTTACGACATTTTCAATTTTATGTGGTTTATCGAACAGTTTAGTTATGTTGGTGATCTGTCGTATTGGTCAAGGTTTGTTTGGTGGGCCGATTATGCCACTCAGCCAAACTTTGCTGATGCATATTTTCCCTCCCGAAAAGCATTCTCAAGCCATGGGAATGTGGGCAATGACGACTGTTGTGGGTCCGATTTTAGGACCGATTTTAGGCGGTACGATCAGTGATAACTGGTCATGGCACTGGATTTTCTTTATCAATATTCCTGTAGGCCTACTGTGTGCTATAGGGGTCATGCGTCTGCTGAAAGTTGCTGAAACACCAACTGCAAAACTACCTATTGATGGGATTGGTTTGGCTTTACTGATTGTTTGGATCGGCGCTTTACAATTAATGCTTGATTTAGGGCATGAACGGGACTGGTTTAACAGTAATTTAATTTGTGTTTTAGCCGTTATTTTGGTGGTTGGTTTCATTGCTTTCTTTATTTGGGAATATTACGAAAAACATCCAATTGTGAATATTCAAATCTTCCGTTATCGAGGATTTACCATTGCGACCTTATCTCTTGCGTTTGCCTTCGCCGCATTCTTTGGCAGCATTGTACTGATCCCACAATGGTTACAGATTAACTTAGGATATACTGCATCATGGGCAGGTTATCTGACTGCAACCATGGGGTTTGGTAGCTTGATGATGTCACCTATTGTGGCAAAGTTAGCCACCAAATATGACCCACGAGCTTTGTCGAGTTTTGGTCTCATGATGTTGGGTGGGGTGACCTTGATGCGGTCATTTTGGACCAGTGATGCTGATTTTATGGCATTGGCATTACCACAAATTATCCAAGGTTTTGCGGTACCATTTTTCTTTATTCCGCTTTCAAATATTGCATTGGGTGTGGTAAGACCTGATGAAGTCGCTTCAGCAGCAGGTTTAATGAACTTTATGCGAACAATGGCAGGCGCGATCGGGGCGTCCATTGCGGTAACGATTTGGGATGATCATACCAAAATAGCACGCAGCGAAATTGTTTCTACAATGCATGTGGAAGAGACTCAGCGGAATTTGGTCAATAGCGGCTTTAGCCCAGAAATGGCGCTCGGTACCATCTCAAACTTGGTGGATAAAGAGGCTTTAACCATTTCAGTGAATCATGTGTTTTTAATCTTTGCGATGGTTTTTATTTTCGCAGGTTTCATCATTTGGTTATGCCCAAGACCAAAAGGTAATGTGGGGGCAGGGCATTCACATTAATCAACGGTTGTAGCAAGCCCGATATTTATCGGGCGTACTTTTTGTCTCGGAATAAAAACTGAGGTATTTTGACTACATGCTCATATGAGCATTGAATTTTAAAAATTTATAGATCAGATGTAATCAGCTTCAAACCTGTCACACGCTGAATGTATTCTAAACTCACGCCATTTGCTAACTCGATCAATTTAACACCTGCACTTGTAATATCCATGACACCTAAGTCACTGATAATACGACTGACTACAGCTTTGCCTGTAAGTGGTAAACGACATTGTTCTACAATTTTCGGGCTGCCATCTTTGGCGCAATGTTCCATTAAAACAACGACTTTTTTAACACCTGCTACCAAGTCCATGGCACCGCCCATACCCTTGACTTTTTTGCCGGGAATCATCCAATTGGCAAGGTCACCTGTTTCGGAAACTTCCATTGCCCCTAAAATCGCAATATTGACATGACCACCACGGATCATGGCAAAGGATTCAGAGCTTGAGAAAAAGGAGGCCCCCTGACGTGCAGTCACAGTTTGTTTACCTGCATTAATCAAGTCTGCATCGACTGTATCTGCGGTTGGAAATTCATCTATACCGAGTAAGCCATTTTCCGACTGTAACCACACATGTATGCCTTCAGGAATATAATTCGCAACCAGCGTTGGCAGACCGATCCCCAAATTGACATAGAAACCATCTTCAAGTTCAAGTGCTGCACGTTGTGCCATTTCATTGCGTGTCCAAGCCATGTTTTAAGCCTCCACTGCTTTTAAAGTCATTTGTTCAATGCGCTTTTCAGGGTTAGCATTGAGCACGATTCGGTTGACATAAATGCCGGGCAAATGAATATCATCAGGGTCGATTTCACCAATTTCTACAATCTGTTCTACTTCGACAATGGTGAATTTTCCTGCCATCGCACAGTCAGGATTAAAATTTCGTGCAGTTTTACGGAACACCAGATTACCTGCTTTATCTGCTTTATAGGCTTTAACCAAAGCAAGATCTGCGGTGAGTGACGGCACTAAAATATAAGGTTTTCCATCAAATTCACGGACTTCTTTGCCTTCTGCAATCAACGTACCGACGCCTGTCTGTGTATAAAATGCGGGAATACCTGCACCCCCTGCACGGAGTTTTTCGGCTAATGTCCCTTGTGGTGTCAGTTCAACTTCTAGTTCGCCTTGCAAAAATTGACGTTCAAATTCTTTATTTTCACCGACATAAGATGAAATCATTTTTTTAATTTGTTTGGTGGCAAGTAATTTACCTAAGCCTATGCCATCTGTTCCTGCATTATTAGAAATACAGGTTAAACCTGTTACACCCGTATCCATTAACGCATCAATTAAAAGTTCTGGGATACCACATAAGCCAAAGCCACCTACGGCAATGGTTTGATGATCTTTGACCACATCTGCTAAAGCAACGTGTGCATTGGTAACCACTTTATTCATTGTGCTGACTCCATGTCCTTTTACTTATTATTAACATTGCAGCAAGCGCATGAGAAATTGAAAGATTTAAAGGATTAATGAGCAAAACTCATTAATCAGCAAAATTGCTTGAGTCGTGTGTAAATGCATGCCGCTTTTTTAAAATGAATATGCAGTGACAATTTCAATAAATTGAGCGGAAATATGTGAAAGTTCCGTGTCTTTTTTATACATCAATCCTAAATTAAGCTGTACATTGCCTTCATTGATTTCAACGAGGACATTATTTTTTAAATCAATAAATTGCTGAAAATGTCGTGGAATTGCACTGACGCCCATGCCATAGGCAACAAAATGGGACAGCGAACTGATTTGATGACATTCCAATTTTAAGTCCAAAACCAAGTTGTTTTGTATGCAGCATTCTTCAATCACATGACGAATGATGGACGGTTTTTGTAAAGTCACAAATGGGGAGCTACACAGCGTTGCCATACTGATGGATGGATGTTTTGCCAGTGGATGATCTTTGGGAACAACGGCGACAAAATCTTCTTTAAATAAAGGCTCAAATACCATTTGATGATGAAATGGCGGTTCGAAGCAAATCCCAATTTCAAATATACCTTCCTGAATTTTTTCAATAATTTTTTCATTAGGTACATCATGAATAGAAAAATTAATATTCGGATGCTGTTTAGAAAACTCATTCAAAATGGCAGGTAAGACAGTATGGGTGGCAAAGGGCATGGAGGCAATATTTAAGTTGCCACGATGTAACTGAAAGCGTTGTTTGACATCTTTTTCCATGTCTTCCCAATTGGCGAGTAATTTTTTGGCATAGGGAATTAAGGATTGTCCTTCAGGGGTCAGGTTGACCAGACGGGTGGTACGTTTAAATAATTTTCCACCTAATTCTTCTTCTAAAGCTTTAATGGTCGAACTCAAGGCGGACTGACTCAAGCACAGTTCATCCGCGGCATTAGCATAATTTAAAACACGTGCAAGTACCAAAAAGGCTTTGAGTTGTTTGAGGGTCATGACGAAATTAGATCACCTTTTTAATGATACTTAAAGGTTACAGTATTCAATCAAAGTATAAATGTCCAATAAAACAATCAATACGTTGAACAAAAGCATGGGGCTTTTCTGACTTTGAAAAATAGAAGTAATGAATCACATTTGAGCCGATCTAATTTTTGATCATCCTTGATTGAACATTCTATCATCTTGCTATTTTTTAAAGTGAAGGTCCTATTACACAATGAAAATTTTGACAGAATTATTTGCTGTCATTTTTAAATTTGTATAAGGATATTCATTATTCATTATTCATTATTCATTATTCATTATTCATTATTCATTATTCATTATTCATTATTCATTATTCATTATTCAT
>NZ_JACANS010000021.1:0-1949 GCF_030329305.1 Acinetobacter sp. 251-1 | reverse complement strand
TATTAATAATGAAATTGTATTGTCGTAAAATGTTAAGTCACTGTCGTGAAAAGATAAAAACAATAAAAAAATTAAGCTAATTTAAAGTCCAATTTATGCAGCAATGCATAATCAATATTCAAAAAACATTTTAAAAAATTCGGGAATAAGGACATTTTCCATGTACGGCAATATGATGTTTCAGCCACTTTTGATCAGTAGTTTAATTGAACATGCACAAATGTATCATGCAGATACCGCGATTATTTCAAAAAATACAGATGGCACGATGACGCATACCTGTTGGGGGGAAATTGCTGAAAATTCGAAACGCTTTGCGAACTATTTAACAAAGCTCAACTTAAAACAAAGTGATCGTGTTGCGACAATCGCATGGAATAATCATCGACATTTAGAAACTTGGTATGCTGTTTGGGTAGTGGTTTGATTTGTCATACCATTAACCCACGACTTTTCCCAGAACAATTGAGTTTTATTATTAACGATGCTGATGATCAAATCCTCATTTTTGATAAAACTTTTGTCAATTTAGTTTTATCGATCAAAGCCAATATTCCGCGAGTGAAACAGTTTATTTGTTTAGATGCTTATGATGATGAGATCGCCAAAAAATTCCCTGATGTTCAGTTTTATGATGAGTTAGTTGAAAATCAGCCAATTCGATTTACATGGCCAGTCTTAGATGAAAATACCGCCAGTTCATTGTGTTATACCTCAGGGACCACAGGTAATCCGAAAGGCGTATTATATAGCCATCGCTCAACTGTTTTACATAGTTATGCTAGCAGCTTACCTGATTCATTTAACTTATCTGCTAAAGATCGCGTATTACCTGTCGTTCCGATGTTCCATGTCAATGCATGGGGAACACCCTATGCAGCCGCAATGACGGGGGCAAGTTTAGTCTTACCTGGACCAATGCTCGATGGCGCAAGTTTGGTTAGTCTGATTGATAATTATCAAGTCACTGCGGCATTGGGCGTTCCAACGATTTGGCAAGGTTTACTCAATGCTGCACAGCAGTTGGGTAGTGAGCTCAGTAGTTTAAAACGCAATGTTGTGGGTGGGGCAGCTTGTCCACCTTCCATGATTAAAGCCTTTAAAGAAAAGTATCAATGTGAAACCATTCATGCATGGGGAATGACTGAAACCAGTCCAATGGGCGTGGTGAATCAACTCGAAGCCAAACATCATCAATGGGATGAAGCCAATCAATCGCAAGTGCGTCTAGCCCAAGGTCGTCCACCATTTGGCGTGCATTTACGTGTTTGTGAAGAGGAAAAAGGCACAGTTGAGCTAGAACGAGATGGTCACTCAACGGGGCACTTGCAGATTCAGGGACATTGGATTGTTGATCGTTATTTTGCGCAAACTGAGTCCGCTTTAACAGAAGATGGTTGGTTTGATACAGGTGATATTGCGACTTTAGATGAAGATGGTTATCTGAATATTGCTGATCGTGCCAAAGATTTGATCAAATCAGGGGGAGAGTGGATATCCTCTGTAGAGCTAGAAAATATTGCGCTTGCTCATCCTGAAATTGATACCGTTGCAGTAATTGCAGCACATCATCCACGTTGGGATGAACGCCCTATTTTAATTGCGAAAAAATCTATAGAAAGTCAGGTGACTGAGAGCCAAATTCTGGATTATTACAATGACAAAATTGCCAAATGGCAAATTCCTGACAAGGTAATTTTTGTTGATGCCATTCCTGTCGGGGGTACGGGTAAAATTTTAAAGAAAGATTTACGTGAAATGTATGGCTCAGTTTTATTAGAAACGGAGTAAGTCTTTTATTTGCATGGTGTTTTGGCAATAGAGTGACACACTTTATTTCCAAAAGATGAAAAAATGATCAAGGAAAGGAATATGACACAAGAAACGTCTGCAGGCTTAAGATTTAGACAAGCACTGGAAGTGGAAAAACCATTACAAATTATCGGTAC
>NZ_JACANS010000020.1:0-62280 GCF_030329305.1 Acinetobacter sp. 251-1 | reverse complement strand
CTTAATCAATTCAACCAAGTCATTGTTTTATCAGAAGTTTTAATCTTCATCACCGCCGATGGATGTGCATTCTACAGCATTCCAAAACCAACGCAACCCCTTTTTTATAAGTTTTTTATCAGGTGAGTGTTTTTTCGACCAAATTTATTAAAAAAACGTTTTTTTATCTATTTTCTAATCAATTTTAATTATTTTTTTCACAATTAAAGCATTTTTGTAATTTATTTTTCATTATCACTGCTGAAAATTTAGTCTACATTTTTTAATTTTCGATTAAAAAAGAAAAACCGCATCAATTTGATGCGGTAAATCCAATAATTTGTGAAGTTTTATATTTAACAGCCATTTCTTCATGTAAGTGTTGTAGTACAGCATTTACATTTTTAAATCGCTGAAAACATGCTTGGCGAACAATAACAGCAAAGTCTCCTGCACAAAGACGATTTAGTCCTTGTAGCTGTACTTTGATTTGAACTTCGTCTATTTCAATATTTAATTGTTGGCAAACATTTTCCAATAAAGCAAAACGCTGTGCATAGGTTAAGAAATCAAAATGCATTTTAAAATCGAAACGACGTAAAGCAGCTTGGTCTAATTCTTCAAAACGGTTGGTTGTTGCAACAACAATGCCGTTAAAGCTTTCCATTTGAACCAAGAACTCGTTTACTTGTGAAATTTCCCAAGATTTACTTGCTTGTCGTCGATCTTGTAATAAGCTATCGACTTCGTCTAACAATAATACGGCTTGCTGCTCTTCAGCTTCAGCAAAAGCTTGTGCTAAGTTTTGTTCAGTTTGCCCAACCCAAGGTGAAATTAAGTCAGAGCCTCTCTTGATCAGCAAAGGTTGATCAATGAATTCAGCCAACCAACGTGCAAATGCCGTTTTACCTGTACCTGATGCACCATATAAACATAAGCGACCAAAACCATGGCGTTGAATTCCTGTGGCAATGTCTTTTAGGTTAGAGGATGTATTGATATAGCTCAGGTCATAAAATTGTGGCAAAGCATTACTGTCTTGTAATTTAACTGCACGAAAACCTTGCGCCTTTAATGTATTTGAAATTAATTTCGTCATACTATTGGGTAACGCTAAATTGTCATTGTGCATTTTTGCCATTTTCGCAACTTTATAACTACGATTTAAAATCGCAGGTGAAAGCTGTTCGATATTTGAAAATGCTTCTTGATACATTGGGTCTAATTCATGACCGCATTGTTTAACAATAAAGTTCATACGTTGCTTTTTCGGCGGTACTTTTATTTCCAAGACCATATCAAAGCGACGAATAAATGCAGGATCAAGCTGATCAGAATTAGACACCCAAATTGTAGGTGTTTGGTTTTGCTCTAAAATACGATTTACCCAAGCCTTACGACTCTGGGCAGTACTTTTCATTCCCATTCCATTTTCAGTATCATTAAATACATCTTCAACTTCATCAAACATCAATAAAGCAGATTGGCTGTCAAAAATACATTGTGCTGCACGATAAGCACATAAACGCCCTGTTGCAGAAATGGCATCACCATCCGCATCTTCATAAGAAATTTCAAAAAGTTGTACCGCTAACTCAGCAGCTAAGACTTTACATAGCTGCGTTTTACCTGTACCTGAGCTTCCATAAAGGAAGATATTGACACCTTTTTGTTTGGTATTTTTGACTTGTTTTAAATAAGCCAACAATAAATTTAAATCTTTTTGTAGATGAGGATAATCTTGAATCGTAAGTTCAGCCCTATCACTTTTATTAATCGTACCCGTGAACAAATCCATCACATCATTGGCTTTAACCAGTAATTTATCCACCAATTGATTTGAGACTAAACTTAATTTAATACGTAAATAATTACGGTAATACTGCTGTAAACTGACTAAACCACTACGCTGTAATCGTCCTTGTGTAGAGAGTGCTTGACGAATTTCTTCATAAGGCACATCCAACACAATCGCTAACGCACGTAAGGTTTTAGACGCTGTTAACTCGCCTAATGTATCTGCAATATCATCTAAAAGTTGTTCACTATTGAGTAAAATCACAAAACCTAAAATCAGACTTTCAACATCATTTAAATCTAAAAGCTGTTGTAATAATTTAAGATTAAATTGTAATTCTTCACTAAATTGAAATGGCTGATTTAAATGCTGCTGTTCAATATTTTGATGAAGCTGTTTAAGTTCTTGATAGGCAGCTTGCTCGTTAAATTGATCATTTAACAAAGGTTCAGAAAAGCCCAACTGTTTTGCAATCCACTGATTATTAAAACAATTGTCTGAAATAAACTCTTTTGCACCACCTAATTCAACTAAAAAACGAAAAGCCCATAGCTTCGCCAATGGATGAATTTCAGTAAAACTCTCCATCTCACCTTGTTGCACATCATTGGCAAAAGGTTGATTTACATATTTATTCATATTTTCACTAACAATTTTTTAAATGTCAGTACGCGCGTCATTTTTCATTAAAACAACGTACCGAAAGCATTTATATTCTTTAAAAAGTTTTTAAATTTTTCACGCAATTTAAAGCGTTCAGTTTTATATGGTTTTATTACAAACCAAAGTGCATAAGTACAGTTAACAACATGATTTTTCTCCCGAATATTCCAAATACAATTCTGCTGTTTTGGATCAAATAAATGGCGGGTTAAATCAAGATATTATGGTCATCCTGCAACCAGTTAAGTGTAAAGAGACTCTTGTCAAAGGCAACGTACAAGATGAATAAAGGTTAAATGTCAATTGAAATCATTATTGATCAAAGCCACAATGGCTGATTTGAGCGCTATATTAATTGCTCATTTTTCAAACTTCAAGTTTTTTCTGTATTCTCCATTTTCCGCTTTATAAGATCAAATCATCTATATTTAAACAAGCACTAAATATATTGCGTGATTTTTAAAAAATTTAAGGTTGAGTATCTCCTTACCACTCAGCGCTTAGTATTGGATTATGATTCTCTTTTTATGTTAAAAATAATAAAAACTTATGGGTTAAGTTAGATAAAAAGTTAAGGAAATAACAATGAAAAAAAAATTATTTTTAGTTTGTGCCTTCGGGATATGTATTCCTTCAATAGCACAAGCAAAACAAAATGTCTGTGTATTTGACCTTTTAGGTAAGGCTGGCGAATCATATAAAGTCATGGAAGAATGGGCTTTAGCTGCTAAAAATTGGGGGGCAGATATCAACCTCGTTGCTTACAAGTCAGAAGAACAAGCTGATAAAGATTTTAAAACGAATAAATGTGATGCTGTTGCGATGACCACAATGCGTTCGCGTGAATATAATAAGTTTGGTGGCTCTATTGATGCATTAGGAAGTGTTCCAAGCTATGCAATTGCCCAAAAAGCAATTGCCTATGCACTTGATAAACGTAATGATAAAAGACTCATTTCTGTTAAAAATGGTATCAAATATGAACTAGCGGGTATCAGTCCCTTGGGTATGGCTTATATTTTCGTTCGTGACCGCAAAATCGACTCATTTGAAAAAGCTAAAGGGGTTAAATTTGCTTATTTACATTATGATATAGCACAAAAAGCTGCGGTTGATCGTGTCGGCGCAATCGGGGTTCCTTCCGATTTATCAAATTTTGTCAAAAGATTTAATTCAGGTGAAGTTGACTCTGTACCTGCACCAGCATATGCCTTTAAACCCTTAGAAGTTTACAAAGGCTTAGGTACTAAAGGTGCCATGTTTACGTATCCCGTTATGCATGTCACAGCAGACATCATCATCAAAGCAGACCAATTTCCTAATAGTTTTGGTAGCCAATCACGTGCTTGGTCGCTCAAAAGATTGCCAAAAACATTTAAACTTATTGAGCGGCTAGAGGCTGAAATTCCCACAAAATATAAACTGAATATCTCAAAAGAAGATGAAATCAAATATCAAAAACTCTTACGCGAAGTCCGTATAGAACTGACAAAACAAGGCGTTTATGATGCAACCATGATGTCCGTTCTTAAGCGTGCACGTTGTACCGTAGAACGTACTAACTTTGAATGCTCATTGACTGATGAATAACCGTATCAGGACTGTATAATATGCACATTTTATTTACAGTCCTGTTGACTCCTAGCTGTCTGTCATAAAAAACGATTCGGCTTGTGAAAGATTCACTCTGCTTAATGTAGGAAAAAGAGGTTTTTGTTGTAATCAAACATAAACTGTTGCGTTCAATTTATTCAGTATTTTAATACACAAATTATTTTTTATAAAATATTGCATAATATATAAATTTAAAAATACAATAAAATACAAAATCTTAAATAATTTAACTTAATTTTTTTTAACTGATTTACAATGAAAATTTAAATAATGCAATGATCTAAAATAGATAAAAAAATGGAGTAAAAGCTCTATTTTTTTTAAAAAAAGTTGATTAAGATTGCGTTTAAAAGAAACTCCAATTATGGACGTATAATTGACAAGGACCAAATTATGAAAAAAATAGCGCTCGCTGCAACAACAATCTTAGGTTTAACCGCTGCCAATGCAAATGCGGCTATCAATGTATGTGTATTTGATTTACTTGGTAAATCTGGTGAATCATTCCAAATGGCACAAGAATGGGCTTTAGCTGCAAAAGGTTGGGGAGCAGATGTGACTCTGATCCCTAAACAAGATGAAGCTGTTGCTGATAACGACTTTAAAGCAGGTAAATGTGACGGCGTATTCATGACAGCAATGCGTGCACGTCAATATAACAAATTTGTTGGTTCTATCGATTCTTTAGGTGGTGCGCCAAGTAATGCGATTGCACAAAAAGCGATTACTTTTGCTCTTGATGCGCGTAACGCAGGCAAAATGGTGTCGAATCTTGGTGGTAAAAAATATGAAGTTGCAGGTATTGCACCTTTAGGTTCTGCATTTATTTTTGTTCGTGACAAGAGCATTAACTCAATTGAAAAAGCAGCGGGTAAAAAATTCGCAGTTTTAGGCTATGACCAAGCACAAAAAGTTATGGTACAACGTGTTGGTGCACAAGCGGTTATTTCTGATATCTCTAACTTTGCTGCAAAATTCAATAACGGTCAAGTTGATATGATCGGTGCGCCAGCATATGCATACAAACCTTTAGAATTAAACAAAGGCTTAGGTGCAAATGGTGCAGTATTTAACTTCCCAGTGCTACAAATTACAGCTGACTTCTTAATTCGCCCAGAAAAATTCCCTGCAGGTTTTGGTCAAAAGTCTCGTGATTATTTCGTGAAGAACTTACCAAAGAGTTTTTCAATGATTAGTCGCTTAGAAGCATCTATCCCAGCGAAATATAAAGTAAACTTGACTGCTGATGATAAATTAAAATATCAAAAGCTCATGCGTGACGGACGTTTAGAATTAACAAAAATGGGCATCTATGATGCGAGCATGATGTCTGTATTGAAAAAAGCACGCTGCTCTGTCGATAAAGCAAACTTCGAGTGCTCTTTAGCAGGCGAATAATATTGATTTAAAAAGAAAAACCCAGAATTAATTCTGGGTTTTTTTTAGCTTATAATTTGTCATTTAAGTCATTGTTGAGCGAATGCTTAACACTTAATCTTATATCAAGATGCCTGCGCAAGAATAAGACTCTTCACACAGCACCTATCAAAACAATAACTTAATCACGGAAAGGAAAATAAAATGAGTTGGTCTAAGACACTCTTAATTGCAGCAGGCTTATGTACTGCAATCTCCAGCGCCCAAGCCAAACAAGTGGTCTGCGTATTTGACTTAGTTGGAAAAAATGGTGACGTATTTAATCTCATGAAAGATTATCAGCTTGCCGCTAAAACATGGGGGGCTGACATCGAACTCAAAGTTAATCAAAACGAAGCCGTCATTGCAGAAGATTTCAAAGCAGGAAAATGTGATGGGATCAGTGTCACAGGCATGCGTGGTCGTCAATTTAATAATTTTACAGGTTCACTCGATGCAATTGGGGCTATTCCTGACTTAAATCTTGCGGTTAAAATTATGCAAGGTTTAAGTTCGCCGAACTTTGCAAAATATATGACTAACGGTCAATATGAGGTTGTCGGGGTCATTCCTGTAGGTGATGCATTCTTGATGGTCAATGATCGTAATATCAATACTGTGGCGAAAGCCGCTGGTAAAAAAATTGCAGTTCTAGACTATGACCAAGCACAAAAGATCATGGTACAACAAGTGGGTGCCCAAGCAGTGAGTGCGGATGTTACCAACTTTGGTGCAAAGTTCAATAACGGACAGGTAGATATTATTGGTGCGCCTGCTGCGGTGTTTAAACCCTTAGAATTACATAAAGGTTTAGGCACGAAAGGTGCGATTGTGAACTACCCTATTTTACAAGTGACAGGTAATTTAATTATTCGCAAAGACAAATTCCCGGAAGGTTTTGGGCAAAAATCTCGTGATTGGGTCAAAGCGCAATTACCACGTGCTTTTGGCATTATCGGTAAAATGAAAGCAGACATTCCAGCAAAATATTGGATGCAAGTTCCAGCTGCCGATAAACCAGGCTATCAAAAACTAATGCGTGAATCTCGAATCAGCTTAACAAAGCAAGGGGTTTATAATAAGCAAATGATGAAACTTTTATGGCAGTTCCGTTGTAAAAATGACCCTAAAAACTTTGAATGTGCGCTTCAAGACGAGAACTATAAATAATTTAGATTAAAAACCAACAATTTTACTCAGAATTGACTTTAAAGTTCACAGACTGACCATATATTAGGTATACTATATATGGTCTTTTTTTTGTAAGACACAATCGAACTCGTTTGAGGAATATCGCCCATGAATGCCCAAGCTCTTGAACTAACTGATAATGCAGCGAATAAAGTTCGTCAACTTCGTGATAGTGAAGGTAATCAAGAACTTATGTTACGTGTCTATGTCACTGGCGGCGGCTGTTCAGGATTTTCTTATGGCTTTAACTTTGCTGAAAGCATGAATGATGATGATGCTGAATTTAGTAATGGCGATGTTAAAATGTTGGTAGATTCACTCAGCTACCAGTATTTAGTCGGTTCAAAAGTCGATTATATTGAAGGTTTAGAAGGTTCTCGTTTTATTGTAGATAATCCAAATGCAACAACAACCTGTGGTTGCGGTTCTTCATTTTCAATCTAAGATTGAAACAGATTTTTAAAATGCCCTGAAATTTGAGGGCATTTTTATTGCAATTTATATCATCATTTAAGCCACAGTTTCTAAAATGTATCCGCTCAGTTCCTTGGCATTTTGCACAGGAATCCAGTGCGTCGCATCCATAATAATTTCTTTATACGGGGCATCGATATATTGATGATTGAGTTCCACACTTTTATAACCAATCGCAGCATCGTGTTTCCCCCAAATAAATAATGTGGGTACAGTCACAGCTTTGAGTAAGTTTTTATTGGAACTAAAGGGTATGCCTCGATACCAATTTAATGCAGGGCTTAATCTTTTTTCAGTCACAATATCTTGTTGAAAGTCTTGTAACTGTTGTTCTGTCATGCCAGTATTTCTCAATAACCCCAAACCAATTTTTGGAAATTTTTCAAAGAGTAATTCAGGAATTTTAGGTAGTTGAAATAACCCCATATAATAGGATTTCAGTAGTTGATTACTCATTAACATGGAACGTATATAAGCTGCTTTATGCGGTACTGAAATAGTAATCAGATGATTGATTTTTTCAGGATATCGCTGTGCCACATCCCAAGCCACCACTGCGCCCCAATCATGTCCCACCAAATAGACAGGTTGTGCAATCAAATCAAGTAAAGCATTGACATCTTCAACCAATGCCGAACTACGATAATCACGGCGTTTGCTGGGTTGTGCCGTTAAACTATAGCCTCTTTGGTTAACTGCAAAAGTACGATAACCTGCCTCATTTAAAATCTGGGCAGTCTCTTGCCAACTTTTATTTGTTTCAGGAAAACCGTGCAATAAAACAAAAATCTGTCCATCTAAAGGACCTGAGTCAATCACATCAAAATACAGACCTTCACGTTGATATTCAGTTAAACGTTGTGTGTGTAAAGCCATACTTATACTCAATTCAATTTTTTATTGATATTGAGAGTTTATGGCACTTTTTTTAACAGCAGAATAGGACATACATCAGGCTAAATAGGTCGAGAATTGTTTAACAATTTCGACCTCATTTTATATTTTAAATTGAATGATAAGAGCGATTAAACCGTTGTGATCGTCCCTAAAACACGATAACCCTTTGCCCCTGTCACAGCAGGTAAATTACCACTAAGCTGTTGATCAAAACGCATTGCCAACCAAGCAAATGCTGTTGCCTCGACCCAAGTTGGGGACAATCCTAATGCCGATGTCGTTTGTACTGACCAATTGTGTTTACGTAAACGCCAACGTAATTGCTCAAGCAAATGTGAATTATAAGCTCCACCCCCACAGACATAGACTTCACCTGTATCTAAAGGTGAACGATAGATGGCTTTTTTAATTGCACGGGTTGTAAGTTTTAATAAAGTTGCTTGCACATTTTCAGGCGTATCTTCAAGTTCATCATATTCTAGATCATTCTTCCAGTCTGCAATCTGCTCATCTAGCCATTCCAAATTAAAGTCTTCACGTCCTGTACTTTTGGGTGGTTCTTTAGAGAAAAACTCATGTGCTTGTAAACGGTCTAATAAACTACGAATCGGTTGTCCATATGCGGCCCAATTGCCATTTTCGTCATAAGGTTGCCCTGTATAGCGATGGCACCATGCATCCATAAGAATATTCGCTGGTCCTGTGTCAAAACCATAAACTTCATCAGGCTGACCTGCAGGTAATAAACTCACATTGGCAATGCCGCCTAAATTTAAAATTACGCGATGAATCGTGGGATGTTGAAAAAGTGACTGATGAAAAGCAGGAACGAGTGGTGCACCCTGCCCACCTGCCGCCATATCACGGCGACGAAAATCTGAAATGACAGGAATTTGAGTGATTTCAGTAATAATATTGGGATCACCAATTTGCAAGGTAAAACCATGTTCAGGACGGTGACGAATGGTTTGCCCATGTGAACCAATGGCTTTAATCTTTGATTTATCTAAGTTGTTTTCTTGAATCAGTTGATTGATTGCCTGACCAATCATGGTAGCAAGCGCAACATCTGCTTTACCCATTCGATCTATTTCATTATCACCTGGTAAAGTCAGTGCCATCAATTCATCACGTAAATCGGGATCAAATGGCACTGTCAGAGTGGCATGGATATGTAGCGGATCGAATGAAGCGGCAACAAAATCGACGCCGTCCATGCTGGTTCCAGTCATTACGCCAATATAGATTGTTGTCATGAGAGATTCTTTGCCTGCATTTTGCTGAAAAAATGTTAGTATATCGCACAAATGAGATAACTGATGTATTGGATTTTGTGATGTCAAATTTCCTTCCTGCGGAAGAACAACTCGCCCTCATTCAACGAGGAACCCATGAAATTATTTCTGAAGAGGATCTATTGAAGAAACTCAAGGAAAATCGTCCTCTAAAAATTAAAGCAGGTTTTGATCCAACAGCACCTGATTTACATTTAGGACATACAGTTTTAATTAATAAACTAAAAACTTTCCAAGATTTAGGTCATGAAGTTACTTTTTTGATTGGTGACTATACCGCAATGATCGGTGACCCAACAGGAAAAAGTGCAACACGTCCACCATTGTCACGTGAACAAGTTTTAGAAAATGCAAAAACCTATCAAGAACAAGTCTTCAAAATTCTTGATCCAAATAAAACTAAAATCCGTTTTAACTCTGAATGGTTTGCTACAAAAACTGCTGCTGATTTAATTCAATTGGCATCACAACAAACTGTGGCACGTATGTTAGAACGTGATGATTTTACCAAACGTTATAGTAATCATCAGCCGATTGCGATTCATGAGTTTTTATACCCACTTGTTCAAGGCTATGATTCCATTGCGCTTGAAGCGGATGTAGAGCTTGGTGGTACAGACCAAACCTTTAATCTACTGATGGGTCGTACATTGCAAGGTCGTTATGACCAAGAAGCACAAGTGTGTATTACTGTACCTATTCTTGAAGGTTTAGATGGCGTAAATAAAATGTCTAAATCTTTAGGTAATTATATCGGTGTATTTGATGCACCTGGTGCGATGTACCAAAAGGTATTGTCGATGCCTGACAGCCTGATTGAGCGTTATTTCGACCTTCTTAGCTTTAAATCTTTAGATGAAATTGCAATCTTACTTAAAGAAATTAAAGAAGGACGAAATCCACAAGAAGTGAAGAAAATTCTTGCACTTGAATTAGTAGAACGTTTTCACGGAAGCGACGCCGCTGAACATGCACATAAAGGTGCAGGTAACCTGATTACTGAAGGTGAATTACCTGAAGGTACACCTGAAATTACGATTTCACGTGCTGAGTTTGGTGGTGAAGTATCTATTATTTCAATTCTTCGTGCAGCAGGTTTAACCAAGAATTCAGCACAATCTAAGGATGCTGTTTCACGTGGAGCCGTTAAAGTAGATTGGCAAGCTGTAGATGCAAGTTATATGGTTAAAGAAAATGTCACTTTGATTATTCAAGCCAGTAAGAAAGCCATCGCAAAAGTGACTTTTGTCGATTAAAACAAATTCACTATTAGTAACAGTATTTTAAATAAAATCCCCAATAACAAAATATTGGGGATTTTTATTTCAAAGCATAAGATCACTACCGAGCATGTAGTGCATCATTTAACATTCAAACTTTATTCATCCATTAAAGAACATTCAAAGTTTGTCCGCTCAATCGTACAACGTGCTCTTTTTAAAACAGACATCATGGTTGGGTCATAAACACCCTGTTTGGTTAATTCTACTCGAGCATCTCGTACGATCATTTGATATTTTGTCGTCTGTTCCTTGGTTAATGTTAATTTATATTTGTTCGGAATATCGCGTTCCGTTCGTTTTACATAATTTAATGTTCTTGGTAAATTTTTAACAAAAATTTCTCGTGAATTTACACCAAAACCTAAAGGAAATTTTTCAGGTCGTATCACCATCAGCATCGTCACATTAACCACAGGAAACATTACAACTGCCCCTTGCGCACCAAGACCTTTATGCATTTCAAAAGGTTTAAATAGGTAAGCCGGTGCGGCTGTCATATCCACTTGATTATTATTAAATTTAGCAACCAAATTAGATATTTCTGATGAAACTGGAACAGCTTTTATTTTTTTTAACATGTATCTTTGTGCTTCATCATAGCCCAAAAATGAAAATTTCTGTCCTTCTAAATCTTTGATTGGATCTTGAGGATTTTTAATTTTATTATATTTTACAAATAAATAAGCTGTCCCAATTTGGTCAATCCCCGCCACTTCAAAGGTATTTCCATTCACTTTAGAAATCATGCGCTTCGCATTTCTTTTATCCAAAGCGTACTTAATGGCTTTTTCAGCAATGGTAATATTAGGTACAGCGCCTAATGCATCAATAGAACCGGCAAATTTATTGTAATAACGTGCTCTTAACGATGTCAGATACACACCATCACATTTACCTGCTTTAAAAGCTGCATCTGCTTCTTCTTCCTTAGGATAAGGAACCAATTTAATATCCGCTCTAGCACTTTGGGATGCTAAAGCCCACTCCTCCATGCCTTTAAAAATATCCCCTGAACGTCCTTGCACATCAAAAACACACACTGTTTGTTTGGCTTGCACCAATGTTGAACTAAACAGAATGCATGATAGTAATGCCCCTAAATTTAATATTTTTATTTTAAACACAGTTTATTTTCTCCTTACTGCAGTTTTTATCCTATATATTTTAATATGATTTGTATCACAAAAATTTATTTTTATCTGCTTTTATATACAAAAGCAGTAGTTTATATTTACCCAAATAGATAAATTATCATGAATCACGCTATTATTTTGGTTCAAGTTAAATTATCTATTAAAATGGCATATCTATTTTCCAATATAGCTTTTATTCATGATTCAGTTAGAACAACTTTCTTTACGCCGCGGTGGACGTATTTTATTTCAAAAGGCATCCATGCAACTTCATCCAGGTTGGAAAATTGGTTTAACTGGGGTCAATGGTGCAGGTAAATCAACCTTATTTTCAGCATTATTAGGTGGAATCGAATCTGACAGTGGCAGCCTCACACGTCCAAATGTATGGACTGTGGCACACATGGCACAAGAAATTAAAGCTTTAGAGATGAAAGCAATTGATTTTGTACTGTCGGGTGATGAAGAATATTGGGAAATTCAACACAAACTCAATGATCCTCAAAATTTAACTGATACTGAATTAGCACACTTATATAGTCGTTTTGACGAAATTCATGGTTACTCAGCACCATCAAAAGCATCACAATTGATGGCAGGTTTAGGTTTTTTTGAGCATCAATCTGAACGCTTAGTCTCAAGTTTCTCAGGTGGATGGCGGATGCGCCTCAATTTGGCACGTACGCTGATGAGTCGTTCCGATTTGCTGTTACTTGATGAGCCGACCAACCATTTGGATTTAGATGCAATTTTATGGTTAGAAGATTGGTTAAAAGCTTACGAAGGCACATTAATTTTAATTTCGCATGACCGAGACTTTTTAGACGCAATTACCGATCATATTTTACATATTGAAAATCAAGAATTAATTTTATATACAGGTAATTATTCTACTTTTGAAACAACCCGTGCAGAACGTTTAGCTCAACAACAACAAGCTTTTGAAAAACAAGAAGAAGCCAAAGCGCATTTACAAAAATTTATTGATCGCTTTAAAGCCAAAGCCACCAAAGCACGCCAAGCACAAAGCCGAATAAAACAACTTGAGCGTATGCAAGAACTTGCACCTGCACATATCGACACGCCATTCACCTTCAGTTTCCGTGAACCAAGTAAAATGAGTTCACCTCTACTGACTTTAGAACATGCAGATGTCGGTTATGGCGATAAACTGATTATTACCAATGTTAATTTACAAATTACCCCAAGTAGTCGTATTGGCTTATTAGGGATGAATGGTGCAGGTAAATCGACCTTAATTAAATCGCTCGTAGGTGACTTAGCCTTACTTCAAGGCATTCGCAAACCTTCTGAATTACTCAATATTGGTTATTTTGCACAGCATCAAATGGATGCACTCGATGGCAATGCTAGCCCAATGTTGCAACTTGCCCGTATTGCTGACCCTAAAATCAGCGAAGCAACGCTACGCTCATTTTTAGGCAGCTTTGGTTTTAGCGGCGAACGTATGGATACTCCGAGTGAAAGCTTTTCAGGGGGTGAACGTGCACGTCTAGCATTAGCCCTGATTGTTTGGTTAAAACCGAATGTACTCATTCTCGATGAGCCAACCAACCATTTAGACTTAGATATGCGTCACGCACTCACCATGGCATTACAAGATTTTGAAGGTGCTGTCGTTTTAGTATCACACGAACGCCAACTGATCGCCTCCGTCTGTGATGAACTGATTTTGGTGCACAATGGTCAAAGCAAAGAATTTGATGGTGACTTACAAGACTATGCAACTTGGCTACGTCAAGCACGTGTTGAAATGATGAAAAAAGGTCAAGAACCTGTTACCCCATTACAATCTCAAGTCGAAGTAAAACCTCAAGTTTCTAAAGTCGATAAAGAAGCACAACGTAAGCTTGCCGCACAACGCCGTGAACAAACCCGCCCTATTCGCAAAAATATCGAAAAATTAGACACACAAATCAGTAAAATTCAGCCTCGTTTAGCTGAAATTGAGGAGTCTCTTGCGGATACAGCATTATATGATGCAAGCCGTAAAGATGATTTACTCAAACTCATGAGTGAACAAACTGAATTAAAAACTAAACTTGAACAAGCAGAAGAACAGATGCTTGAACTCATGATGGAACTCGAAGCGCTTGAGAGTTCTTTTGAAGAATAATGTTTGATCAAGAGAAAGTAATTTTGATATTACTTTCTCTGCCTCTTTTATCTCTCTTCTGGTTCTGCTGTTTCTGTCCGTGCTTATATTTTTTAATGATTATATTTCAAGCATCTAGACATTCTAAAAACCATAAAACTTAAATTATAACTTTTAGTTATAGCTTAATATTTACCGCGTGGAACATATTTAAAATACTGATATGTGATTTATTCTCTGTTTCAACTCCAACATCTTAGACAAGCTTCAAAAACTCATCTCTTTTAAATTTAAATTCATTTTCCCCTACAATATAAAACAAAGCTTATTTTTTAAATTCAAAAATCCTAAATGAACGATCAACAAATGAAATTTAGAACTGAAAAATGAATATATTGATATTTTTTTCGATGATTTTACTTATTTTTGCGTATTTTAACCTGACAAATTAAAGTTATCCACAGCTTTATTTAAGATTTTTTAGGTTATTTTTCTTTATTTTTTATCAATAAAAGATCATTTGGATCTCTTAAGCATGATAAAAAGCACCTAAACATGCTATTTCAAGTGCCTTTATTCAAACATGAAACACGAAGTATAAAATTATGATTCAATATGATGTTCTGTTGTACAAAACCTGAGTTCAGTAATTTTCCAATCTTCTTGAAATGTCCATTTTTCCTGAATCACTGTACTTTCATCTTCTAAATAAATTTTTATTAAACATACTGTTTGATCACGATTAAACTCATAATCCTCACTTTGTACATTAGGTTTCTGTGGCTTCCACACGCCATTTTTGACAGCATGAGCAATCTTTTCATAGCGCGTAAAATTACTCTCCACACGCCCATCTTGCTCATACACTACTTTAAAATTTTCATCTTCGTATTGTGCTAAAACCTCATAATTACCTGTAAAAAAGGCATTCACCCAAATATCACGCGTATGTTCTAACTGATTATCCATAACTCTAGCCCCTTGTTTTATATAATATTGTCTACAAAGATAGTGGCATAGAAATAAGACATTTTGATAAAAAAATCATGAACGTACAAAGATTCTAAAAATAAATACAAAACAGCAAGAAAAATCCCCCTGAATACTCATATTCAGGGGGATCTAAACATATCGGGCTAGAAATTAATTAAGCATCAATATCTGCATTTAACGCATTTTCTTCAATAAATGCACGGCGTGGTTCAACGTCATCACCCATTAAACATGCAAACATACGATCAGCTTCAATCGCATCATCCACCGTCACTTGTAGCATATTACGGTTTTCAGGATCCATCGTGGTTTCCCAAAGTTGTTCCGCATTCATCTCACCCAAACCTTTATAACGTTGGATCATCATGCCTCGGCGTGAGTCAGAAAGGATGTGCTGCCAAACTTGATGGAAATTTGAAACATTAATTTTACGCTCACCTTTTTGTAAATATGCGCCATTTTCCAACAAAGTGAACCAACTTTTCGAGTTTTTCAACAAACGAATATATTCACTTGAGCCCAATAAACCTGCATCTAACAAATAGTGATGCGGTAAATTATGCACATAAATGGTGATACGCGGGAAATAAACAGTTGAGCGAATGCCTTCAGCATCTTCACGATCAAAACTTTCAATACTCAATTCAGGACGTAAACTTGGTTGTGCAGTTTCAATTTCCACACGAAGCTTCTCAGCCCAATCTTGTACATAGTTTTGATCTGTCGTTTGATCCAACTTAAATGCTTCTAAGCCGAGCAAACCATCTAACAATGTTGCAGGATAGCGCACTGTCAAACGATGCAAACTTTTTTGTGATGTTTGATAATCAGCAATTACATTTGCCAATGCTTCACCACGGATTGCAGGTGCATCTGCACTGATATGCAATTCTAATTCATCAATTGCATTTGAAATCAGGAAAGTCTCTAAAGCATCATTGTCTTTGATGTACTGTTCTTGCTTACCTTTTTTCAATTTATACAATGGTGGCTGTGCAATATAAATATGACCACGTTCCACCAATTCAGGCATTTGACGGAAGAAGAATGTCAATAAAAGCGTACGAATATGTGAACCATCCACGTCCGCATCGGTCATGATAATGATTTTGTGATAACGCAGCTTATCAGGATTGTATTCTTCACGTCCGATGCCACAGCCTAATGCTGTGATCAACGTACCTACTTCTTGTGAAGAAATCATTTTGTCAAAACGTGCACGTTCTACGTTCAGAATTTTACCTTTTAACGGTAAAATTGCTTGCATCTTACGGTTACGACCCTGTTTTGCAGAGCCACCCGCAGAGTCACCTTCGACTAAGTAAAGTTCAGACAATGCTGGATCTTTCTCTTGGCAATCTGCCAATTTACCCGGCAAACCTGCGATATCCAAAGCACTCTTGCGGCGTGTCATTTCACGTGCTTTACGTGCTGCATCACGCGCACGTGCTGCATCAATGATCTTACCTGCAATCGATTTAGCCGCAGCAGGATTTTCCAATAAATATTCAGAGAAGGATTTATTCATCGCCTGCTCAACCGCAGGTTTCACTTCGCTCGATACCAATTTTTCTTTGGTTTGTGATGAGAATTTTGGATCAGGCACTTTGACTGAAACAATCGCAGTTAAACCTTCACGTGCATCATCACCTGTCACCGCAACTTTTTCTTTCTTGAGAATATTTTCATTTTCAAGGTATTGATTTAAGCCACGTGTTAACGCTGCACGGAAACCTGCTAAATGCGTACCGCCGTCTTTTTGTGGAATATTATTGGTAAAACAACGCACATTTTCCTGATAGCTGTCATTCCACTGCAAAGCCACTTCCACAGTGATGCCAGATTCAGCAATTTGTGAAGTGAAATGAAAAATATCATTGAGATGTGTTTTACCTTGATTAATATATTTTACAAATTCAGATAAACCACCTTCATAATCAAAAATGTGTTCAGCATGAATACGCTCGTCACGTAAAACAATGCGAACGCCCGCATTTAAGAAAGACAGTTCACGCAAACGACGCGCTAAAATATCAACATTAAAAATGGTTTGACTAAAAGTTTCAGCACTCGGCCAAAAACGTACAGTTGTTCCCGTAATCTCTGTATCACCAATCACTTTTAAAGGATAAACAGGATCACCATGTTTATACTCTTGTTGGTGAATATGTCCTGCACGATTAATGGTGAGTTCCAATTTACTCGATAAAGCATTTACAACTGAAACACCGACACCATGTAAACCGCCAGAAACTTTATAACTGTTATCATCAAACTTACCACCTGCATGCAGAATCGTTAAAATAACTTCTGCCGCAGACACACCTTCTTCAGGGTGAATATCTGTTGGAATACCGCGTCCATTATCAGACACACTCACCGACTCATCTTCATGAATGGTGACGATAATCTCATCACAATGACCCGCTAAAGCTTCATCAATGGCGTTATCAACAACCTCAAACACCATATGATGCAAGCCTGAACCATCATCTGTATCACCAATATACATTCCAGGACGCTTACGGACTGCGTCTAGACCACGTAATACTTTGATACTAGAGGAATCATAAGCCTTTTCAGTGGTTGGATCTGTTTGAGAAGCGATTTGATCTTCTGAACTCATGGTTTCTCCCTAGTGAAAAATAGGTCTAAATGAATTAGCGTAAAATAAAAAATCATGGCGCAACACGTTGAACTTGACCGTTGTCAACATTGAATAATTGGTAGGAAATAGACAAATCATGTAAATGTTTTTTTACTGAATCTTGATCCAAAGTCGTCAAAAAAACCTGACTCCCAAGTTGGCTTAATCGTTCAATTAAACGCTGTTGTGCAGTTAAATCTAATTCTGCTGTCACATCATCTAATAATACCACAGTTTCCTTATTACAGGCATGTAACATGGCAATTTGTGACAGTTTTAATGCCATGATGAGCAACTTTTTTTGCCCTCTAGACAGCACAACATCAGCATCGCCTGTTGTGGTTTTTAAACGCAAATCAGCACGATGTGGGCCATACTCCGTATAGCGGCGCTCAACATCTTTTTGATGATATTGAATCAAGTCTTGTGCTAGTCCTTGCTCGACATGAAACCCTGCACTATAGTCCATTTCAATGCTTAAATTTGGCAACAATACAGCAAGATCTTCTGCCAAATAGGTTTTCCATTGCTCAACAATTTCCACGCGTTGTGAATGTAAAATCTCACCATATTCACTCAGCATTTTGTTCCACGGCTCAAGATCTTGTAAGCTGAGATTACGCTGCATTTTTAAGAGACTGTTGCGCTGTTTTAACGCCCGTGAATAATATTGCCATGCATGATAAAAATCAGGTTCCACGTGAAACATAAGCCAATCGAGTAACTGTCGCCTAGGTTTTGCCCCATGATCAATAATATCTGTGCTTAAAGGATCGATAAGTTGTAAAGGTAGAATCCTAGCCAACTGCCCTTGTGTTGCGACAGAGTCACCATTGACCTTAATCAGTTGCTCACCACTGAGTAATTTCTGCATTCCAATCTTTTCAGTCGCAGATTGAGCAAAGATCAACGCATCTGCAGTGTCATTTTGAATATAATGTTTTGGCATATGCGTTCGAAACGAACGCCCTGTCGCAAGCAAATGTATTGCCTCTAAAACAGAGGTCTTTCCTGAACCATTTTTGCCATAAAAGACATTAAACGGCTGCAACTCATGGAGTGCAACCGCTTTTAAATTTCGAACACGCTGTATATTAAGCCGTGTAATCTGCATGATCTTAAACGTTAGACCGAAGATTAAACACGCATCGGCATCACAACATAGGTTTGGTTGTCTTGGGTTGGATCTTGCACCAATACCGACTGATTTGCCTCAGTCATGGTCATGGATACATCATCACCATCTAACACACCCAATACCTCTAAGATATATTGTGCATTAAAAGACATTTCCATTGGAGTGTTGTTATATTGGATCGCTAAGTCTTCAACCGCCTCATCTTGCTCTGGGTTATTGGCACGCAATTGCAAAGAATCAGCATTGAAGTTTAAGAATACACCACGTAATTTTTCATTACTTAAAATTGCCACACGCTGCAAAGATTGCTTAAACACATCATGTGCAATCAATACATTTTTATCACCACCACGTGGAATCACACGGCGATAATCAGGAAATTTCCCATCAATAAGTTTGGTCGTGAAGCGTACTGTAATGTCACCTTGTTCTTTATCACGACTCGGTGCTTGAATGGTCACATTGAGTAATTCACGTCCGATCAATAAAACCAGTTGATCATCTTCAATACTCAATAAACGTTGTAATTCTGCAACCGCTTTACGTGGCACAATCGCTTGTACCAACTGTGTTGCGTTAGATTCAGCTAAGGTTTCACACATTGCCAAACGATGACCATCTGTAGTGACTGCACGCAATTGATTTTGATCAATTTCAAGCAATGTCCCTGTCAAATAGAAACGAACATCTTGCACTGCCATCGCAAATGCCGTTTTTTCAAATAAACGTTTTAATTCACGTTCAGTCACTTGAACTTGTGTCCCTTGACTATTTTCATTAGCTAATAATGGATAGTCTTCAGCAGGTAAAGTCCCCAACACAAAACGGCTATTACCTGATTTTAAAATACAACGCTGATCTTCAGTAATTTGTAAATCAATCAATGCTGCTGTCGGTAAAGACTTACAAATATCCATCAACTTACGCGCAGGAACAGTCGTTTGACCTGCTTGGATACATGCCCCTTCAGCAAGGGTGGTACTTGCGACCAATTCCACTTCCAAGTCAGAACCTGTAATGACTAATGCCTGCTCGGTCACTTGGATTTTAACGTTTGAAAGAATGTTTAAGGTATGACGGCGTTCAACAGCACCCACTACATTAGACAAAACATTGAGTAAGCTCTCTTTCGCGATTTTCAAACGCACTGTGGAATTCCTCTAAACACAAATTAAAAATGATAGGATAAATATATTTTTAGTCCTGTACTATGCGGCAGATTATATCGCATTGCAAGAACATAATTTGATCAAAAATTAGCTTTGAAGTAAGCGCATGAGATTTTTATAATCTTCATTAAAAATCGGGTCTTCATTACACAAGCTTTGCACTTTTTCGCATGCATGCATCACGGTACTGTGGTCACGACCACCAAATGCCATACCGATTTCAGGGAAGCTATCCCCTGTCAGCTCACGGGCTAACCCCATTGCCAACTGACGTGGACGCGCATAGATCCGTGTACGCTTTGGTCCAACTAACTCTTTCAAAGGAATACGGAAATATTCACTCACCACACGCTGAATATTTTCAGTGCTAATGGTACGTGCACGAATCGCAAGTACATCCTTCAAAGATTCACGTACCACATCCAAATCAATGGCTGAACCTTTAAAGCGTGAAATCGCCACAACTTTATTTAACGCTCCTTCGAGCTCACGAACATTGGCAACAACTTGCTGTGCAATAAACAACGCACAATTTCTTGGCAAATCGATACCGTTACTTTCAGCTTTTTTAAGTAAAATCTCAATACGAGTTTCAATATCAGGTGGTTCTACACCAACAGATAACCCCCAAGAAAAACGTGAAACTAAACGGGGATCGAGTTCAGTCAATTCTTTTGGATAACGGTCTGATGTCAAAATAATTTGCTTTGATTCATCTAATAAAGCATTAAACGTGTAAAAAAATTCAACCAAACTGGCTTCTTTTCCTGCCAATAAGTGAATATCATCCACTAACAGCAAATCCAAAGAACGACAATTTTTCTTAAATTCTTCAACTTTTCCTTTTTGCAAAGAACTGACAAAATCCTGTACAAAACTTTCTGCTGTCATGTACATCACACGAGCATTCGGTTTCGCTTGCAATAATGCATTACCAACAGCTTGCATTAAGTGTGTTTTACCCAAGCCTGTCGGACCATATAAAAATAATGGATTATGTTGCGACTCTCCCAATTGCGTTAACACCTTACGGCAGGTTTCTGCTGCCATTTGATTTGAACGCCCTTCTACAAATAATGCAAAAGTAAACTGAGGATTAAGTAATTTCTTTTTCGCATTTTTTGTAACAACCAATTCTGGCTCTTTGTCTTTCTTTGGTTTTGCACTTGGCACAGGTGTACTG
Source organism: Acinetobacter sp. 251-1 (assembly GCF_030329305.1). Classification (NCBI taxonomy): domain Bacteria; kingdom Pseudomonadati; phylum Pseudomonadota; class Gammaproteobacteria; order Moraxellales; family Moraxellaceae; genus Acinetobacter; species Acinetobacter sp. 251-1. The sequence continues at coordinate 41,291 of NZ_JACANS010000020.1, read as the reverse complement.
TCCAACGCTGCCGTTGTGGTTGCCGGCTGTTCTGATACAGATAGAATCGCACCTGGACGAGAATCAACCAGAATTTCAACCTTACGAATACGACCTTCAGAAAGTTGCTCAGCCAATATGGTAATGAGTTCCAGATGATGCTCTTGGATATAACGAGTCCAATAAGGATTTGGCGCATACAATTTTAATGTATCGTCCGTTTCATCTGCAACCAAAGGACGAATCCACATGGCAAAGACATTATCAGAGAGCTCTTGTCGCAAGCGAGTTAAGCAGTCTGTCCAAAGCATGTGAAACTCCTTTATTTAAATTTAAAAATACGGCCCGACCATACGGGGGTCGCCATTCTAACCAAGTTATCCACATCTGTCATGACTAATTCAACCCAAATTGGCTAAAAAAGAGTCTTTTCGCAAATAAATTTAAATTTAAACCCATTGTGGATAAGTTTTAGAACAACCTGTGGATAAAAAAAGATGCATATTTATCCACATTTTATCAACATTTGAAGGTCAGACTTATTCACAAGGTAAGTTTATATTTATAAAAAATAAAAGTAGCTTTTCCTCAGAAAAATAGCAACCTAATAATAATAAATTTAAATTTTAAAATTTGAATTTATTTATAAGCAGACGGTTTTGTGTGGATAAACTTAAGTTATGAATTTAAATTTAAATTTAAAATCTTACGAAATTAAATTTAAAAGTGGATCTTATTGTGGATAAGTTTGTTGATATAAATGTTTATAAGTTTTTATATTTTATAAAACAAAAGCATAAGCTGTGTATATTATTTGTTTTTGGTCAAAACAATTAAAAATATTCAATTGTTGGCTGAAATTAAAAATATGAAAATATATAAAAAAAGTAAAAGAAAAGTCTATATTCATTGACAGCATAAAGAATGCACAATACAATCGCGAACCTTTAGAAAAGATCAACATTGGAGTTTCAACATGAAACGTACATTCCAACCATCTGAATTAAAGCGCAAACGCGTTCATGGTTTTCGTGCTCGTATGGCAACTAAAGCTGGTCGTCAAGTATTAGCTCGTCGTCGTGCAAAAGGTCGTCATAGCTTAACTGTTTAATTTTTTAAATAGTCAAGTTATACGATTTGGGTGTTATGTCACTTTATAGTTTCAGTCCAGCGGTGAGACTCCACTGTGCTGCAGATTACAAAAGTGTATTTGATGGTGCGCTTTTTAAAGTGCATCAACCCCATTTCTTATTTTTAGCAAAAGTAACCGAACAGCCGAATAGCCGTTTGGGTATTGTTGTTGCTAAGAAAAAAGTGCGCCGTGCACATGAAAGAAATCGAATAAAACGTTTAGCACGTGAAAGTTTTCGCCTAAATCAGCAACATATAGACTTATTAGATATTGTGGTGATGCCTAAAATGGGTATTGAAGCAATTCCGAATGCTGAATTACATCAGCAGTTACAGTTTGCATGGCAGAAATTGCAGCGTCTTGTTAAAAAGCACCATAAAATAGCAATTTCCTCTCCTCAAAATTAGAGCAAGCCAATGGTTCGTATATTGCATTGGTTGATTCGTTTCTATCAAGTTGCGATTAGTCCCCTCATTGGACCTCGTTGTCGTTATATTCCAACTTGTTCTCAATATTCGTTAGAAGCAATCCACATCCATGGCGCCTTAAAAGGTAGTTGGTTCGCCACCAAGCGTATTTGTCGCTGCCATCCTTGGGGAGGATTTGGTTATGATCCTGTGCCTAAAAAAGCAATTCGTTTTATTTCATTTCAGCAAATAGATTCTCAAACGTTTCATGTTGCTGTACCCTTGCGTGAACGTTTTTCGAACCAACATCACTCTAACCACTTGGGGTAATAGATATGCAACAATGGGCCAGGTTTGCAATCCTCGGGGCCATGTTTGTCGTCGCATATTTGCTTATTTTGGCTTGGCAAAAAGATTATGGTCATGCGAACACTACTAAAACACAGCCAGCAGCTGTGGTAGCGCATGATGTTTCTGCCGATTTGCCAAATGGTCAAACGACTGCGGCAACTAGCGATGTTCCGCAAGCAAATATTGCTGCTGCACAACAACCGACAACTGTACCAGCAACCGCAAATCAACAACTGATTTCAGTACAAACTGACCTTTACCATCTTTGGATCAGTCCGAAAGGTGGTGATATTGTGCGTATTGAATTACTCAATCATGACCAAAGTAAAAACAGCGATCAGCCGTTTGTCATGCTTGAAAGTGATCCTAAACGAACTTATGTCGCACAATCAGGCTTAATTGGCTTAAATGGTCCAGACAGCAGCCGCGCAGGTCGTCCAAATTATGAGTTTGAAAAAACTGCGTATACTTTAGCAGACTTAAAAGATGCTAAAGACAAAGACGGCAAAGCAATCAAGGTACTTGCTGTGCCAATGATTTTCAAAACTGCTGATGGCGTGGAAATCATTAAAACCTTTAACTTTAAGCAAGGTAATTATCCAATTGAAGTGAGCTATCAGGTGGTCAACCGTAGTGCACAAAATTGGCAGGGTCAAATGTTTGGTCAACTCAAACGTGACAACTCTGAAGACCCAGGTAAGTCTGACCAAGGTATTTTCACTTTGGGTACATTCTTAGGTGGTGCTTGGGGAACACCTGATGAACATTATAACAAACTCAAATTTGCTAATTTCTCGGAAGAGAAACTTGATACACAAGCAAAAGGCGGTTGGGTTGCTGTTGTTCAACACTATTTTGTAAGCGCTTGGATTCCTGGTCATTTTGGTGGTCAAGAATACACAGCGAAATTGGAGTCGCGTAAATCTGCAGATGGTATGAATATCATTGGATTTACATCTCCAACCATTAATGTTCCTGCTGGTAAAGCGATGAGCATTGATGCAACATTCTACGCGGGTCCTAAAATTCAATCTGAATTGAAAGATTTAGCTGTGGGCTTAAACCAAACTGTAGACTATGGTTGGTTATGGCCGATTGCAAAACTCTTGTTTATGGGCTTGCAAATGTTCCATAACGTAGTGGGCAACTGGGGTTGGTCAATTATTCTATTGACGATCTTAGTGAAACTGATTCTTTGGCCATTATCGTCTAAGAGCTATCGCTCAATGGCGAAAATGCGTGTGATTGCACCTGAAATGCAACGCATGAAAGAAGAGTTTGGTGAAGACCGTATGCGTTTCTCACAAGAAATGATGGCACTTTACAAACGCGAACAAGTGAATCCGCTTTCTGGTTGTTTACCATTGTTGCTACAAATGCCGATTTTCTTAGCATTGTATTGGGTACTGATGGAGTCTGTAGAACTTCGTCATGCACCTTGGATGCTTTGGATTCAAGATTTGTCAGCGATGGATCCTTGGTTCATCTTGCCGTTGTTGATGGGTGTAACCATGTTTGTTCAACAAAGTTTGAACCCACAACCTGCTGATCCAATGCAAGCTAAAGTATTTAAAATCATGCCAATCATGTTTACAGTATTTATGCTGTTCTTCCCTGCTGGCTTGGTTTTATACTGGATTGTGAACAACTCGATCACAATTTTACAGCAATGGTTTATTAATAAATCTGTTGAAAAAGATCGTTTAAAACGAGAAGCAGCTTAAGCTTAAAAAATTAAGCAATAGCTGATTAAATCCGCTTAAGATGGTAATCTTAGGCGGATTTTTTATTGATTAGATAATAGAGACTTTACATGACGAATGTAGTATCCCAAAGCACCATTGCAGCAATCGCAACGCCCCCAGGACGTGGTGGTGTGGGGGTGATTCGTCTGTCTGGTCCAAAGGCTTATGCCATTGCTGAAGCTTTGACAGCTAAAGCTTTACCCAAGGCACGTTTTGCTGGGTTTCGCCAGTTTATGGACGAAAAAAATGAAGTGATGGATGAAGGTTTAGTGATTTGTTTTCCAAATCCCAATTCATTTACGGGGGAAGATGTTGTTGAGTTACAAGGGCATGGTGGCCCTGTGATTCAAAATGCTTTGCTTGCTCGTTTGTTGGAACTGGGGGCGACTGCGGCTAAAGCTGGTGAGTTTTCCATGCGTGCGTTTGAAAATGGCAAAATGGATTTGGTACAGGCTGAAGCGATTGCTGATTTAATTGATGCCACTTCACAGGCGGCTGCACGTTCTGCGGTACGTTCTTTGCAAGGTGCATTTTCAGATAAAGTGAATTCTGTTCTGCAAAAATTGATTCATTTGCGATTACATGTGGAAGCAGCGATCGATTTCCCTGAAGAAGAAATCGACTTTTTGGCTGATGGTAAAATTTTAAATTTACTCGAAGATGTTCAATCTTCTGTCACCGCTGTACAACAGTCAGCACGACAAGGGCAATTGCTTCGCGAAGGTTTGCAAGTTGTGATTGCAGGTAAACCGAATGCAGGTAAGTCTTCATTACTCAATGCTTTGGCTGGCAATGATCGTGCCATTGTGACCGATATCGCTGGTACTACACGTGACGTGTTACATGAAAAAATCACTTTAAATGGTTTACCAATCACTTTAACGGATACCGCAGGCTTACGTGAAACTGGCGATATTGTCGAAAAAGAAGGGATTCGTCGTGCAATTCAAGAAATTGAACAAGCCGATCTTTTACTGTTGGTATATGACTTAAGCCAAGGTGAAAATCCTTTGGAATTGGCAAAGAATTATTTTGCGGATCATATAGAACCAAAACGCTTGATGCTGATTGGAAATAAATGTGATTTAACTACACAACAACCTGCATTAAGTGATTTGGATGGTTTTAGGCATATCACTGTATCGGCAAAACAAGATATGGGTGTTCAGTCGCTCATAGATGCGATTACAGCGCATGCAGGTTTTCAGCCTGAAGAAGATACCTTTATTGCTAGAACGCGTCATTTAGACGCAATGAAGCGCACTCAGCACTATCTGGCAGAAGCACATGAGCAGTTGGTGGTATATCACGCGGGGGAATTGGTCGCAGAGTCGCTTCGGTTGGCGCAAAATGCACTCGGTGAAATTACAGGTGACTTTAGTGCAGATGATTTGTTAGGGGTAATTTTCGGATCGTTCTGTATTGGAAAGTAATTTCGTTTTTTGATATTGTTCAATAAGTTTCAGTAAGTTCTAATATGTAAATAAAAAGCATTAAGTAATATATACTTAGTGCTTTTTTAATATCTAGTTATTATTCAATAGTGTTCAATATATTCAACTAGTGCTATGATTTTTTTAGTCACTTATTAGATACGTGACTTAAAAATACTGGTTTTAAGTGTGAGTGCCTAAGATGCCCAAGATAAATGGTTTATTTTTTTCTACAGATAGAGAAATTCAAAACCTCAAACCACAGGAAAAACGCTATTCAGTGAAAGATAAATTGAATAATGGTTTATTCATTGAGGTTAAAGAATCGGGTGTGAAGTCTTGGCACTATCGTTACTCATTAAACGGTAAACAAGAAAGATTGGTGATAGGTCGTTATCCTGATCTATCATTAAAAGAAGCTCGACAGGTTCGGGATGAATCAGCCTCATTGGTGGCGAAAGGTATTTCACCAAAACAAAATAAAAGTAAAGTCACCAGTGTCCTATTCCGTGACTATGGAGAAATGTATTTCAAGGATGTTATTCAAAAAGAGCGTAAGAGCTCATACAACATGGCTTTATGTTTGAAAAATGATATTTATCCCATGATTGGCAATATGGCTATAGAACAGATAGGCGTTGATGATGTCCGCCGTGTAATATGGCGTAAGAAAGATCAAGGTTATGATGCAGCAGCCAATCAAGTCAGAGGTTTATTAAAACGTATGTTTGATTATGCTATGACATTGGGTTTAGTTCCGTTTAATCCAGTGCTTGCTATCCCAACACGCCATATCTATAAGGCAGTGCCGAGAGATCGTTATTTAAAAACAAACGAAATAAAAGAGTTCTACACTGCCCTACTCAACTCACGTATATATCGTCCTAGAAAATTAGGCATTCTATTGTCACTATTAACCTTGATTAGAAAATCAGAGTTATTGAGGGCGAAATGGGAGCATATCAATTTTGAAACACGTATATGGTTAATTCCTGAAACAAAGGCAGATAGTGCAACTGGGCATAGTCGTGAAATGGTTGTTTATATGTCTGACCAAGTCATAGAAATATTAAAAGAATTAAAACAGATTGCAGGCGATGAACCTTATGTTTTTGTTGGTAGAAAGACAGGTACACATATAAGCCATAATGCCTTTAATGAATCTCAAAAGAACGCACTTAAATTAACAAATTTAGCTGACTTCACTATTCACGATCTACGGCGCACAGCAAGTACACATTTAAATGAACAAGGCTTTAACAGTGATGCGATTGAGGCGTGTTTGAACCACACTGCGAAAGGAGTGCGAGCAGTTTATAACAAGGCTAAGTATGAAAAGGAACGTACTACTATGCTGCAAAAGTGGAGCGATTATATCTTTAGTGTGATTTATGAACCTAATTTGATCTTTTTTAATACAAATAAATCTGCTTAACTAATGTTACGCAGTAACCCTAATTTTGGATGTAAGTAACACAAGATGTTGTGGTTTAGCTTTCATGTAAATCACAATATAGAGTGTGGGTGCGTAACATCAGTGCTTAATTATCGTTTTTAATACAAATGCTTTCTTTTTAAATATTGTTTTTTAAAGTTTTGAATTTAAATGAAATAATTAATTGAGTCGGTTTTCTAATTAAAAATTTATGAGGTTTTAACTAATTTTTTCACTGGTTTTATTAGGTTTTACCTAATTTTCCACTGGTTTTATTAGGTTTTATTAGGTTTTACCTAATTTTAACTAATTGAATTATATGTGATTTTGTTTGAATAATTTTTTAAATATTGTAGTATCTCAATATGTTCATTGAGTTGTAATAAATGCAAAAGAAATCAATGAGCAATAAAAAAGAGCTGATGTACTGGAAATACACCAACTCTTTGGATGACATGGAGTAACTGGAAATTACTACATTGTCGATATTTTTAAACCGCCGTCACAGGCACAAACCTAAAGGAACTTTAGAAATGTAAACAGCTTAAAAATTAAGGTTTATATGGCTAATTATAATTAGCCTATATTTGGAACTATAGTAAACCTTTGGTTTAAAGTAAACATCTTGTTTCCTCAAGGATGTAGACCATTGTTATTTATTGAATGTATTGAACACCAATACAATGCTATGGCTATCTGATAAAACTTAGTTTAAAAACTCAAACATTTCTACTTTTCTATTTTTGTGTCTAGGCATTTTCATTACTGGAGAATGTTTAGATGAATACATCTAAAAATCAAAATAACCGCTTAATCCGTCGTAAAGAAGTACAGAAAAAAACTGGGCTTGGTGCTTCGTCTATCTATGCCATGATGAAAAGCGGTGAATTTCCCCAATGCTTGAATCTATCAGAACGTCGTGTCGCTTGGGTTGAATCAGATGTTGACTCATGGGTGGAAGATCGTATTGCCAAACATAAAGCCGCCAATGCAGTGACAGAGGCTTAATCCATGACTAAAACCCAATCTAAAGTTATTAAAAAAGCGGTATCACTATGAATGACACCGCCCTAAAACCCGATTCGATTCTAGCAAATTGTACGGTACTTAATCCATCGGATGACACATATTTAAACCATCCCATTATTGAACGCTTTGGCAGCCCATCACAGCCGATCTATGTCGATCAATGCGAGGTAGACATTAACGGCGTGACGTATGAACAGCCTTTGATTCTACCTATCGTCAATGGACAGCTTGAACCTGTGCAATGCGCTGTATTGCAGAATGAACAAAGTATTCAAGTCATACCTGATGGATTGGCAAAAGGCTTTGCTTGCTATGGTGACTTGCACCAGGATAAACCTGTCATCATTACCCATAACTTAGAGGTATTTTTTAAACTTGCCTCCAGTGTTGCCATTGGTTTTGAACCACCATCACAGCCGTTTTCCGTTGTGTTGGTTGTATTGTCTAATCTCACCAGTAAGAAATTAACTGAACTCAAGACGTTTGATTTTGAGCAAATACAATATGTTATTCAGCAGCTATCTAAGGCAGGCTATCAACAGTTATACATGCCTGTCAGACCTGAACAGATGCAACTTGAGCCATTTAAACAGCTTGAGCAGAACACGGCTGTACGTTTACTAAATCAATATTTGAAATATGGCGAAAATGAGTTTTTCACTGAACTGATTAAAGAAAATGACGATGCAGAGGTGCAGGCATTTATTCATGAAGCAATCAATCAATTGCCTGAACTTGACCCATTACCTAAAGGACATTTAGCTAAGCCATTCAAAATAGATGATTCATCTTTTTTGTATATTTTGGATAGTGGTCTTTACCTAATTAAGGAAAAAAAGGATGAAGATGGAGAACTTCAACAAATACGGACTTTTATTTGTCATTCAGCAATTATTTTAGGTGAAGCAAGAAGCCTAAATAACGACAACTGGAAGCGTGTTATTCAGTTTAAAGACAAAGACCATACTGAACACACCTTACTCATTCCTTATGAGCATTTCATGGGTGATGCTCAAGAAGCCTTAAAGATTATTGCCAATCATGGATTAATGCCACCACGACAAGCCTATAAAAAGAATGTATTTATTAATTACATTCAAGACTACCCAATTGAACAACGCTTTAGATGTGTAAATCAAACAGGTTGGCACGGTCAATCCTTTGTTACCCCATCAAAAACCTATGGGCATTCAGGTGATGAAAAACTACTGTATCACCATGAGGGTAAAAATCCATATAGCACATTAGGCAGCTATGAAGAATGGAAGTCATTAAGCCGATTAATAGAGCCACACGCCTTAGCGGTTTTAACCTTTTCTTGTGCATTTTCAGGGCAATTGGTTGAACCTTTGGGCGTGGAAAGTGGTGGTTTTCATATTTATGGTTCATCTACTGATGGAAAGAGTACCATCACAAAAGCAGCATGTAGCGTATGGGGCAAGCCTAAAGATATTTCTAAATCATGGCGTACAACAGATAATGCTTTAGAGAATGAAGCCGAGTTGAGAAATGATAGCTTCCTTAATCTTGATGAACTGCGTCAATCTGCACCGAGAGCAGTATCAGACAGTATCTATATGATAACAGGCGGACAAGGTAAAGCACGAAGTAGCAAAGCAGGCAAAAATCGAGATTTAAAGCAATTCAATTTGATGTACACATCTACTGGAGAAGTCACACTCGAAGAACATTTACGACGTGGCAACATTGAACTCGATGCTGGGCTATTGTTACGTTTTGCCCATATTCCTAGTGATGCAGGTAAAGGATTTGGTGTATTTGAAAAAATCAACTACGGTGTAAAAGCAGAGGATATTGGCAATCGTATCAATGAACTTTCAGTATTGCATTATGGTCATGCAGGCATCAAATGGCTTGAATACCTCACCATCAGCAAAGACACTGCAATTGATCAAGCTAAGGTGCTATTTAATGACTTTATAGCGCAACAGCCTACAAATTTGAATGGGCAAGCAAGCCGTGTATTAAGGCGTTTTGCTTTGGTGGCGGTTGCAGGCGAACTCGCTACACAAGCAGGCATTACAGGATGGGGAAAAGGTAGATCGTTTGAAGCAATGGGGCAATGCTTTAATACTTGGTTAGGCAGTCTAGGTAATGGTGAAAACATGGAAGAAGCAAAGATACTTGAACACATCAAGGCATTCTTTGAAGCCAACGGCACAAGTCGCTTTGAGGACTTAACAATCATTCGGCAAGCCGATGGCGAAATCATCCGCCCACGAATTAATAATCGTGTGGGCTACTATGAGCCTGAAAGCAAAGTTTACCTCGTGTCATCGGTCATGTTTAAAAATGAAATGTGCATAGGGTTGAACGAAGCCAATGCTAAAAAAGTTCTAAAGGCGAATGGGTGGATTGATTGTGATGATGGTCGTTATACCAAGCGTGTTGGTAGGTCTGTTTTGCCTGATGGTGAACGCCCTACCATGATGCACTTTAAGGCTGATGCCATACAGAACTTTGATGAAGAAAGCTAAAACAAAGATATTTAATTGTGACCACTGTGACCGCTTTGTTTTTATATTTAATAAGGTATTGTTATATATATATATTAAGTGGTCACACTCTTTTAAATATACTTATTTTATAACTGTGACCGTGTTGTGACCGCTGTGACCGTTTCAAGAGTGGTCACACTTTTGGGCACAGTGGTCACAGTTGAGCATAGATATTATTTTTATTGATTGTGACCACTTTTATAAAATAATTATATATAAAATAGTCTCTTACATTTGCGGTCACAGCGGTCACAGTGGTCACAGTGGTCACACTAAAAAAACATATTTAGATACGACAATCATTCTGAGAGAATTTAATAGATTTAGAACCATGCCAAATGTGAAAAAAGTTATTTTAATGGGCATTTTAGGTCGTGACCCTGAAACAAGGAATTTAACGAATGGTGGCAGTATTACCAATTTCAGTATCGAAACTTCCGAAAAATGGAAAGACAAAGCACCCGGGTTGGTATTCTTTTATATCAATAATGGATTCATTTAATGCCAGCATACTTTTTGGAAGACCTCTGAAAATTAAATTAGACTCACAAGATTTTGTGTAAAATGTATTTTAACAATTTAAATAAATTAGGATCATGATGAATAAATTTTATCTTATAATTCTTAGCAATTTTCTAGCATTCTCAGCAACGGCTAAAGAAATAGAAATAAGTAGACTTCCTTTATCAGTAGAAACCAATCACCCACAACACAAAAAAGATTCTATTTCGACCATTCAAATTCAGGAAAATGATACTTCATTGAGGGAGGGGGCGATTGGCGAGGAGAATAAAACTATTAACTTAGAAAGTTTAAAAAAGAAATATTCGGAAAAATTTGATAGTTATGGTCAATACATTAGTAGTTCAATTCCTTCTAGCCCTAAAATAGGAATGTCAACAAATCAGGTTTTAAATTCTTCTTGGGGAAATCCTACCTCCAAAAGAAGCACAGAATATAAAGGTGGTATTTCTGAATCATGGTATTACAAAAATTTAGGTAGTATTACTTTTTCAAATGGAAAAGTTGAATATATACATCGAAACAATTAATTATATAAAACGGCAGGAGAGTGGCACGAACAATCGTCCATTTCCCTTAAACTATGGTGGTGTTTCAAAAAGTATGCTGAAAGAAAAACAAATAAGCATCTGATACTATAGGAAAATGAAAATAACTATATAAATCAAATGTCTGTCCTGCTTGAGGGACAGTATAAAGAAACATTACTAATGGTTAATTTACACTTATCATTGAGAAATGGGTGAAATTGTTGCTTATGTCTGGGATAAACGAGATTTAGCCACAGCAAAATGGCTTAAATTAAAATTAAAGCAGTTAGGTGTAAACTATACAAGTATATCAAGTGATAATTGGGATAGCTTTGTTACTACCTTTAAAAAATGTAAGCAGTTAATTGGTAAATTTTTTACAGTAGGTATTGAAGGTAATAGTTGTCGATTACGACATCGGATCAGGCGAGGCTTTAGGAGAAGCTGTAACTTCTCCAAAAGCTTGATAATCATTTCAAAGCCTTTGATTTAGGATTCTTTTATATCAACAATGGATTCGTTTAATACCAGTATACTTTTTGAAACACCTCCCACGCGCGTATGTCCCTTGAAATGAAAGTTTGCTCAACTTCATCATCAAGGTTTTCAATGCTTTCAGATTTTTTCTCTTGTGCGTTTGGATTTTAGTTGTGCGTTTGGATTTATCCCCCTAGTGTTGACATAAATAGGCACTGTTTAGGCACTGAAAAGCATTAATGATTTTAAGCTATTGAAATTAAACAATTATATATAATTTATTATATTCTGTATTGGTAAATAACAATCCGATTCGCTTCATAAAGCTGACTAAATGTCAGCTTTTTAGCAATTTTTAGTATTGCGTAACTTTGATTTATAGGGCACAACATCCTCTTTAAGTTAAAGAGCGACCTCCAACAAAGGCACTTTTGTATGAAAAAATCTCCTTTATTGCTTTTGTTACTTTACTCGGTTTAACAGCCAATTTTTGGGCAGGTAAAGGGGATCATCACATCATTCAAGAAGTGGCAAAGAATCAGTTGACTGTGGGACAGGCACTTAAAGCCAAGGATGAAACAGTATTGACGCTGACAGGAAAAATTGTACGTAAAACCAAAGCCGAGCATTATGAGTTAAAAGATCATACAGGTACGATCAATATTGAAGTGGATGCGCATCGTTATAAACTGACAGACATTGACGTTGTAAAGGTTGAAATTTACCTTAAGTTTTTGGTATAAAAATATGTAGGGATGCCGAAATGTGTGATCCCTACATTCTCATTTTATCTATGAATTATTTGGAATTATTTTAATTTTTAAATGCTGAATCAATAAATACAGAGATAGCAACCCCATACCCACACAGAAACCCAATACGCCAGTCATTAAGCCAAAATGATCTGACAAATAACCAGCGCCAATAATCGGAACAATCGTACCAAAGTAGGCAATAAACAAATATGTGGAAACCACTGCTGCGCGATTATCAATATTGGTCATGTGATGAATCAAGGCAAAAGCACCGAGTAGACCTAAGCCATGTCCCATGCCCACACAAACAACACTCAAAAAGAATAAAAAACTCAGGTGCATGGTCATGCAAATCATAAGAATTAGATAACTGAGCAATAACAAGATTAAACCTGCATTCAAGGCTTTATGCATGTTCAGTGATTTCGCCATAAATTGGGCACAGGCTGAAACCAATAAAATACTGGCAATCGTTGCACCGCTCACCAAAGGACCGTGCCAAGGAATCACGTCTTTGATAAATGAGGGTGCAAGTGAAGCGAATAAACTAAATGAACCAAAAGCACAAAAAGCGGTAAAACTAGCAAGATAAAACAGCGTTTTAAAGTGTATTTCGGGCAGTTCTAAATGTGGTGCAACTGAAAAAACTTGTTTTTCAAACTGAATGATTTTAATGCTAAATAAACTGAAAAAACTGATCGCTGCTGCAATAATGACGGGAATATAGGGGGTAACTAAGGGGGCATCCGAAAATTGTGCAATTGCACCACCAATCAGAGGACCAAAGCCGAAGCCCAATACCGTGATGATTGAACTGAGCTGTGCAGCACTGTTTTTATGTGTGTCTGGAATCGTATAAATCAGTCCAAGCATAGCAGAAGTACTGATGAGACCTGAAGCAATCCCAATAATAAAGCGTCCAAATCCTAAAAAATAAGCATTGCTCGCAAAGACAGAAAGTCCCAAGCCAACGATGGCAAAGAGTAAACCTGCTTGTAGCGTACGGATAAATCCAAAACTATTACTGCTGCGTCCTAAAAATAATAAAGTTGTCATACAACCAAACATATATGCCACAAAAATATAAGTAATGTGACTTGGAAGTAAATGCCAAAATTGTTGATAAATTGGATATAAGGGACTTGCTAATGCGGTTCCAATCGTTCCGATACACAGGGCTAGGCTCACGAGTAAAAATGGACGCCATGATTGTTGATTCATGTATTGAGCACTTAATTTCTAAATCATTTGCAGATAAAAAAAGCCAAGCTCAAAGAAATTGAGTTTGGCGGGAGGAGTCTGATTGGATGTCAGATTAAAACTTAATCAGCAACAGGTCAATGTGTTTTTAATTCGTTGGTCAAATTATCCGTAACGTTTTAACAATTGCATAAAAATTTCAAGCTCTGCTTCATCTATAGCCTGATGATCTGAAATAACATGTTCTTTCAAGTGGGCTTCAATCAGTTCATTCATCAAGCCATTTACTGCACCTTTAATGGCTGCCACCTGCTGTAAAATCTCAATACAGGATTTATCCTGTTGGATTAAAGACTCTTCCACTGCATTGATCTGCCCTTTGAGACGCTTGACCCGATTTAAAACTTTTTGATCTTGATGTAAATGTCCCATCCATTGGCTCCAAAAAAATATACTCTCTTATAGTATATTTTAAAATCCGAGAATATACTCTGGGGGAGTATATTGGATTCAATTCACATGCAATTTAAAACCATTCAACGGCAGCATTCTCATCAATTTGACGAAGGCAATCCTTTAGCACAGAAGAAAATCTTATTTGCCACGATTTTGACAGGGCTGATGATGATTTTTGAGATTGCAGGCGGTTGGGTTTTTAATTCAATGGCTTTACTTGCTGATGGTTGGCACATGAGTTCCCATATGTTAGCGCTGGGCTTGGCATATATGGCATATCGAGCAGCACGGCATTATGCACAAGATGCCCGTTTTAGTTTTGGGACTTGGAAAATCGAGATTCTTGCTGGTTATAGCAGTGCAATTTTGTTGATGGTTGTGGCTTTATTTATGGCTTTTCAGTCGGTTGAGCGCCTATTTCACCCTGTACAGATTCATTATAATGAAGCAATTGTTATTGCGATTTTAGGTTTAGGGATTAACCTGATGTGTGCGTGGTTATTGCATGATGACCATCACCATCACCATCACCCTCATGAACATGAACATGGCGAGCATCATGAGCATGATTTAAACCAAAAAGCAGCATTTTTACATGTAGTTGCAGATGCTGTAACGTCTGTTTTAGCGATCATTGCTTTATTCGCAGGAAAATATTTTGGTTGGGACTTTTTAGATGCTTTATTGGGAATCGTCGGTGCAATTTTAGTGGGTAGATGGTCGTTTGGATTGATCAAGGAAACAGGAAAAACTTTATTAGATGCTGAAATGGATCATCCTGTCGTAGATGAGGTCCGCGAAGTGATTTCAGATTTAAAATTGGATATTCAGATTACAGATTTGCATGTTTGGAAAGTGGGTAAAGGCAAGTTTTCAGTGATTTTAGCGTTGCAAACACCACTGCAGGACTTAACCGCAGATCGTATTCGTCAGGCATTAGCCATACATGAAGAATTGGTACATATTTCTGTGGAAATCAATCGTCCTGCAATGTTTAACTTTGTTCCACGTGAAACGCATTGAAACAACAGTTCTTCAACATCAGGGGTGTTAGATTGTGCTTTAATATTTTGATTATTTAAATTTCTAAGATATTTATTCAATATGTTAAAGCAATTGATCGCATTGAGTTTAAGTCTCGCTGTTTGTGGCAGTAGTTTTGCCAATGTTGACAGTGTTAAAGCCAAACTGTCGCAGCAATATCCAAATGTCAAAATCGACAATGTGCAAGCCACTGAAATGCAAGGCTTGTACAGTGGTACATTAGATGGTCAGGTGGTTTACGTTAATGAAGATGTGCAGCATCTGTTTATTGGTTCAATGATTCGGCTGAAAGACCAAAAAAACCTCACCAAAGATTTAGCACTTCAAAATAGCCCCAAAGCTGATTTTAAAAAGCTCCCCTTTAATGATGCAATTAAAACAGTCAGGGGGAATGGTCAGCGTCAGCTCGCCATCTTTTCTGACCCAAATTGCCCATATTGCAAAAGTCTTGAAGGGAATTTAGCCAAGCTGAATAATGTCACGATTTATACTTTTATTTATCCTATTAAAAATCAGTCGATTCTGCCCTCTAAACAAGTCTGGTGTTCTGACAATAAAGCCTATGCATGGCACAATTTAATTCAAAACAATATTCAACCCACAGCTGCAGCCAATTGTGCCACACCCATTGAACGTAATTTGATTTTGGGTAAACAATTGGGTCTACATGGGACACCTGCGATTATTTTCTCGAATGGTCATACTGTGATGGGTGCCTACCCTGCCGAAGAAATTGAAAAAATTTGGCAAAAGTTTGGTTTGTAAAAAATAAAAAAGCATCTCAATGGAGATGCTTTTAAGTTTTCACGTTTGCATTAGCTTTTCTTGGTGACCATGTTGTAAATAAACAAAACGATAATTGCACCAATCACAGAGGCAATAAAGCCTGCTGATGAGCCGTCAGAATAGAGTCCAATGATTCGACCGCCATAGGTTGCAACCAATGAACCGATAATCCCCAAAGCAACTGTGACAATGAAGCCTGCTTTATCATTCCCTGGATGAATTGCACGTGCAATGAGACCTGCAAAAAAACCGATGATGATTGCGCCAATCAGTGCCATCATAATCCTTCTCCTTTTCTTTGTCTGATCTTGAATTTAGAACGTTAACCTGATTGTTATTTTTGAATATTTATATGATGATTGAAAGAATTGATATGCTACAAGTTGTTGCATTTTTGTTCTAAAGTAGTGGAAATGAAACATAAAAAAAGCGACCGAAGCCGCTTAAGTATTATGGGGGGAAATTATATCAAAGCTGAATTACAGACCAATTTCACCAATAAATGGAAGATGACGATATTTTTGGTCATAGTCCAGACCATAACCCACAATAAATTTATCTTCGACTTCAAAACCTAAAAATTTCACATCGAGTTCAATTTCACGGCGTGAAGGTTTGCTCACTAAAGTACAAAGTTCAATCGAGTTAGGTTGGCGCGTGCTTAAAATTTCGAGCACTTTGCTTAGGGTATTGCCCGAGTCGATGATGTCTTCGATGATGAGTACATCTTTACCACGAATTTCACCATCAAGATCTTTTAAAATTTTGACATCACGTGTTGAAGTTGTCCCACCACCGTAACTTGATACGGTCATGAAGTCGAGTTCATGTTCTTTGGTGATTGTACGGCAAAGATCTGCCATGAAAATCACTGAACCACGCAATAATCCGATTAATACCAACTCTTTGTCACTATTGGCATAATGCGCATTAATGTGCTGACCAAGTTCCTGAACTTTTGCTTGAATTTCTTCAGCAGAAATCATTACTTTCATTTCAACAGTCATGGGAAATACCTAAAACTAAAAATATCAAATTCGCAAAGTAAAAAAGGTGTTGACGAGCAACACCTATAAGATGCATCAATTTTAAAACATATCGACTGAAGATGCATCTTTTTTGCCAGTTGAAATGTAAACACGCTAAAGTTTAGTGAGCATCTTTTTTCAGCAGGAGCGCACAGACCACAAAAACTGTTCCAATTAAAATCAATTTTTTCTTGGATTGTTTCGGCTTTTGCTGTGGTTGTTTAGCTTTGTTCATAGGCTTTATTTCCATAGATATACGTGGCTTGAATATTACGATCATCCCCCATGGTCAATAAGGCAAATAACGCATCTTCAATATTTTTGGCACGTTGCTGACGTAACTGTTGTAGCGCGGTGGCTTTTAAGTTCAAAACCACAAAATCTGCTTCTTTGCCAACATTAAAGTTGCCCAATTTATCTTGTAAGTCTAAGGCTTTGGCACCGCCAAGCGTGGCATGATAAAGCGACTCAAAGGCAGACAGTTTGTCACCCTGTAGTTGCTGCACTTTATAGGCTTCATTTAATGTTTGTAACTGACAGAATGATGTCCCTGCACCAATATCAGTTCCGAGTCCAACTTTGACTTGCTTGTCCCATGTTTTTTTCAATGGAAATAAACCACTGCCGAGGAACAGGTTTGAGGTTGGACAGAACGCGATGGCTGAGTCTGTATCATGCATACAATCCCATTCATGTTCTTCCAAATGCACACAATGGGCAAAAACCGAACGCTCGCCTGTTAAGCCATAATGATGGTAAACATCCAAATACCCTTTTTGTTCAGGGAATAATTCTTTAACCCATGCGATTTCATTTTTATTTTCACTCAAATGCGTATGTACATAGACATCAGGATATTCAGCTTTGAGCTGCCCTGCCCGCTGCAATTGTTCAGGCGTTGAAGTCGGAGCAAAACGTGGGGTAATCGCATACAGGTTACGCCCTTTGCCATGCCATTTTTCAATGAGGGCTTTGGAGTCATCATACGCACTTTCTGCTGTGTCTGTGAGTGCTTCAGGTGCATGACGATCCATCATCACTTTACCTGCGATCAAACGCATTTGATGGCTTTCAGCCGCCTCAAACAAGGCATCAACTGATTGTGGATGTACTGTACAGAATACTAAAGCTGTGGTTGTACCATTTTTTAGAAGTTCATTGACAAAGAAATGGGCAATTTGGTCAGCATAATCTTTATCTTGAAATTGAATTTCAGTTGGGAAGGTATAGGTGTTGAGCCATTCTAAAAGTTGTTCACCGTAGGCACCGACCATTTCTGTTTGAGGAAAATGAATATGTGTGTCGATAAAACCTGGAACAATCAATTGATTTGCATAATGTTCAACTTTGAGATCAGCAGGCAAATAGGTTTGCCCTTCCGTCCAAGCACCAAACCAAACAATTTTTCCGTCATTGATGAGTAATAAACCATCTTCTACATATCGCACTTGGTCGTGAATATCACGCGCTTGGGCAACCGTATTCTGAATATCGAGGAAGCGACCGCGAATTGCCGTCGTTGCAATGATAGAAGACATTTTGAACCTACGTTGTGAATTTTTTCGATTGATTGTAGCCCATTTAGTAGCATGCTTCAGTAATTTATGTCTGAATGCACAGTGACAGCTGCCATGAAAGTGTTGGTTTTAGTGCTTTATCTTTGTGAAAAGAATGCGTAAAGTGTGCACAAATCAACGAATAAGAGATAACAATATTTATGTATTTTTGGAATACCAAAGCCTTAGCGCATGAACTTTCAGAAGACACTTTAGAGAAACGCCATTATAAAAATTATTATTTGATCGCCGCATTGGTCGTCAGTGCTGTGTATTACTATGGTATGTATTCACCTTATTACGATATACGTGTGATTGGGGTGGAAGCAATTTTAACTTTAATCATTATGTTTATTGGTATTCAGCGCAGCTATGTTGCCAATGGCGGTGATCATGGTGTGCATTTTATGAATCGGATCACGGCATTATCATTTCCAATTTTGTTGCAAACCACAGTCGCAGGTATTGTATTTGGCTTGGTATTACTGGGGATTTATCAGTTTTTCCAACTAGAAAATACTGCTTTTGATCTGTGGTATGAATGGTGTGTCTCTGCTTTTACCATTTTTTTACAGATTTTATTTTTTACCCGTTTGAATAAATACATGAAACGAGTAGCCGAGCATACGATTTAATCTCATCGAGTGTCTATGTTGTTGAAAAGCCGATATTGATAAGATCGGCTTTTTTATTTTCGGGTCAATAAATTTGTTGAATTTTATCTGATCTGATTTTGAGTGATTAATTTTGAAATCATCTTTTCTCTGCGTAGATCAATGTACATTTTAAGTACATCGTGTTTATTCCACAAAATAATGTGCTGCAAAATGTGCATCATTGCCAATAATGTCAAACTCGTCCTCACGGATCGACATGCCTGCACAGGTGTGTCCCACGATCCATAAACCTAAGGTGGGCAGTTTGCCATCAAATAACGGCGTATCTACCCATTTTTGGGCGATGTAGCCATATTTATCATAATCATCGAAATAGAAACTACCCGATGCAGCACCTTGGTCGAGATTGTCCTGTACTACACGAATATTGGCACCTTCACGTGCCAAAATAGGTTTTTTGACCCATTTGCCATGCAGCTGCATATCAGATTTAAATGCATGTGATTCGAGTAATAACGGATGATGCGGAAACTTCTTCCAAAGCTCGACCAACAGTGCTTTATTGGACAACAGCATTTTCCAACACGGCTCAACCCAATGCGTTTCAGGTTTTAAGTACTGAGAAAAATTTTCTTCCCAAATCCATTCCCAAGGATACAGCTTAAACAAATTTTGAATTTCTTGATCATTCAAATCGACAAAGTTGTTGCCATCCCAACCGATATTTTCCATCGATAGCTCAGACACTTTATGCCCTGCTTGAAAGGCTGTATCCATTAAATATTCCAGATTGCCCCAGTCTTCACGTCCTGCTTCTTGGCATGCTGCGAAATGGATATGTGCGCCACGTGGAAAAATTGTTTTCCAGCGTTTAATCAGGTCTTCATGAATACTATTAAATTGATCACGGTTTGCAATATTTTCAACTTGTTCAATCCAATGCCACTGTGCAACTGATGCTTCAAGTAAACCTGTAGGGGTATCGGCATTGTATTCAAGCATCTTGATTTGTTGACCATCATAGGCAAAGTCAAAACGTCCATAAAGCATGGGTGCATGGTGATGCCATGAATGTTCAATGAGCGGAATAGCTGTGTGTGGTATTTGAAAATAATCAGGATAATTACCCTGCTGAATCATCTCCCCTGCCACGTGTAAGCACATTTGATGCAGTTCATTCGAGGCATCTTCAAGCTGTTCGATTTGCTTTAAGCTAAACTCATATGCTACCCCTTCAGACCAATAAATCGAGCCATCCGCAGAAGGTAAATTATAATAATCAAAGCCAATATTTTCGTGTTCTTGCTGCCAGTTTGGACGGGCTTGGAACAGTTTTCTTTTCATAATGTCATCAATAACTTTTAAATGAATTGTTACAGCAAACTCAGGATGTGGGTTTTAACCACCAAATGATCCGCCACTACGTCCAAAACCACCACGCACAGGCGAGGATTTACTATTTGATTTAGCGACTTGGGAAATATAAGGTTGCCCAACACTGAGATTGGTTGTGGGTTGGATTTTACGCCCTGCAAAATTCACTTTACGATTGCCCTGATAATATTGCGGGCCTATATAACGTATCCCGCCATAATAGCCACTATGGGATGAACTCGTGGTTTGTTCTTCTTCACAGAGTTCTGTATCCCAATCGTATGCACAATCATATTGGCTGTTATAAACATCTTGAACAAGTGGTTTATCATGACTACTACACGCAGTCATCAAAAGTGGCACAATGACTAAACTGATTTTTTTTGAACGCATGGTCTGCCTTGCATTTTCAGTATTTTTATCTATTTGCTTTCTAACAGAATAAAAATTAAAACAAATTTTATGCGCTGTATAATATGGGCATGTGCTGAAATTGTACAGTGACTATTTTTCCAAAAAAGCATGTTGAAAACGCATGAAAAACCTACAACTATTTGATTTTACAAAACATAATTTTGATCAAGCCCTGACAGAAATAATTTTTCGTGAACAAGCGTTGTGGCAAAGATTGGTTTATTTAAGACACATTGCACCCAATGCATATTTGAGTGCGGGTGTGATTCGCAACCTTGTATGGTCAGTTTTACATGGTCAAACCTATGATGTGATACACAGCGAAATTGACGTCATTTTCTTTGATGAGCATGAAGATCATCAAAGAATAACCCATGAAATTACGAGACAATTAATCCAAAATTTCCCTGAAAATGAGTGGGATGTTGTGAATCAAGCCACTGTGCATACATGGTATAGCACGGAAAATGGTCAGTCGATTTTGCCTTATGCTTCGTTACATGAGGCTTTGTCCGTTTGGCCTGAAACAGCCACTGCAATGGCAATACGTTTATTAGAAAATGATGATTTAGAGATCATTGCACCCTTCGGATTGTGTGATTTATTTACATTAAAGTTACGTTGGAATGATCGGTTGGTCAGCCATGATGTGTTTATGCAACGTGTGATGTCTAAACGGTTTTTGCAGCGATGGGAAAAGTTAGAGATTGTGTCCCGACATTGATTTTAAAAAAGCCTTTCATTGAGAAAGGCTTTTTTAAACGGAACTTAAGAGTTTAGTGTTTGTTTCTTATTATATAGAATCGATAACCATGCAGTGATCGCTAACACAATCACAATAAAGCCTAACGAAATCCAAATTGGCATATGGAACACATCGAGCATTAACATTTTAAAGCCGATGAAAACGAGAATAATCCCAAGACCATATGGCAAATAATGCATTTTTGCTGCTGCACCTGAAAGCAGGAAAAACATTGCACGTAGACCTAAAATCGCCATGAGGTTTGCGGTTAATACAATAAAGGGGTCGGTTGTGACAGCAAAGATTGCAGGAATAGAGTCGACCGCAAAGATAACATCAGATGCTTCCACTAAAATCAAGACCAAGAATAATGGCGTTGCCCATAACACGCCATTTTGACGGACAAAGAATTTTCCACCTTCCAAATTCGGCGTAATTCGCATGTGTTTACGCAACCATTTCAGAATCGCCATATCTTCAATATTGCTGTCTTCTTCATCTTGACCTTTCAATAATTTAAAGCCTGTATAGACCAAAAATGCGCCGAAAATATATAAAATCCACGAAAATTCTTGAACGAACCATGCACCAATAAAGATAAAAATGGTTCTTAATACGATTGCACCGAGTACGCCGTAAAGTAATAATTTACGTTGTAAAGCGGGCGGAATAGCAAAAGCTGCGAAGATCATCATCCAGACGAAAACGTTGTCAATTGCGAGGGATTTTTCGAGTAAATAACCTGCAAAATATTCCATGGTTTTGGTATTGGCGATGGTCGCACCTGCGGTTTGTTGTAGATACAACCACAAACCACCACCAAATAAAGTTGCAACCGTGGCCCAAGCAATACTCCAATACGCTGCGGTTTTAACTTTTACTTCTTGCCCTTCTTTTTGTTTAAAGCCTAGAAAGTCGATGAGAAGCATGACTGCAACAATTGCAAAAAATGCAAAATACAGCCAAAGATTACCGATTGATTCCATAAAAACTCCATTTCTGGCAATCAATCAGGCATAAAAAAAGACCATGACCAGTTGCCAGACGATTAAACATCTGTATCAACATGATCAAAGTCTTGCCTACATTATCTGTGACAGATAATGCTCAGATACCGGCTTTTTTATTTGTGTAAATAAAAAATGCGTAATGACGATATTCTGACATCTGGTCTCTATATAAAATTTATAATCCTATAGAGATCATTTGGAGAGGCTACTCCCCTTGTTCAATGAATTTGGAATAAGTATCAAACGTGGATACTTAATGTGATTAATATTGCATAATTTTTAAACTGACGCAATTTCTTTTTACACATTTCCTCAGAATAATTGCAGTTAAAAATCTTTACGAGTCACTAAAATGCAGGCCAATATTGTGCCGAGCAGTGCTAAGACGCCTCCGACTAAGCCAATGTGATTTAAACCATAATGTGCTGTAACGAACCCACCCAGTAAAGCACCACCGCCGATGCCGACATTATAAAGTCCTGAATAGATTGCCATTGCGACATCTGTAGCATCCGAAGCTAAATTTAGGGCTTTGGCTTGTTGTGCAAGGCTAAAACAAATAATCGCCATTCCCCAGAATAAATTCACCACACTAAAATAAATAAAGTCAGTTGCAAGTGGAATCAGCAATAGCATTGAAATTGCGAGTACAGCACTACTCAATGGGATCGGGAGTTTTGGATATTTTTTAGCAAATTTTCCAAATAAATAAGAGCCTAAAAAGCCAGCAGCCCCATAGATCAGCAATAAGGTTGTCGTTTGTGATGAACTGAAATGTGCAATATTTAGGGCAAAAGGCTCAATATAACTATATGCGGTAAATTGAGCGGTAATCACAATAATGGTGAGTGCAAATACCATCATTAAGGCTGGACGTTGATAGAATACTTTTAAACTGCTTAATGAGCCTGAATTGACACTCGGAAGCTTGGGTAAAGTTTTGGCTAAAATTAAACAAACAATCGCAGCCCCAATGGCGATCAATGCAAAAGTATTACGCCATCCGTATGTTTCACCAATGATGCGCCCAAATGGAATACCTAAGACCATGGCCAAAGCTGTGCCTGTAGCAAGTAAGCCCAAGGCTTGAAACGCTTTGCCCTGAGGGGCAACACGCACAGCAAGAGAAGCTGTAATTGACCAAAATAAAGCATGGGCAAAAGCAATCCCGATGCGACTGAGCAATAAAACTTCAAAATTCCATGCAAAATAAGACAAGGTATGACTGAGAATAAAAACGCAGAATAATGCGATCAGTAGAAATCTACGTTCAAAATTTTTAGTCAATAACATGATGGGGAGGGAAATCGGTGCAACCACCCATGCATAAATGGTAATCATGATGCCCACATCGGTGGCAGGCATAGCAAAGCTTTGACCAATATCACTGAGCAAAGCAACAGGAATAAATTCTGTGGTATTAAAAATAAATGCAGCAAAAGCAAGGCTAATGACACTGATCCATTGCTGTGTTTGATTTGGTGTGGATGCTGATCTTGGGTTTTGGGGAGTAGTAGAGGCTGACATCGTCAATCGTTTAAATAATGCGAGCTAAATTTTAGGCTGATTTGGCGGGCTTGTTAAGTGAAATAAAGTTTAGAAATATGTAGAAAGAAGATCATTAGTTGGTCGTGATCATTTTTTCATAGTGCCCTTCTTTGATCTGTGAGTAGAATGCGATAAACCTGAGTCTAACAGCATTTTACGCTATATTTTAAGTTGAAGATTTTGTGATTATTGACTTTAAGTGCTGTGCTGATGATTTTAAATTTATAAAAAAACTTAACAGAAAATATTGAATATTTATGGCATGTTGAAAAATACTGATTTTATCAAGAGGTAGAAAAATGTTAGAAATCAAGCATAAAAATGATGCTAAAAAAGGCGAATTTTATATTGGCGAGGAAGGTCATCGCTTGGCTGAAATGACCTATACATGGGCAGGTGAGGATAAATTGATTATTGACCATACCACAGTTGAAGATGAATTGCGTGGTGAAGGTGTAGGACGTAAATTGTTAAATAATTTAGTTGAATTTGCACGTGAACAAAACATAGCAGTGATACCGCTTTGTCCTTTTGCAAAGTCAGTCTTTGATAAAGATGAATCTATTCGTGATGTGTTATTTTCATCGTAAGGATCTTGTTTAATCAAATTTTCTTTTTGCATGAACTTTGTTAAATTTATATTGATAAATTATTGATGAGATAAAAATATGCAATTCCAACATATTGATGATGCAAATCAAGGTGAATTTTTTTTAGAAAATGAGCAAGGTCAACGCATCGCTGAGATCAGTTATGTGTGGAGTGGTGAAGATAAGATCATCGCTAATCATACTTGGGTAGATGACTCTCTACGTGGGCAAGGTATGGCACGTCAGTTATTGGATACTTTGGTTGATTTTGCACGTAAAAAGCAGTTAAAAATTGTGCCGACTTGCTCCTATGTGGATGTTATGTTTAGACGTGATAAAAGCTTTGCTGATGTGATGCTATAAAAGAAATGTATTGCAGGAATATAAGCCTCAATGGGGATGAAGCTTATATTTACTTTGGACAGAATGATTGAGATTAAATTGAAAAATCGTGAGTGCTAAACCATAACAACTCATAAATACAGCCCACATCAGATAACCATGTAAAGCAATAAAGAGTATGGATAGGCAAAAAACTAGTATTAATTTAAATATCCAAGTGTTAAGTAGATAATGGCTACATATACCTAAAATAAATGACATGATGGCAATATTGATAAACTCGTTCAACCCAAGTTTATGTAAGAATAGTACAAGACCAATGTAAAAAATTTGTAGGATCGTGAGCAATAATAAATTTTTAATCATTTTATTCTCGAATAAAAAAACTTAACAATTAGGTTCACTCAGGGAAAAATCGGTTTACTTCTCCTATTTCTTATTATCGCTTAGTGGTCAGAGAAAATTGAGTGATCAGAACAGATGAATTTTGTGAGAAAAAAATTACAAATGATTAAAAAATGAGCAATAATAAAATTAACCATGATAAAGAAGAAAAGTTATGATTCGCTTATGCTATGCCAGTGTTCGAGTAGAAAGTGACAATGATTTGCTGCTTGATTTAAGTGATATTTTATCCAGAGCGCGAGGATTTAATGCCCAACAAGGTATTGTCGGGGTACTGTATTATGCTGAGGGTTCATTTTTTCAATGTCTCGAAGGTGAAAGAGAGCAAGTTCTAGCATTATTTGAGTCGATCCAACGCGATAGTCGACATACTGATATTCATCTATTTCACATTTGCTCTATTACTGAATTGAGTTTTAAACAATGGTCGATGAAATATGTAAATCCTAATACTAAAATTTCAAATTACTTTAAAAATATTGGCTTAAGCCATTTTAAGCCTAATTTATTAACAGTCGAACAGATGGATGGCTTTCTCAAAATTTTATTACAGACTGCAAATGTAGAAAAACCTACAAAACATCATATTGGTTATCAAAATCGAGGTTATCAAAATTATTTTTAAGCGCCATGTTTTCAGCACATAAAGAAACCCGCTTTTGCGGGTTTTTCTAAATTAAATTAATGGTTTTATAACAGCTTATTTAGCTTTTAATGCCGTAATCAATTTTTGATGTAAACCACCAAAACCACCGTTAGACATAATCACCACGGCATCGCCCTCACCTGCTTCAGCAACTATAGTGTTGATGATGTCATCCAAAGTACGAGCAACCACAGCTTTATTGGGTGCAGCATCAATCACAGGTTGTAAATCCCAGTCTAGACCTTCAGGTTGATACCAAATGACTTCATCAGCTAAACGTGCAGAATGCGCCAAACCATCTTTGTGCGAACCCATACGCATGGTATTTGAACGTGGTTCAATGATTGCCCAAAGTTTACGTTCACCTAAGCGCTTACGTGCACCTTCAAGTGTGGTATCAATCGCCGTTGGGTGGTGTGCAAAGTCATCATAAACTTCGATACCATTCACTGTATCAAGCAGTTCCATACGGCGTTTTACACCGCCAAAGTTAGATAAGGCTTCACATGCAGTTTCAATTGAAACACCAACATGTTCAGCAGCTGCAATCGTCGCTAAAGCATTGGCGACACTATGTTGCCCTGTCATGTTCCATTTCACTTCACCTTTGACAACGCCGTGTTGTAAGACTTTGAAATGTGAACCATCCGCAGACAATTGTTCTGCATAGACTTCAGCAGAGTCATTTGCATCTAAAGAAGTACGAACCACAGGTGTCCAACAGCCCATTTCCAAGACTTCATCAATATTACTTTCAGTGATCGGCGCAATGATACGACCTTCACTTGGAATAGTACGAACTAAGTGATGGAATTGTTTTTGAATTGCGGCTAAGTCATCAAAAATATCCGCATGGTCAAATTCAAGGTTATTTAAAATGGCTGTTTTGGGATGGTAATGCACGAACTTAGAACGTTTATCGAAGAATGCAGAATCGTATTCATCGGCTTCTACACAGAAGTATTTTCCACCGCCTAAACGTGCGCTTTCACTAAAACCTAAAGGAACACCACCAATTAAAAAGCCTGGATTTAAACCTGCCTGATCAAGTACCCAAGCCAACATGGTTGTGGTTGTGGTTTTACCATGTGTGCCTGCAACACCCAGTACGTGCTTGCCTTGTAATACGTGATCTGCAAGGAATTGTGGACCTGAAATATACGGTAGACCTTCGTTGAGCATATATTCCACCGCATCAATACCGCGCTTCATGGCATTGCCCACAATCACAAGGTCAGGATGGGGTTGTAAATGACTGCGGTCATAGCCTTGCATCAAGGTGATGCCTGCATTTTCAAGTTGGGTTGACATGGGTGGATAGACGTTTGCGTCTGAACCTGTCACCTTATGTCCCAAGTCACGTGCTAACAGTGCCAATGAACCCATAAAAGTGCCACAAATACCCAAAATATGCAGATGCATTCGTTCTTACTCCACTGCTTTTATAGACACATCACTTTGTTGTTGTGGTGTTGTCATTATAAATTTAACTTAAAAGGTTGATTCGATTTGAAAGCAACGATAGCAAGGGTTTAAGGGAAAAGATAGTTTTTCTTGTTGTGTTTTAATGATCTATTCTCCCTCATCCCAACCCAGAAAGTACCCGATTGAATTTGGTCGCCAAAAAACAATATTTGCACTGAGTGCTGTCAAGTGTTCTTTATATCCTACAATGCCTGTCAGTTCTAATTCATCAGTGGTATTTAATGGGTGGATAAAGTTTAGAATCAATTCGGCAGTATGAAAAAGGCGAAAAAAATCTCCTTGAATAAGAATAGTTTTGCGATCTTTTTCCCAATTTATTTTATGAGATTCAATTTCCTCTAAACCTGTCGTTTGAATAAATTCTAATTTTTGTTTAGTTTGATATAAGGCATCTAGATATGAATAAATTTCGCTAAATGAATATTCTATTTTTTCTATATTTATATCAAATTGATAAAATGCTATAGGTTTAATAACGATTTGATCAATAAAAGAATTTTTATGATTTAAATGAAGCGTAATGGTTTGTTGTTTAAACAACGCAAGATATAAGTAAAATGCAAATAACATGTAGTTGTATGGCGATGCTGCTACATCTAGTGCATCTATTTTTCTCCAGTCAACATACATTTGCTCTTTAGAGCGGATGGCAAATTCATCCAGTTCGAATGAATTGGAGGTATTTTGAAAGTGATCATGATGAAAGTAAATTGATTGTGCATATTCAGTATTTCCTTCAATTAAACTTTTCTTGAATAAGGCTTGAATTTCTGAATATTGAGGAGTTTCGTGTGAAAAATCTAATTGAGAATTTATAAGATCAAGATCTATACCCATACGTCTATTTCCAATAAAAATTTATAAATAATAGCTTTCTTTTTTGTTGATATTTTTGTGTAATTTAGCATCATTATACTGTGTTTAAAATAACATGCTGCTTCCCTTTTTACTCCTCATCCTTGCCAACTGTTTTATGACGCTTGCATGGTACGGGCATTTAAAATTTTTACCGCACGATGCACCGCTTTGGCAGGCGATTTTATTCAGTTGGGTGATTGCCCTGTTTGAATATAGTCTAATGATTCCTGCGACTAAACTTTTAGCACAACAAGGTTGGCCTATTGGGCAAATGAAAATAACACAGGAAGTTGTGACTCTACTAGTTTTTGTTCCTTTTATGATTTTCCTATTTAAACAACCCTTTAAACTTGATTATGTATGGGCAGGTTTATGCTTATTGGGCTGTGTATATTTTGTGTTTAGAAGTCAATAAACCAAAGTATTTAAATAATTTTCATATTCTCCAAAAAAATAATGAAAATATCGCCCTACTACGTCCGTTAAATTTTCTTGAGATGAAAAATCAGTCTATAATATGGGGCTCTTATTAAAGCTTGGCTCTCTCGTCGAGATTTATCTCTACTTTTTTAATCTCTGGAAAATTTGCAATGAATGCGGCCGCAGCACAAGACGCTCAACCTCTAGTTGGAATTATCATGGGTTCTCAGTCAGATTGGGCAACCTTAGAAAACACTGCCAATATGCTTAAACAGCTTGGTGTTCCTTTTGAAGCGGAAGTTGTTTCTGCACACCGTACACCAGATCGTTTGTTTGAATATGCTGAAACTGCACGTGAACGGGGTATTCAAGTGATTATTGCAGGTGCAGGTGGCGCAGCACATTTACCGGGCATGTGTGCGGCAAAAACTGATCTTCCTGTATTGGGCGTACCCGTAAAATCTTCGATCTTAAATGGTGTGGATTCATTACTTTCAATTGTACAAATGCCTGCGGGAATTGCGGTAGGTACATTGGCAATTGGTCCTGCAGGTGCAACCAATGCAGCCATTATGGCAGCACAAATTTTAGGTTTAACACGTCCTGAAATCGCAAAAAATGTTGCAGAATTCCGTGCTGCGCAAACTGAAAAAGTGGCGAGCAAAAATATTCCAGGTCAAATCTAAAGCCAAGCTGAACATAGGACATAGATTATGAATAAAACCATTGGGATTTTTGGTGGCGGTCAATTGGGTCGTATGATGGCGCAAGCTGCCTTACCGCTCAATATTCAATGTACTTTCTTTGAAGCCAATACAGACTGTCCTTCTGCAGCATTAGGTCCAGTATTTTCAACCAAGGCTGCAAATGGTCTACAAGACTTCATTGCCAGTGCAGATGTATTTAGTCTTGAGTTTGAAAATACGCCGTTGATTGATGTTGATGTATTGACCAAGCAAAAAGATTTACACCCACCGCGTCAAGCTTTAGCGATTGCACAACATCGCTTATCTGAAAAAGCTTTATTTGATGAGCTTGCGATTCCTGTTGCACCCTATAAAGCAGTAACTTCATTGGAAAGCTTGCAATCGGCAGTGGCAGAACTTGGCTTACCCATCGTGCTGAAAACCTCTCGTGGTGGTTATGATGGTAAAGGTCAGTTCGTCTTGCGCTCAGCAGATCAAATTGATCAAGCATGGGCAGAATTAGGTCCAGCAGGTGAACTCATTGCAGAAAGTTTTGTGACTTTCTCTCGTGAAGTTTCAATTATTGCCGTACGTGGTATAGATGGTGATGTGAAAACTTGGCCTTTGGCTGAAAATCATCATCACAATGGTATTTTGTCACATTCGATTGTACCTGCACCGAATAGCACAGATTTACAACCTGTGGCACAAGACTACATCACTCGCCTGCTTAATCATTTGAACTATGTTGGTGTACTCACACTTGAGTTGTTTGTGACTGAAAAAGGCTTATATGCCAATGAGATGGCACCACGTGTGCATAACTCAGGACATTGGTCGATTGAAGGCGCTGTATGCTCTCAGTTTGAAAATCACATTCGTGCAGTGGCAGGTTTACCGCTTGGTTCAACTGAAGTGGTTCGTCCAACGGTGATGATCAATATCATTGGACAATATCCAAAATCTGAAGAAGTTTTAGCGTTAAATGGTGCTCATTTACACCTTTACAATAAAACAGAGCGTGAAGGTCGTAAGATTGGTCATATTACATTAATGCCAAATGACAGCGCTGAATTGACGAATTTATGCCGTCAATTGGCGAAAATTTTACCAAATCCTTTGGCACTTAGCGAAGATATGAGCATTTAAATCTAAATTTGCATGTAAAAAAAGCGATCAAACCTTTGGTCGCTTTTTTATTTTTTTTATTTCAGTATGATGTCGACCTTTCATTTTCATCATCTCGGCATCGAGCATGTATGAACATTAATCTCCTCTAATTATGCTAATTCATGATTTAAATTCAAACTTTTATTTTTGAATTTAAATTGAGCCTATTGCAATATTTGAATTCAAATTTTGAGAAATGAATTCAAAACTTTTGAATTTAAAAAGGTAAAGTTTAAATTCAATCTAAATTGCTTTTTAAATTTAAAAATCCCCTTTTGAATTTAAATAAAAAATGAATAAAATTAAATGCTTTAGATCTTATTTTTGCAAGATTTAAAATCGAAAGGTTTGTGGATAACTTTTGATAATAGTTTGAATTTAAAACTTTGAGATAGTTTTAAATTCAAACATTAAAGAATGTTTAGCCTGTGGATAGTTTTTTAAATTCAAAAAATGAATTATGAATTTAAAAAGTAGAAAATGAATTTAAAATTTACGTTTTGTTTCTGTCATTTTATCCACAGAATGGTATGTTAATTACATAATTTTAATGAACAAAGATTTTGTGGATTATATGCGTAGCTTATCTTTTTTATGTGGTACTGCTCTTTTCGCCATGACACAGGCAAATGCTGAATTGGTGATTAATGGTCAAACATCATCCGTTAGTGCAACTTCTGTGATTGCCAATACAACTTCAGATTATTCCCCCCAACGTGATTTTCAAGGTTGTTTAGCCAATTTACGTTCACGTGCGATTGCTTCAGGCGTGAGTGGTTCAACCTATGACCGTTATACGCAGAATTTAACACCTGATTATTCAGTGATTGCGAAGTTGAATTATCAACCTGAATTTTCTACCCCGATTTGGGATTATCTTTCGGGTTTGGTGGATGAGGAACGTGTAGAAAAAGGTCGTCAAATGTTAGCGCAACACCGCGATATTCTAAATCGTGTGGCTGCGGCATATGGTGTGCCTGCTGAAACGGTTGTTGCTGTATGGGGTGTAGAAAGTAATTTTGGTGATATTTCGGGTAAATATCCGTTATTACAAGCTTTGGGCACTTTGAGTTGTGAGGGGCGTCGTCAAGATTATTTCCGAGGTGAATTTTTTGCCACTATGCGTATTTTACAGCGCGGTGATCTACGTGAAGAACAATTAAAAGGCTCGTGGGCAGGGGCATTTGGTCATACTCAATTTATGCCATCTACTTATGAAGAATTAGCTGTTGATTTTGATGGAGATGGTCGTCGTGACTTGGTTTCAAGTACTGCTGATGCCTTAGCATCTACTGCAAATTTCTTGAAAAAACGTGGTTGGCAAACAGGTATGCCATGGGGCTTTGAAGTCAGAATTCCCGATGGTGCTTCGGTTGGTGGTGAAAGTCGACGTAATAAAAAGTCGTTAAGTTCTTGGCAAAGTCGTGGTTTTACCCGTGTAGATGGTACACCGATTATTCAAGGTAATTTATCAGGTGCGTCATCAGCAGGTTTGATGATGCCTGCAGGTGCGAATGGTCCGGCATTTTTAGTATTTAAAAACTTTGATGCGATTTATGGTTATAACGCAGCAGAAAGTTATGCTTTGGCGATTGCTCATTTATCTGATCGTTTACAAGGTAAGGGAGCTTTCCAAACAGCTTGGCCAACAGATGATGCGGGAACATCTCGTGCGGAACGTCGTGAAATTCAAAATTATTTGTTGAAAAAAGGCTATGATATTGGTGATGCAGATGGTTTGATTGGCGATAAAACCCGTCAAGCCATTCAACAAGAACAAAATAAATTGGGTTTAAAGCCAACAGGTCGTGCAGGGCAGCAGATTTTAAAAGCATTTCGTAATGAGGCGGCAAAAAGTATGATGCAGTAAAATGTATTGATCATTTAAATTTTAAAAAAGGTCTGCAATGGCAGACCTTTTTATATGATGTAGTGAGGTATAAAGATTTATTCAATATCTATTTGATCAATTTTCACAGCTTCTAATAAATCTAAAATCACAGCCGTAACATCTTGCGTATGATCACGATCATTGAAAATTTCATAAGCGGTGATGGTTACATCTGTATCGCTTGGTAATTGTTTTTGTTCTTCTTCAATTAAATGTTGGATCGGGAGCAAAGTTTGTTTAATTTCAATATGTAAAATATCAGCGAATTCGATATTTTCATCTTCGAGTTCGATTTGTTGTTCATTGAAATAAGGCAATAAAATAGCATGGAGATAAGGCTGAAGTTCAGTAATATCAAAAATTTCAATATCACGTGTTTGTTCAATCGTGCTGATATGATCATTTACTTCAAGAATAATATGATAATAACTCACAGGAATCTCCTTTAAATATCTATGATCACCATAGCATGATTTTCAGAAAATAAAATTAATACTTATTTATAATATGGGTTTTAAATAAGCATAAAGTCATGTTTAGCGTGAGTTTAGCATGGCTAAATCTGCAGCGGTTAATCTAAAGTTTTGCAAATCTTGTTCTTTCATTATGGGATACATCAGTGCTTTTGGGTCGGTATTATGTAAAAGTCCGAGTGCATGACCAAGTTCATGTGCAATCGTTACACGCAGATCTGCATCAGATTGAAATTCATAAATATTAATACTTTCACCATTAAACACACCTTTATCAAATTGGCGCGGTTGAAAACGAGCATTAAATTGATCGACTGAATGATTGAATTGTTGGGTATTTGAGTTTAAGGCATCCACGAGTTGGTTGAGTTGATTTACTTTTTGATTATGTAGTGCCAGTTTTTGACTGAGATTGATACGTTCAGTATCTAGTTGATTTTTTAATTGTTCTAATTGTGCTTGCGTTGATGGATGCAAGGATTGATTTGATTGATTAATACTTTGCACAAACTGATTATATTGGGAAACTTTGCTTTCATAATTCACTTTATAGATGTTTATTTCACGATTAGACTGATCTAATTCGGCACGTAATTTTTCAATATTTGATCTTTCATTATTTTGATATTGTTGCGTATTTTCTAAAATATTTAATTCTTGTTGGCGGGCTGTGGACTCTGCTTGGCGTTCGTCATAAATTAAATTAATGGCTAATTTGGCGTGAGGGTCATAAACAAATAGGCCTTTCATAGTACCTTGATGCCAAATATCTGCACCTTGTTGTGCTAAAAGTGCTAAATGTTCACGACTCATATGAAAACGTGGGTCAATTTCACCAATGCGATAACGTAAGCGAGTATCTAGCGGGTGAGAAATGCGGTCAATCGTAGAATTGTGGTTTAGGTGCGGGTGTAAATAACGCTGTATAGAAAAATAAGCAGTAAAAATAATCGTGAAAACAATCAACCAAAAGCGCATTTTTTATATTTGAAAGTTGCAATATTGCTAATTTAACTTAAATTCAAAAATGCGCAAGTGAACTTTAAGTGTGCGCTATGCTGAAATCTTAAGAAATTAATTTTTTTCTTCAAATAAAGGCTGATACAATGCTGGAATTGCTAAGATTGTCAGCAAAATGCCTGTAGCTACAAAAGCCAAGTCATTGAAAATAGCGGCAAAACTGCTCATATAAATCCAATGCATATAAGGCAAAAAGTAGATGAGAAAGGCTGGGAAAAATGTATATAAATAAGCTTTTCGAGCCCAATTTTTTCGTAAAAATAAGCCAATGCTAATGATGGAAATTAGAATCGTTGCGCCTGTGATGATAAAGAGTTCAAGGCTTTGTGGTTCGATATATAAGGTTTTGTCGAGTAATGCAAGTTCAGGTTGTGGACTGAGTATATCGACCAATGCTGCAATGATTGGCAGAATGAATTGGGCTGCAATCAAGCTATAAAATATAGGTAAAGAAATAGCAGGGGATTTTTGCATTCTTGTCATTCTCATTTTATAAACGTGATCAATATAGAGTAAATTGAAGTATAAAAAAAACCGCTCAATTTCTTGAGCGGTTTTTTATTTAAAGCGACAAATTATTTTTTGTCATCTTTCACTTCAGTGAACTCAGCATCAACTACGCCATCGTCCGCTTTTTGCTGTTGTTGACCAGCATCACCGCCAAATTGGTTCGGGTCGAAACCTTGAGCTCCACCTTGACCTTGAGCCGCTTCATACGCACGTTGCGTAATTGGCATAATGATGTTTTGTAAAGCTTCAGTTTTTGCTTTGATCGCATCAACATCATTTTCTTTTGCAACAACTTCAAGCTCAGACACAGCAGCATCGATTGCAGATTTTTCATCAGCAGTCACTTGCTCGCCCAAATCTTTTACTGCTTTTTGAGCAGAAGATACAAGTGCATCAGCTTCGTTACGTGCTTTTGCTAACTCTTCAAATTTACGGTCTTCTTCAGCATTTGCTTCAG
Source organism: Acinetobacter sp. 251-1 (assembly GCF_030329305.1). Taxonomy (NCBI): domain Bacteria; kingdom Pseudomonadati; phylum Pseudomonadota; class Gammaproteobacteria; order Moraxellales; family Moraxellaceae; genus Acinetobacter; species Acinetobacter sp. 251-1. The sequence continues at coordinate 6,246 of NZ_JACANS010000020.1, read as the reverse complement.
CATCTTTGATCATCGCTTCAATTTCAGCATCGCTCAAACCTGAGTTTGCTTTAATTTGAATTGATTGCTCTTTACCTGTGCTCTTATCTTTCGCAGATACTTTTAAGATACCATCAGCGTTGATGTCGAACGATACTTCAATTTGTGGCACACCACGTGGAGCAGGGGGAATGTCACCTAATTGGAAGTTACCCAACAACTTGTTTTGTTGAGCCATTTTACGTTCACCTTGGTAAACTGAAATATCTACAGCTGGTTGGTTGTCCGCAGCAGTTGAGAACACTTGAGATTTCTTCGCAGGAATCGTTGTGTTTTTCTCAATGATTGGTGTTAATACACCACCCATTGTTTCAATACCAAGTGTCAACGGTGTTACGTCAAGTAAAAGTACGTCAGTTTTGTCACCTGAAAGTACGGCACCTTGGATCGCAGCACCAATCGCCACTGCTTCATCTGGGTTCACGTCTTTACGTGGCTCTTTACCGAAGAACTCTTGTACTTTTTGTTGTACAAGTGGCATACGTGACTGACCACCCACCAAGATTACGTCAGAGATGTCAGAAGTCGAAAGACCTGCATCTTTAAGCGCAACTTTACATGGCTCAATGGTACGAGCAACCAAGTCAGCAACCAAACCTTCAAGTTTTGCACGTGTAACATTGATCACTAAGTGTTTAGGACCAGTTGCATCAGCTGTGATGTATGGAAGGTTAATTTCAGTTGAGTTCGATGAAGAAAGCTCAATTTTTGCTTTTTCAGCTGCTTCTTTTAAACGTTGAAGTGCAAGCGGATCTTGTTTTAAGTTGAAGTTTTGTTCTTTTTTGAACTCTTCAACTAAATAGTCGATCAATGCATTATCAAAGTCTTCACCACCAAGGAATGTATCACCATTTGTAGACAATACTTCGATTTGTTGGTCGCCATCTAAGTCAGCAATTTCAATGATAGATACGTCGAATGTACCACCACCTAGGTCATATACAGCAACTTTACGGTCACCTTCTTTTTTGTCCATACCGAACGCAAGTGCCGCAGCAGTTGGTTCGTTGATGATACGTTTAACATCTAAACCTGCAATTTTACCTGCATCTTTTGTTGCTTGACGTTGCGCATCATTGAAGTATGCAGGAACAGTAATCACTGCTTCTGTTACTGTTTCACCTAAATAGTCTTCAGCAGTTTTTTTCATTTTTTTCAAAATTTCTGCTGAAACTTGTTGTGGTGCAAGTTTTTTGTCGTTTACTTCAACCCAAGCATCGCCATTGTCCGCTTTCACGATTTTAAATGGTGCAATGCCGATGTCTTTTTGTACTGCTTGGTCTTGATATTTACGACCGATCAAACGTTTGATTGCATACAATGTATTTTTAGGGTTAGTCACTGCTTGACGTTTAGCAGATTGACCCACTAAAGTTTCGCCATCTTTATAAGCAACGATAGAAGGAGTTGTACGTGCGCCTTCAGCGTTTTCGATAACTTTAACTTTGTCACCCTCAAGTACTGCAACACATGAGTTTGTTGTACCTAAGTCAATACCAATAATTTTAGCCATTCATTTATTCCTCTAAATTCTTTTGAATCCTTTCGTTTTCCCTTTTATTTATTAGGGAATACAAAAGGCATTTTCTTGTAATCCGATATGAGAGCCATTCAAAATTTTTCAAGTTATTTTTTAGAAAATATTTTAAAAAACTCTCAAATATTTTGACCTTATTGACCGACCATAACCATTGCAGGGCGGAGCAAGCGACCATTTAGGGTGTAGCCCTTTTGTAAAACGTTGCCAATTTCATTGGCTTTAGCATTTGGATCAATACCTACTGCTTGATGTAAGTCTGCGTTAAAGCCATTTGCTGTATCTGCTTCTACAACACCAAATTTCTCCAATGTAGTAAGTAATGATTTCAGGGTAAGTTTCACGCCTTCAAGTACTGCATTGTCTTCACCTGCGGCTTGGATCGCGCGCTCAAGGTTATCAACAGAATCCAATAACTCTTTAGCAAATTTTTCGAGTACCGTGTCTTTATGTTTTTCAGACTCTCGTTGAATACGCTCTACACTTTTTTGTGCTTCATACACAGCATTGGCAGTACGTGCTTTTTCAAGTTTTAAATCACCTTCAAGCTGTGCAATTTTTTCTTGTAAATCTTCAACTGAAACTTCAGCTTGCTCGGTTTCAGCTTGAGTTTGCTGTTCTGCTTGCTCTTGTTGAAGATCTTGAGCGTCTTGGTTTTGCTCAGTCGCCATAGATTTACTCCGTTTAAATGGGTTCTTAAACATGTACAGTCCTTTTTGGCATCAGGGTTCACTGTGTTTAAGCTGAACTGCCATGAGTGTTTAATTTGTTAATAATCAAAATGTGTGGGCATCGCCAAAAAATTCAAGTTATTGCGGTGATTATTTACTGTTATTTCGTATATTTCTAAGATTTACTTACAATTTGATATTTTTTGTAGGGAATTTACAGAGAAATTCGCAAAAATTTACCCCTCATCAGCATTTTGTTGGTACAAATCATTTTGTTTGCTGCTTAATATTTATACATAAAACCAATAATGTGATTAAAATAAAATCTTTCTTATTTTGGATTGAAAGCGCTATTCTTTTCGCTGTAGTTAATCCTGTGTAATTTAGAAATACTTTTTCAATGCGTATCCAACCCTCTTGGATACGCTTTTTTTTGGCTAAAACATCGATTTTACAATGTAAGGTAAATAGAGCTTTATATTGCGATATTTAACTGATGTTGTGCGGATATCTGTTAAATTTAAAGCAAAATTTTATCTATTTTTACTCTAAAAACAGTAGATTATTTAGACTAATTTTAATGAAAATAGACCGATTTAAACATTAATAAAATATCTACAACATTTTACCTGATGTGCTTAAAAGTCTAACTAAGAACACACGCAATGCAAATAAATATCAGGAATCATAGGCAACACAAAGAATTTGAATCTTTGTGTTGTTTATAGAGTCTAGAAAGGAAGTATTTTTAAATGAAAAAGTTAGGTTTAATTTCACTTGTATTGGCAGGCGTATCTTTGGCTGCCGTTGGATGTACTTCAACAGAATCGAGCAGTGCACCAGAAACCGCAGCAACACAACAAGCACCAGTAGATAGCTCTGCACAAGCTGCAAGCGTGGAGACATCATCACAAACAGGTGTTGCGGTGCAATCTGACCCAACATTACAACAAGCTGCACCTGTGCAAGTGAATCCAGAAGCCGATGTGGTTGAGCAGCCTGCTGCACAATAACCGTTAAATTTAGGTGAAATAGATAGACAGTAGTTAGGATGCCTTACTGTCTATTTTTTAATGACTTATTTTTTTAAAGTATTGAGGTTTAAAGATATTCAAGCTTGAATCAAAAAAACCTGCGTGAATACAGGTTTTGATTGATTTATGATGTATAGAAGTGATTAGTCACGATCATGCTCTCTGCGCTGATCACGTTTTTTATCATCTCGACGTTGGTTTTGTTGTTCCCATTTTCGTTTATTGTTTTCAAAGTTTGGTTTCTGCTGCTGACGCTGCTCCCAAGTCTGTCTTTGGATTTGTTGTAAGCGTTGCTGTTCACGTTCTCTACGTTGACGATCTAAATGTTGTTGTTTTTCGCGTCGTTGCCAGTCACGTTGATGTTGTCGATCACGGTCAACTTGTTGTTGGCGACGTTGTTGTTCTAAGCGAGCTTGCTGTAAACGATAAGCGCGTTCTCTTTCCCAACGGTCACGATCATGATCGCGGTCATAGCGGCGGTCGCGATCATAACCGCCATAATTTCCACCGTAATAACCACCTTGACGATAAGAGCCATCATCAGGAAAAGCCACACAACCGACAGTCAATACAGCAGTTGTTATTGATACAATAATTGTTTTCATCATCTTGACTGCCTCCAAAATAAATTAACCGAATAGCATAAAAAAACTGATTTAAAGCAAAAATGCTAATGACAAGCACTATGTAGTCAGATTAGCGTATCTGAGTTTTATATTTGTATATGGATTGCGAGACTTATATACAAATATAGTCAGCTAAAGGCTGATCGTGTAGAAAATATGAAGAATCAAGTAAACAGAAGGACGAGCTATGGTCGCTTTGAACAATAACATCCAAGAATTAATAGAAAAGGCACAAGGTCCTGCGGCGCGTTCTTTGGATCGTTTACCTAAGTTTGTGCAAGAATCATTAACAAAATTATTGGGCTATCCCTATCAGTACCCACAATTAGACAGTTTCACTAAATGTATGATGGCTGCCCAATTAAAACAGGGCAAGGCTGGATTTATTGGTGCAAATGTTGAATCTTCACGTAAACAATTTGAAATGCAAATGCAATCGATTGTGAACAGACCTACATCTGTGCAATTTGTTGAAGACATTCGTCTACCTTTGCAAAGTGGCAGTATCTATGCACGCCATTACCATCCTGCACCAAGCAAAAAACTACCTATCGTGGTGTTTTATCATGGTGGTGGTTTCGTGGTGGGAAGTGTGGACACGCATGATGAAGTCTGTCGACTCATTGCCACACATGCCAAAGTACAAGTACTGAGTATTGAATATCCACTTGCACCAGAGGTTGGACCTTATGATTTAATTCAATCCTGTGAAGATGCGTTGGCTTGGGTCTATCAGAACCGTCGTCAATTCAAAATATTTAAAAATCGTATAGCGATTGCAGGCGATAGTGCAGGTGGAAATATTTGTGCAGTCCTGTCACAACGAACAGTAAATAAAGCTTATGCACCTGAAGCACAGTTTTTGATTTATCCAGCGGTCGATTTTAAGAGCCGTCATCCATCATTCTTTGCCTATAAGGATGGTTTGGTTTTAACTAGCTCAGATATTGACTATGTGACTGAATACTATGCGACAAAATACAATGTACCACTTGATGCAACCATAATTTCACCAACCTATGGCACATTTAAGAAATTACCACCCGCTTTCATTGTTACAGCAGGGCATGATGTATTGCATGACGAAGGTAAAATTTACGCTTATAAGCTACGTCAAAACAATGTCAAAGTTCATTACCATGATTACGAAGATCAAACGCATGGTTTTATCAACTTGACTCCAATTTCACGAAAAGCAAAAAGAAACGTGATTGAAATGAGTAGAGAGTTCAGAAAATTTTGGGACAAAAATAAATAATCATGAGATCTAGAGAAATACTTTTGTTTTATGTGAAATGAAAGTATTTCTAAAACCCGAGTTCAGCTTTACATTCAGCTTCTTTAAATCCAATGGTAAATAAAAGCATCATTGATAAAGACTGCATGCTAGTTCATCGTAGTCTATAAGAACTGAAATTTAAGCCAAGGAATAAAGCATGAAAAAACTGAGTCTATCGTTGTTACTTTTAGTGGCTTCGAGTTCAATATTTGCCAACACACATATGCAAATTAAAACCAATCAGGGTGATATAGAAATTGAACTATATGACCAGCAAGCACCCATCTCAGTAAAAAACTTCAAAAACTATGTAAATAGTCAATTTTATAATGGCACTATTTTTCATCGCGTGATTCCGGGGTTTATGATCCAAGGCGGTGGTTTCGATAGCAATATGCAAGAAAAACCAACGCAAGCAGCAATTAAAAATGAAGCAAGCAATGGTTTGAAAAATTCACGTGGTAGTTTGGCAATGGCAAGAACCAATGATCCAAATTCAGCCACCAGTCAATTTTTTATTAATGTCGCAAATAATGACTTTTTGAATAAAGCTTCAGGAAATCCTGGTTATGCTGTATTTGGTAAAGTGATTCAAGGCATGAATATTGTTGACAAGATTGTCAATGTGCCTACACAAAATTTAGGACCATACCAAAACGTACCTGTACAAGCTGTGAAAATTATCAGTATTCAAACGAAAATAAATACTGCGAAAAAATAATAAAAAATAAAGCAGAAATATTATATTCATATTTCTGCTTTATAATTAAAAACTTATACTTGAAATTGAGTAAATATGCATCATATTGGTGCGTAAAAAAAAGACACTCAATAAAACAAATGCTTAAAAGTACTTGCAAGCATTTTAAAATTCCCTATACTGTGCTCATCCCGACGCGATACAGCAAACAAACTTAGCTTACAGGGTTAAGTTGTTGAGTTTTTATTGCGTCTTATTTATCACTGACGAGGTGGTAAATAATTCATTAAGAGAATATGAAGAACAACTTGTGTGGATTTTTACTGGTTGATTGATCGAAATTATTTTCATTGATTGATG
>NZ_JACANS010000001.1:139138-276821 GCF_030329305.1 Acinetobacter sp. 251-1 | reverse complement strand
CCCAGGTCTACGTTTTGCGATCCGTGAAGGTGGTCGTACAGTGGGTGCTGGTGTAGTTTCTAAAGTTACTGCATAATCACTGATTGTGTAAAAAAAGCGCTCCTTTGGGGCGCTTTTTTTGTCATTAATAGAATTAAAATCATATTAAGTTTTTGATGTTGTTCTTTTTATTTCATTGATCATTTTTTTATATTCTATTTGATTAAAGTTGTATTTTAGTCATTGTCTTGAAGATTTTCCTGTTCACTTTATTTCTTATGATAGTTCTTCATGTCCTTAAGTGATATTTGTTTGACCTGATCAGCAATTATTTCAATTCGATAAAAACGTAATATAAAAATAAGAAAAAAAATCACAAAAGATTTAAGTGGTCATTCACTTAATAGGAGTTGTTTTAATGAATGCAAAAGTCAATATTTCTAATCGTGCAGGTGCTTCTTTTCCAGTACGTCGAATGAATTTTAATTTTGATCATGTGCCAGAGTATTGGGCAAATAATTCTGCAGGTATTACTCATTTTATGACAGCATTATCAGCATTGTTTCCTGATGGTGAAAAGCTATTTATCGATTCAGTACGAGCAGTACGTTATCACCCTGCGATTAAAGACAATGAGGCTTTGCAAAAAGAGATTAGTGCTTTTATTGGTCAAGAAGCAATGCATACTCAAGAACATGTGGGTTTTAATGCATCAGCACAAAAATATGGTCATGACGTAGCAAAGTACGAACGTGAAACAGGGCGTTTGATTCAAGCGACACGTAAATGGTTTGCTCGTGCAGTGAAGCCATTTGGTATGACGCAAGAAATGGTAGATTTGACTGCAACTACAGCACTTGAGCATTTTACTGCAACAATTGCTTCAGAGTTATTGCGTAATCCGCATATTCAAGAACTAATGACGGATCCAACCATGTCTTATATGTGGTATTGGCATGCAGTGGAAGAAAATGAACATAAAGCAGTTGCATTTGATGTATATGAGGGTGTATTTGGTACAGGTATAAAAGCTTATGCTTTGCGTAGCACTGCCTTAGTAATCGCAATGGCATTAATTTTGAGTGCACAATCTTCATTTGTCATTCGATTATTAAAAAATGACGGCAAACTCAATCTGAAAGAATTAGGCATCATTTATAAATATGCATATAGTCCATCAAAAGGGATTATTGCAGGAATGACTAAAGAAATGTTGGCATATTTCCGTCCAAGTTTTCATCCAAATGATTTAGATACGGTTGAGCTATTACAGAAATGGAAAACAAAATTAGGGATTTAATGTTGATAGATTAGATTCATATAAAGGAAGATTTTTATAAATCTTCCTTTTTTATTAGACTTCTACATAGAAATTCTTATAATTTGATTTTTGTTAATAAAAGATGATGAACGAAGATGATTCGTTTAATGCAAAGCACAGATTTACATGCTGTTGCTCAGATTGAAAATCTTGTTCAGTCGCATCCTTGGACCTTAAAGCAATTTCAAGAAGCTATTGATAGTTATCAGAGTACGGTACTTGAAATACAAGGAACGGTGGTTGGTTTTTGTATTTTACAACCTGTATTGGATGAAGCAAATTTATTGCTAATGGCTATTCATCCAGCGCAACAAGGTCGAGGCTTGGGTTATCAATTATTAGCTGAATCTATTCAATTATTAAAAAACAATCCAATTCAGGTCTTTTTAGAAGTGCGTGAATCTAATCATGCGGCAATTGCTTTATATGAAAAGTCTGATTTTCATCAAATTGATCTGCGTAAACATTATTATCCGAACAAAGACGGTGGTCGTGAACATGCGATTATCATGGTAAAAAGCTTTACAGATGATTTTTCACAGTTATTTAAAGTTTGAAATATCAAATACTTATTTTATGATGGGTTCATTCCATTCAGAAGGTAAGGTTGTCATGAGCATATTCCCTAATTTGTTAATTTCTTCTTGATCTAAATGGCGACCGATGTGTCGCCATTGCCCATCAAGTAGTAATTCAAAGGGTGCATATTGAGACTTATAATTCATTTTCTGTGAATGTGGCACCCAATAGCCTAAGTATACATAGTCTTTTTGTTGCGATTTTACATATTCAATTTGTTTTAATATCGCAAAAACCCCTAATGAGCGACGATTTTCATCAGGATCAAAAAACGTATATACGGCAGATATTCCGTCATCAAGTGTGTCACACGTAGATACGCTAATCAGTTGATCATCTTTCCAAAGTTCTAAAAAAAAGCTGTCACTACAACTATGGATTAAAAATTTTTCAAATTGGTCATAACTTGGTGGAAACATATCTCCATCTGCATGGCGTTCATTGATATAGCGTTCATACAGTTTATAGTGTGTGATATTTGCATCTTGTGTAGATACGATTTTCATCGTGAGGTCTTGATTGCGCTTCCATGCTTTTCTCTGTGAGCTGTTCATTTTAAATTCGTTGACAGGCACACGGCACGACAAACATTGGCGACAGAGATGACATTCAGGTCGATAGACAAAATCACCGCTACGGCGAAAGCCCATACGTGATAATTCTGATAATGTCACGACATCGATACGATGTGCAGGGTCTAGAAACACCATACGCGCTGATTTTTCAGCTAAATAGCTACAGTCGTGTGGTGGGGTAATATAATATTGTAAGTCGTTCAAGCGGGACTTTGGTTGATATGAGTTCATAACGATATGTCCCTCCAAGTGTTCCTATCCAGTTATTTTCAGTCCATTAATTTTGCAGTTTGCGCTATTGTTTTACTTGAAAATACACGTTCTTGATAACTTTTCCAATCTATAGAGGGGTGTTTAATTACATCTTGTAACGATTTTAAGTAGTCTTGACGAGAAAGTGTACAGGCACCGAGGCTGAGTAAGTGATCATTGACCAATTGACAGTCAATCCAAGGCAGTTGGTTTTCATGACCAAGCAGCATTAATGTATAAAATGCCATTTTAGAGACGTCGGTTTGTGTACTAAACATGGATTCACCAAAACAGCCATGACCAATTGTTACACCGTATAAACCACCAACGACTTTATCTTGATCCCAAACTTCGACACTATAGGCATAACCTTCTTGAAATAGTGCACAGTAACCTTGAATAATATCTTCTGAAATCCATGTTTCATCAGCATAGCTTCTAGGCAGGGAGCAAGAACGAATGACTTGTTCAAAAGCTTGATTGATTGTAATTCTATAATCAAACTTTTTCATGTTACGCACGAGAGATTTACTTGGATGGTAATCTTGTGGTCGGATGATGCAACGGGGTTCAGGGCTCCACCAACAAATTGGTTCACCTTCTGAAAACCATGGAAATAGTCCATGAGTGTACGCTTCAAATAGTGTAGATGGAGTGAGATCTGCACCAATACAAATTAATCCTTCACCATCAGGGTCATATTCTAAAGGATCAGGGAATTTAAATTTTGAAGGATTCAGCATATGTATCAAATAAAAAAAGATCAGCTTTATATTAGCTGATCTTTTTTAGTCATGTATTGCAGAAGTTATGCAAAAAGTTTCAATTGTTTAGCAATTTTAATTTTATCTTGTTCAAGGAAGAGTTGAGCTTTTTCTTGCAAGAGTGTCAGACTTGTTGCTTTGTCTGTAATCGTTTCCCCTTTATCAATGATAAACCAACCTAAATCATTCAATACTTGTTGAGCATATTCAGCAAACTGTTTTGCTGTTTTTAAGCCGTCAATAAAATGTGCACGATAGAATAATTGCGTGAATTGATCAGCATTAATGCCAATACCAGAAATAGGGCAGGCTAAAACTTGATAGTTATTGTGAAAACTGGCTTGTTCTAAAATAAAACGATTTAACTGATGTGCGTGTTGTAGCGTTTCTTGAGAGACTTCTGCTTGACAAGGTTGTGCGAAACCTAAATGGCATAAAATAACCAATGCATTTAAAATTTTTGCATAAGATTGGTCTAGTAATTTTTTTTCAATATCAGCAATGGTTTGCGGAGCATAATTCTCTTGTTTGAACAGTTTGCCTAACGGTTCATAAATGTCTTGGATTAAGTTAAATTCACCCAAATATCCTGTGATGGTTTTAGGTAAGTGCTCAGGTGCTATTAAAAGAACAAAAGCTGTATTTCTTAAGCGAGTTTGTATTTCTAATGGGCTGAGATTATTTTTACCACGGATAAATAAATCTTTTCTAAATTGTGTATTGGCAAAATAGTCGCGGCATTGTTCTCTAAGAATAGGGTGTTCAATTTTATTTAAAAATTGTTGGTGCTCTTCTGAGAAGTTAATACTGTTTAATTGAGTGTTTAAATCTGTTGAGCATGCATAAGTGAGTTTTGCCTCTTCTAAAATGCGTGCAACTTGTTGAAATGAAAAACATTGCCAATCTTGGTTTAAATACTCATGAATTAAATAGTTTGGATTTTGCTTTTGTAAGTCTTGGACTTTGCTTATCGCATTCGGATTACGTTTCGCAAAATTAGGGTTTTGCTGTAATAATGCTTCACTAAAGGCGAGCGAATCTTTGACTTTTTGAATGGGATTATTGCTGATGCTATTAAACTTAAAATGACTATGGAATAATTCACGAATCGGAATATTTGCTGCCCAGCCTGTAACGCAGTTATAGCTGATATAAACAATGCCATTTGGTTTAAGGTATTTACGAATAAATTTTAAAATAATATGTTGATTTTCATGACTAATCCAACTCCAAATTCCATGTAGACTGATAGAGTCTAACATCGGTAAATCTTTGTTGAGAAGTTCTTCAAAACTCGCGTCATAAAACTGATGTGGGATCTGGCTATGTTCTGCAAGCATTGAAGCATGTCCAGCATGAGCAGGGTTGAAGTCAGTACCGATAAATTGTCCTAAATTCGAAGCTGCATGAATGTTTAGACTGACCCCTTGCCCAAAACCTAATTCACAATGAAAATGTTGTTCATTTGAACTAGGACTATCAACACCATTAAGCAATAAACAGAACTTTTGATAATTCGGGCTTAAATCTTTGTAATAACCATACGTATAATTCACTTCTGTTTGATAGCCATCAGTCCATGTGTTGCTCATTTTTTATCCTTAAATAGATCGGTTTTAACGTGAATTCGAGTAAGAAAGTTTCTAAAGAATAGGCATTTGATTCAAAATTTAATCATAAAAAATAAAGATTGCAAATGTCTAACAAGGCACAGCTTACATCACTTCTTTAGTGAATAAATGACTTTTGTGTAGATATTTTTATTACATCATTTGGAATTCTATTAAAAGGAAAATATTGATTAATATCATGTATTTTAAATAGTTCGGATAACAGTGAAATTTTTATAGCAGCTTTTTATTCTTTTAAAGAATATAGTATGTTGTAGATCACGTAGTATTTAAAAGCAAATCGTGATCAATTTTTCTGTTTATACAATAGGGGTATCATTTTGATTTTTAAAAGATATTTTAGTGGCTAAATGAAGGTTGTTGAAAACAATTTTTCTGTTTTGACTGTGTATATAAGTTGTCATAAATAGATATAATTATTTGATCATAAAGAGCTATATCTTTTAAAAAATAGCATTTTTTTGTATTTAAAAATGATAAATATCAATAAAAAAACCGCCATTGCTGACGGTTTTTTTACATTCAAGATAGAAAATTATTTTTCTAAACTATCTAAATAGCGATCAGCATCTAGTGCCGCCATACAGCCTGAACCTGCTGATGTAATTGCTTGGCGATACACATCGTCAGCAACATCACCTGCAGCAAAAACACCAGCCACAGATGTTGCAGTTGCATTGCCAGCTGTGCCACTGTGTACTTGAATATAGCCATTGCGTAGTTCAAGTTGACCCTCAAACATTGCTGTGTTTGGTTTGTGACCAATTGCAACGAATAATCCTGTTACTGCAACATCTTGCTGAGAATCATCAAGTGTTGATTTTAAACGGACTGAGGTTACGCCTGAAGCATCATCCCCGAGAACTTCTTCAACTGCATGATTCCAAATAATGCTGATTTTGCCTTCTTTTTCTTTTTCAAAAAGATGGTCTTGCAAAATTTTCTCAGAACGTAGTTTGTCACGGCGATGTACTAAAGTAACATGTGATGCGATATTTGATAAATATAATGCTTCTTCAACAGCAGTATTACCACCACCTACAACCATGACATTTTGGTTTTTATAGAAGAAACCATCACAGGTTGCACAAGCACTTACACCTTGCCCCATGAACGCTTGTTCAGATTCTAAACCTAAGTACTGTGCAGTTGCACCTGTTGCGATAATTAACGCATCACACGTATATTCTTCCATATCACCTTTGAGCACAAATGGGCGTAAAGTAAGGTCTACTTCATTAATATGGTCATATAAAATTTCAGTGCCAAAGCGTTCAGCATGTGCTTGCATTCGCTCCATTAAAGCAGGGCCTGTTAAACCTTCTGGGTCACCTGGCCAGTTATCTACTTCAGTTGTGGTGGTTAATTGACCGCCAAGTTGCATACCAGCAATTAAAGTTGGTTTTAAATTGGCACGTGCAGCATAAACAGCAGCGCTATAACCCGCAGGGCCAGAACCTAAAATAATTAAACGTGAGTGACGAGCGCTCATTTATGCCATCCTTTTTATATCAGAAAATATAGAATCTGCTAAAATTATACGTGAAAGTTGAATGTGATTGGGGTTGTTCAATGTCGATAAAACTGATGAGCTAAATCGAATTGAACCATATACCGAATATATACAAATAACTTAACAACATACTGCAACAATCTTGCATCTTTTTTGTAAGAACAGGTGCATAATATAAAGATTTCTTGCATGAAGAAAGTAATTCGTTTCATCAAAAGTACATTAATGAATAATTGGTTACAGGACAGTATATGACTGCGGTGTCGAGTGTTTATGCACAGCGCTTTTTATTAACATTATTCTTGATTTCATTTGGGATTTACCTGTTCTTAGCGACAGTGACATATACCCCATTTGATCCAGGCTGGATGCATATCTCGAGTGACACGCAACAAGTGTCTAATGCCAGTGGCGTGGCGGGTGCGTGGATTGCAGATTTACTCTTTGGATTTTTAGGGTGGGCGAGTTTACTCATTCCATTTTATCTTTTTGTTGAAGCGATTCAAGTCTGGTGGCCGAGAAGTTTTTTGAGTAAACCTTTTCGCTATGCAGCACAATTTTTTATTTTATTGACCACATCAAGTTTATTGTATTTATTGTGGAATGTCCCTGCAGATACCTTGGCAAATGCGTCAGGTGGAATTATTGGGTATGAGTTGGGGGAAAGCCTTTCTCAGTTGTTAACCATTTATGGTGCTTGTGCATTTTTATTCATTTTACTTGGCGTACTCTGTACTTTAGCCTTTGGTATTCAGTGGAATAAAACATGGGCAACGCTTAAGGCAACACCAGCATATTTACAAGATTTATTTTATAAAAATGTACCCGAAAGTGAGTCTGCTTATGATTTGACTGCTGAAACTAAACCTGTTGTCAAAACCAAAAAAGCAATAGAGAGAGAACAGCAGAAAGAACATACTGAAGTTGTTGCACAAATGAGTGTAACCCAAACAGCGACAGCAACAAAACATGAACAAGTCGCTGCGCGTTTGTTTGATGATATGGTGGATCAAGAGCACAACATCCAACAAAAAGTATTGTCTGAACATAAAAATGATGACGATGAATTAGAACAAACTTTAGCAAAAGCGCGCCGTTTACAAGAAGACAGTAAACGTTTTGTCCCTACGGGTGAAATTTGGAAGCCTTTGGAACAAAATCAAGATCATAACCGTGATATTGATGCCTTATTACGTGCTTCAGAAGATCATAAAGATCATGTTCATTCGTCGTCAGATTTGTTGAATAACAACATAGTCCATACGGAGCAGAATACGACAGTCCTCAAACACTCTACACATGATGTGCAAGATTTAGATTGGGATGATGACCAAGTTTTTGATGATTTATTGGCGGTTGTACCCAAAGACAATACTGCAACGGATGTACACCGTCCATTTAGTCAAACAGCTGAAGCACATTCAACAGGGCATTCTTTAGATCTTGATCTGCCAAGTTTGGCGCAAGTACAACAGCCTCACTCAAGTCATGATGCTGACCGTTTAGCTGCAGAGTTAGATGATTTAGCACATTTGGCTGATGCATCTATTGAACAAGTCACTGATGTTCAGCCTGAAGTGCGTAGAGCAAGCAGTTATGCACAATCTTCACCTTTGGTAAAAGCTGAAATTCAAACGAATTTAATGACTTCAGTGGTGTCTGAAGAAGAAAAGTCACGTATTTCTTCTGATAAAGATGCATTTAGAGCGGCTTGGCAAGAAACAGCAGGTAAACCTGTTGAAGATGATGTTTTAGATGAAGAATTTGATCTAGATGCACCATTGACGGATGCCTTAGGTCGACCAATGTCTCGTGCAATGCAAGTTGCACAAAAAAGACGTGATTTGCCAACATTACCTGGTTATGAATTATTAGATAAGGTCGATCCTAATAAAAAAGTAAACTTCACGGCTGATCAATTGGCACGCTTGTCTGAGTTATTGGAAATTAAATTACAAGAATTTAATGTTAAAGCCAAAGTGATTGAAGCACAACCAGGACCTGTAGTCACACGTTTTGAATTAGACCTTGCACCAGGGGTAAAAGCGTCTAAAGTGACCAATATTTCACGTGATTTAGCACGATCTATGTCAATGGCTTCGGTACGTGTGGTCGAGGTGATTCCAGGTAAGCCTTATATTGGTATTGAAGTGCCGAACAGTTCCCGTGAAATGGTACGTTTAATTGAATT
The DNA here is from genome assembly GCF_030329305.1 of Acinetobacter sp. 251-1. Classification (NCBI taxonomy): domain Bacteria; kingdom Pseudomonadati; phylum Pseudomonadota; class Gammaproteobacteria; order Moraxellales; family Moraxellaceae; genus Acinetobacter; species Acinetobacter sp. 251-1. The sequence goes on along the minus strand of NZ_JACANS010000001.1, from coordinate 268,016 downwards.
ATTAGAAACTCCGACATTTAAAGATCCTTCGGGATTACTTTCGATGGCGATGGGCAAGGATATTTCAGGCAATCCTGTCATTACTGACTTGGGTAAAGCCCCACATATGTTAGTTGCAGGAACAACAGGCTCAGGTAAATCGGTTGCAGTCAACTCGATGATTTTATCCATGTTATTGAAATATACACCTGACCAGTTGCGTTTGATCCTCATTGATCCAAAACAGCTCGAACTTGCTAACTATAATGATATTCCTCATCTTTTAACGCCTGTTGTAACGGACATGAAAGATGCTGTAAGTGCGCTGAATTGGTGTGTGAATGAGATGGAACGCCGTTATAAATTAATGTCATTCTTAAAAATCCGTAAATTGGCAGACTATAATCGTAAGGTTGAAGAAGCAATCGCCAATGGTGAAGACTTAATCGACCCGACATGGAAGCCATCAGATTCAGCAACACAAGAACGTGCACCGCGCTTACAGCCATTACCTTCGATTGTGATTGTGGCTGATGAATTTGCAGACATGATCATGCAAGTGGGAAAAAAAGCAGAAGAAATGATCACGCGTTTGGCTCAAAAGTCACGTGCAGCGGGAATTCATTTACTTCTTGCAACACAGCGTCCATCGGTCGATGTGATTACCGGTTTAATTAAAGCGAATATACCGACGCGTGTGGCTCTGCGTGTCAATAGTAAAATTGATTCACGTACTATTTTAGATGCAGGCGGCGCAGAGGATTTACTTGGTCATGGTGACATGTTGTTCTTAGGACCAGGTAAAATTGAACCTGAACGTGTACATGGTGCATTTATTTCGGATGATGAAGTCAACCGAATTTGTGATGCATGGCGTGAACGTGGTGATCCAAATTATGTTGACGAGATTTTAACGCCATATGATGAAGAGCCAACATCAAAAGGCTTTGAAGATGGCGATGGTGATCCAAATCGTGATGCTTTATATGATCAGTGCGTCTCTTTTGTGCTAGAAACACGTAAAGTATCTGTTTCATCTTTACAGCGTAAATTTAGTTTGGGTTATAACCGTGCTGCACGTATTGTTGACCAGATGGAAGAACAGGGCATTGTGAGTGCAATGGGACCAAATGGCAAACGAGAAATTTTAGTTTGATTTAGTTTAACTTGAGATTTGCAATGAGTTTCGGCTCATTGCAATTTTGTAGCACACTTAGTGGCTAATTCAGCGAGATTTTTAATTTGAAATAAATCATTTTAAATTCAAGATGTTCTTTCACCCAATAGGGGATCTCTCATGTTATTGGCATTAAGTACCTTAGTTTTTATTCATTTTTGTGCTTTAGTGACACCAGGTCCAGATTTTTTTATTGTTTCTCAAACTGCGATTAGTCGTTCTCGTACTCAAGCAATGTGTGTGGTATTGGGAATTACAGTTGCGGTAGTGCTGTGGGCATTTTTTGCTTTAATAGGCTTAAATTATATTTTTGAAAAATTTGTTTGGTTTAAACAGGTCATGTTGGTATTGGGCGGTATTTATTTATGTTGGTTAGGTTTTCAGTTGTTAAAATCTGCATTTTCCAAGCAAAAAATAAATAGTCCAATCTTTGAAGTTGAATTGCCTAAAAGCCATTTTAAATTTTTTATGAAAGGTTTGTTGACGAACTTATCTAATCCGAAGGCTGTGATTTACTTTGGTAGTGTTTTTTCTATGTTTCTTGCAAATCCTCAATTAGATCAAATGCATGCTGTTTTGCTATTGATTGTTGGCGTGGAAACATTGATGTGGTTTGTCTTTGTGGCATTTATTTTTTCATTACCCCGTTTTAAAACTGCTTATCAACGTGCAGCAAAATGGATTGATGGTATCGCTGGTGGATTATTTACTGCATTTGGATCTTATTTAATTATTAATAAGTAATTATCAATAAATGATTGTAAATTTTAAGTGGAAAGGTTTAAGAATTGATTCTAGTCATAAAAAACCTGCAATTGTGCAGGTTTTTTTAATCTTATTTGTGCTTATGCAAATTTTGCTAAAACTTCTAAAAAGCCTTCTTTTTGACGTGGATACTGTGTGATCACGTCATGGATACGTTGACCTTCAGGATTGGTTGCATTGATGTCACGACCATCGGCAATAAATTTATTCAACAGGCGTTCATAGTCAAAAGGACGCATGTGTTTAAAAGCATGATAAAGCACATGAAAGTCAGCATTGACACCTGCAGGAGGTAACTGATCTAAATAGGCAAAAACACGCTCGTCCGACCATTCTTCGTTGAACGTTGCTGGCTGTGAAAGTGCCATAACAGCATCTCCTCAAAATAAAAAATTGACATTCTTCAGTATTATAAAAAGCTTTTGCAAGACTGTTTATAAGGAATACTGCAAAGGTTTTCTGAATTATGTCTAATAAAAAAGGGCAAAATATGAGATTAGATGAGTCAAGCATTGCTTTACTTCATCTCATGACTTGCAGCGCTGCTGTAAGTCAACTGAATAGAATCAAATCTCTATTCAGCTTGTCTCATATTTTGCCCTGAATCAATTCACTTGACTAATCAATAATGAAATTAACGTTCTTCAGGTAAATTGATATTCATTTCTAGCATTTCAATGTTTGCTTCTGAACGTACAGACATTTGAATATGTTGTTCATCTACGCCACGAACATAGCGGTTCACAACTTGCATGATTTCTTTTTTCATTTGATCAATTTTATCTTGACTCAAACGTTTGCCTAAACCTTGTTCAGAGGCAACAATGACTTTCAAACGATCTTTAGCAGTTTGCGCACTTGAAGGCTTGTCATCATTACTAAATAATTTACTCCAAAATCCCGCCATTCTTACGCTCCAAATAATCTCGCTAACCAACCTTTAGGCTTAACAGTAATATGTCGATATGGACGCTCTTCACCAAGGAAACGAGCAACTAAGTCATCATAAGCTTGTCCTGCACTTGCTTCTGTATACAAAATAACAGGTTTCCCTTCGTTGGATGCTTGTAGCACGCTTGGACATTCAGGAATTACACCTAAAGTCGGGATACGTAAAATATCTTTTGAAATATCATCAATAGTTAACATTTCTTGTTTGTCGGCACGTTCTGGGTTGAAACGTGTGATACATAAATGTTTACGTACTCGTCCTTCGTTGTTTTCGATTTTCTTGGTTTTGCTGTCTAGCATTCCGATGATACGGTCAGAATCTCGAACTGAAGAAATTTCTGGGTTGGTTACAATAATTGCTTCATCTGCATGGTACATTGCCAAAATAGCACCACGTTCGATCCCTGCAGGAGAGTCACAGATAATATAATCAAACTCTTGTGAAAGCTCATCCATCACACGTGCAACGCCTTCGTCTGTTAAGGCATCTTTGTCGCGGGTTTGTGATGCAGGTAAAATATAAAGATTTTCGATGTCTTTATCACGGATTAAAGCCTGTTGTAAACGTGCTTCATTATTCAAAACATTCACGAAGTCATAAACGACACGGCGTTCACAACCCATGATCAAGTCTAAGTTTCGTAGACCGACATCAAAATCAATAACAACAGTTTTATGACCACGAAGGGCTAGTCCTGTTGCAAAAGATGCACTTGTTGTAGTTTTACCTACGCCACCTTTGCCTGATGTAACGACAACAATTTTGGCCACCGAATCCACTCCTGTTATGGTCATTCATCCCCTTTGTGAGGGGAGTTTATTATGGTGTTAATTTATACATTAAAATTGCAGAACTGAAAACTCAAGTTCTTGCTGGTCATTCAAGTAAATATGCACAGATTTTTTGATGAATTCCGCTGGAATATCATCAGCTACACAATATGTTCCCGCAATAGAAACCAATTCAGCTTCTAAGGAATGACAAAAAATTCTTGCAGCGCTATTACCGCCTGCACCTGCAATCACTCTACCACGAACACTGCCATAAATATGTATATTTCCAGAAGCAATCACTTCTGAACCACTATTTATTCCAGCATTCAAAATGATGTCACCATGATCTTGTACTAAACATTGTCCAGTCCGCAGAATTTCGTCATGATAAGACGTTATATGGCTAACCGTAGTGTGTTGTTGTGTAACTTTCGATGGTGCATCTGTATTGTCATGTGCAGGTGAAGCTGTTGCGGGTGCTGCAACCACCTGTTCTTTCGTTGCTTTAATACGTTGTAAAGGTCGGTCAGAAGGCAGGATTGGAAATTGAATCGCTTGAGCTTGTTCGCTTAAAATGCCATCAATCACGCCCATCGGTTGTAAATCTAGGCTAATTAATAGCTGAATTAACGCAATGAGTTCTTGTTCAACAGTACTGTCGAGAACGACCAAAGCCCCTTGATAAGAAGTTTCTGCCATCATAGCGCTAAGTTGCTGGCGGATAGCATCATGATCATTTGTATCGAAGATTAATCGGGTAAAATTAACCATTCTGCCTGTAATCCGTATATCAGCCATAACTATTCCTTAAAGGCTCGTCACCTGAAAATGATAAATAAAGTCAAACTTTAAAAACTGCTCAAATGCTAGAACAAATTGAACGATTTCTCTAGCATAGATACAAATATTTGCATTGATTTGCTCAATCTTTGAATCACTTAATCATTGGCTTGATCATATTTTTCGAGTTCAATCTGCCATTGTTTAATTTTCACTTGTTTACGGATCGCTGCTAAGCTTTCATAGACTGCTGATTCGACCAATTGTTCTAAGGCTTTATTTTCAATGTTTAATTGGCTTAGTTTGTCAGAAATGAGCATATAAATTTGGTTCGGATGAGCATGTGAACCAGCAGTTAAAGGAGAAATCAACCCTTGAGTAATGTTTTCACCTAAACGCTGACCAATACTCTGGATTTGATTTTCAATCATGCCACCTGCAATGGGAATCAGTCTGAGTAGTTGAGTCAGTTGAGGGGTATCTTCAATCGCTTGTTTGACGATTTGCCCAACGTTGTCTGCAATGAAGCGTTGCTGTGCTTTGAGTTCGGTGGCGAGCGTATCTTGTAAAATCTCTGCTAAGACCTGAGCAAATATTTCTCGGTGATGATCGACCAATTCATGAATAATTTTTTTATGACTTGAACTGGTATCAAGCTCATATTTAATCCCATCAATGACAGAAACAACAACACGGTCAGAAATTTCTTCCATCACCACGCGATAATAAAACAATACCTTTTTCATGATATTGTCAGGAATAACTTTATAGCCTAACTCATGTAAACGATAGGCAATAATGCCTGCACGAATTAGACGTAAGAAACGTAAATAAGGAATAATTGCTAAAATTTCATACCAATGAATAAAAGGGAAGAAAAACCAACGCTGATGATGTTTGTAGATAATGGCAATCAACCAACGAATGGCGAGTTCAACTACTAAAAATAAAATAAACCATCCTTCAGTTTTAATCACCCATGGATGTAAGTCTGATTTATAAAAAGCTAAAACTTCAGGCAAATGAATTTCATTAAAAAATAATTGCCCAAAACTGCTCATTAAAAATAAGTTAGCGCATAGACAAAACAGGTTGAAGACAATGATCGCCATCATGAAAATGTCATACACTAAAAACATTTTCCAACCCAAAGTATTGTGATGTTGTGGGCGAATACTTTTTTGCTTCGCTGTAGCCTGTTCTGTCATAACGATCCTTATTCTTTTCTATATCATTTTTTAGTTTTGATATTTTTGTTTCATCGAACTAATCAATTGATCTTTGTCTTGCCATAACTCATCGACCCAATGTTGAAATTTAGCACGGTATTCTGCATCTTCTTCATAATCACCGCCCAATACCCATGTTGGAATTTCGATTTTACGTAGATTAACTACGATTCGTGGAACTTCACCGAGCCAAAATTCGCCATAGCCTGGTGCACCATCAGGATAGACAATGGTCATGTCAACGAGGGCATCGATTTGATCACCTAAAATGTTCAATGCTAGAGCTAATCCGCCAGCTTTCGGTTTAAGTAAGTTACGATAGGGGGACTGTTGCTGTTGATGTTTTTCAGGGGTGAAGCGTGTACCTTCAAGATAGTTTAATAACGTAAAGGGTTGGCTCAATAATTGTTCACATGCTTTACGAGCTTCTGCCATGTCTTGATGTTTTAAGGCTGGATTTTTTTCGATTTGTGCTTTGCTATGACGCTTCATCATTGGAAAGCCTAAAATTTTAAAGGCTTGTCCCACAAAAGGAATAAAAATAAGTTCCCATTTGGTAAAGAAACGGGTCAGTGGCATACGGGTTAAGCCAAAATATTGATTAACTGTGGTATCGACCCAACTTTGATGATTACAGGTCATAAGGTAGCGACCTTGCATATTTAAGTCGAGATTTTGATCGACTGAAATCTCCCACTGTGTTTCAGGTAAGATATGATCGATGAGCCAATTGTTGACACTTAACCAACTGTTGGTAATTTGAATATTGGTTTCATCAACTTTTTTAGATTGTTTAAAGAGTTTGGTTAATCCGAGTGCTAATACAGGTGGACCATGAAAAAAAGTACTTCCTGTAATCACAGAACCGACAGTAAAGCCTTTGCTTATTTTTTTTAAAAAAGGGTGTTTCTGCTGTTGAGATGACATAGAAAAGTCCTAAAAAAGAGTTTTATGTGCGCATGACTGCTTTTAAATATAGTCGTTGTTTATGCAATTAAAAAGTCTGATTTCTTAACTATGTATAAATTATGATGAACTACACTGAAAATACTCAGTTATTTATTTCAAAATGTAACGAATGGGGATATTTTTAACAAAATGTCAATGGTTTAAGCGCATAATTTAAATCATTATTTCTAACATAGAAAAACACCAACCTTGGAGGCATGTAATGCGTGCACTTGTAATCTCTGCGGTAGTAGGGGCTTTGGCACTTTCTGGTTGCCAAAATATGGAATATGATAAAGCAGCAATTGGTACTGGCTTAGGTGCATTATTAGGCGCTGGTATTGCGTATTCAAATGCTGATAAAGATAAAATGGGTCAAGCTGCTGCAATTGGTGCAGTTGTTGGTGCAGGTGCAGGAGCACTGCTTGATCGTAAAGAAAAACGTTTACGTGAAGAGTTAGCGGGTACAGGTGTTGATGTAAACCGTAATCCAGATGGCTCAATCAATATGGTAATGCCAAGTGTAACTTTCGCAACAAACTCAGCATCAATTCAACCTAAATTCCAATCAGCGTTAAATGACGTTGCTCGTGTATTGGCTGAAGGTGGTACAGCTGGTAAATTAGCACTTGTTATTCATGGTCATACCGATAACACAGGTAATGATTCAATCAATATTCCATTGTCTCAAAGCCGTGCAAGTTCAGTATTGAACTATCTTGCGACTCAAGGTATTTCTGCGTCTCGTATGACAGCGAGAGGTTATGGTTCAACTTCGCCAGTTGCTGATAACTCAACAGCTGCAGGTCGTGAACAAAACCGTCGTGTAGAAATCACAGTTTATGAAACTAAATAATTATTGTTTCTAAATTGACTTAAAGAACCACCTTCGGGTGGTTTTTTATTTGTGAAAAAGCTTGCAAAAAAGCATGAAAAATTAGGCAAGATCGCTTTTGATGACTATAATCTAGCTCGAAGTTTTTAGAGGATGAACAATGTCAAAAGCAAGTCAGTTGAACGACAAGCAACTTGAAGCCATGAAGTATACTCAAGGACCCTTGTTAGTACTTGCAGGGGCAGGTTCAGGCAAAACTTCAGTGATTACCCGTAAAATTGCCTATTTGGTACAACAGTGTGGCATTCCTGCACATCGTATTACGGCAATGACATTTACCAACAAAGCTGCTCGTGAAATGAAAGAGCGTGTGGGTAAACTGCTGGGTAAAGAAGAGGGCAAAGGGCTTTCTGTATCGACGTTCCATACCTTCGGTTTAAATTTATTACGTTTAGAACTGAAGCACACGCCTTTAAAAAATAACTTTTCGATCTTAGATGCTGATGACTGTAAACGTATTTTGATGGATTTGATGCATCGCGATAATTTATCAGGTGCAGAAAGTAAAGATTTGATCGCCAAAGCCATGAAGAAAATTTCGGATTGGAAAAACGATCTGATTTTACCTGAGCAAGCACACAATACCTGTGAAACCACAGAAGATGTGCAATTTGCTCATTTATATCAACTTTATGAGCGTAATTTACGTGCTTATAATGCCGTAGATTTTGATGATTTGATCGTGATGCCAACACGGTTGTTACAAGACAATGCCGAAGTACGTGACCGTTGGCAAAATCGTATTCGTTATTTACTGGTTGATGAATATCAAGACACCAACACCGCACAGTATATTTTAGTGAAATTACTGGTTGGTGTGATGGGGCAGTTCACCGCCGTAGGTGATGATGACCAATCGATTTACGCATGGCGTGGTGCAAAGCCTGAAAATATGGCATTGCTCAAAGAAGACTTTCATAATTTAAAAGTGATTAAGCTTGAACAAAATTATCGTTCAACCAGTCGTATTTTAAAAGCAGCAAACCATGTGATTGACAACAATCCGCATATTTTTGATAAAAAATTGTGGAGTGATAAAGGGCATGGTGAAGTCATTCGTGTCATTACTTGTCGTAATGATGATGATGAATCTGAACGTGTAGTGAAAGATTTACTAACGCATAAATTGATGAATGGGAAAAATTGGAAAGATTATGCGGTGTTGTATCGCGGAAATTTCCAAGCCCGTGTACTCGAAACCCAACTGCGTCAAATGCAAATTCCTTATAAACTTTCAGGTGGTCAGTCTTTCTTTGCGCGTGCTGAAATCAAAGACATCATGAGTTATTTAAGGGTAATTATTAACCCTGAAGATGACAGTGCTTTCTTACGCATTATCAATACCCCAAAACGTGCGATTGGTCCTGTGACACTGGAAAAATTGGGTTTATTTGCCCAAGAAAATCATTTATCACTTTTAGCTGCTGCAAGTGATCAACGTCTTACCATGGTGATGCCGAAAAAAGCGACGACACAACTGGCTGAGTTTGCAGGTTTTATTGAAGACTTTACCCGTGAACTATTAGATGATGATGAGCCTGTGCCGAAAATTCGTCAGATGATGAATGAAGCAGGCTATATTGATTATTTACGTGAATCTGCTGCTACACCTGCGCAAGAAAAAACCAAGTTGGATAATGTAGAGATGCTATATAGCAGTATCCAAAGTTTGATTAATCGTGCCGAAGATGTCGATGAAAAAAACATTGAAAGTGTGATTCGTAAAATGGTGTTGCTTGATATGCTTGAACAGCAACAGGAAGAAGAAGACACGGATAAAGTGAATCTGTTGACCTTGCATGCATCAAAAGGTTTAGAGTTTCCATTTGTTTATATCATGGGTTTAGAGGAAGAGTTGCTTCCGCATAAAAACTCGATTGCGGCTGAAACTATCGAAGAAGAACGCCGTTTGATGTATGTGGGGATTACTCGAGCACAACAGGGCTTGACCTTGACCTTGGCGGAACAGCGCAAAAATGGCGGACAAATGAAGCAAATGACCCCAAGTCGTTTCCTAGATGAGTTGCCACAAGATGAATTGGATTGGTTAGGACGCAAGAAAAAGTTGGCTGAAAATGTCGATCCAAAACAGCAAGCACAGCATTATCTACAAAATTTAAAAGCGTTATTAAAACGTTAATTTACCCTTTTATTTCTTTTTAAATCTCTCTGACCTGTGTGGGAATAAGAGAGATTTTTAGTTTTCATTGTGTTCAATATAGGATTTTAGTATGAAAGTGCAAGTCAAAGTACTTGATCAGCGTTTAGGTCAAGAATGGCCAATGCCAACATATGCGACAACAGGTTCAGCAGGTTTAGATCTACGTGCATGTGTAGATGAAGCGACACAAATTGAACCGGGTCAAACGGTTTTAGTGAAAACAGGTTTGGCGATTTATATTCAAGACCCAAGTTTTGCAGGCTTAGTATTACCACGTTCAGGCTTAGGACATAAGCATGGTATTGTTTTGGGTAATTTGGTCGGCTTGATTGATTCAGATTATCAAGGTGAATTGATGGTATCTGTGTGGAATCGTGGACAGACTACATTTACCTTAGAGCCTGGTGAACGTTTAGCACAATATGTGCTTGTGCCTGTGGTACAAGCTGAGTTTGATTTAGTCAATGATTTTGAAGCGACTGAACGTGGTGCAGGTGGTTTTGGACATACAGGTCAGAATTGATCTACATTTGTAATTTTTTAGATAAAAAAGCCTGTTGATCAGGCTTTTTGTCATTTTTTCTCACTTTGTAACCAAAAGTATATTTAAAATATGTTTTATATTTGCCTATAGTTATATCAACAATTTTAAATCATTTTGATTTTGTCCCCATTATAAAAAGGTGACTCTATATTGGTTATCTAAAGGGCGGAAGTCATTAGAAGTATTGCTTATGATCAATTCCTTAGAATTTCCACATCATATTTTTCGTGCATATGATATTCGTGGAAAAGTTGAATTATTAACACCTGAATTGGTTTACTGTATTGCGCAAGCTTTAGTAAAACAATATCAGCAACAACAACAAGACCAGATTGTCATTGGATATGATGCACGTTTGACGAGTCCAATTTTTGCCAAAATTATAGAAAATGTATTTTTACAACATCATTTTAAAGTGATTTCGATTGGCTGCTGTGCGTCGCCACAAATGTATTTTGCTGCAAGAAAAACACAGGGCAATGGCATTATTGTGACTGCGAGTCATAATCCTAAAACTGACAATGGGATAAAGTGGATTATCAATGCTGAGCCCCCTTGTCCTGATATGATTCAAGCAGTGGGTCAAGAAGCGAAGCATGTATTGGCACAACAAAAATCAGCAATGGTCGTGCCACAAGTCAAACCTGAAATCAAAACAGAATTTTGTACAGCCTATCAAGCCGCAATTTTACGTGATATTTATTTAAAACGACCCTTGAAAGTGGTGATTGATGGTTTAAATGGTTCGGCAGGATTTTGTTCACACATTATTTTGAAAAAACTGGGCTGTGAAGTGATTGCTTTACGCTGTAATGCCGATGGTAATTTTCCTGATCATGCACCTGATCCATCTCAAGCGACACATTTGGAATTATTACGACAAAATATTTTAACTCATCAAGCTGATCTTGGGATTGCACTGGATGGCGATGGCGATCGTGTGGTGATTTTAGATGAAAATGCGCACATTATTTCTGCAGATCGTTTAATGGCTTTATTTGCACAGATTTGTCTGCGTGCCAATCCACATCGTGAAATTGTTTTTGATGTGAAATGTTCTTCTATGGTACGTGAAACTATTAAAAAAATGGGGGGTAAAGCCACCATGATTCGTACAGGCAGTAGTTTTTTACGCAAATATTTAACCCAATCTAAAGGGCAGGCTGTTTTTGGCGGCGAATATGCAGGGCATTATGTATTTAATGATGGACGTGGTCTAGGCTACGATGATGGTATCTATGCAGCGTTGCGTGTAATGGAATATTTATGTGAATCGCCCAAGGAAACGACGTTATCGCAAATGTTGGCAGCTTATCCTGAACGTTGTTATACCGAAGATACTTATATCAGCACGCATAGTACCAATCCTAAAAAAGTGTTGAGTGAAATTGAACAGTTGAGCACAGGTTATGGGGCAGAATTGATTAAAATAGATGGCATTCGACTTGATTTTGATCATGGATTTGGCATTATTCGAGCATCAAATACGGGTGAGTTTTTTACAGTACGTTTTGATGCCGACAATCCATCACGTTTAGATGAAATTCGGCAAACATTTGCGTCTATGTTGCATGATCATTATCCTATGATTGCTCAAGACATTTTGAAAGCTCATTAATATCATTTCTACATGGGAGAGGCGTAATGCCACATCAACATACTGGCACTGACAAAGCGCAAATTTTGACAGAAGCGTTACCGTATATTCAACGCTTTTCAGGTAAAACGCTAGTCGTGAAATATGGTGGCAATGCGATGACTGATCCTGCTTTGGAAAGCTCATTTGCACGTGACATCGTGTTGTTAAAAACAGTAGGGATTAATCCAATCGTGGTACATGGTGGCGGTCCTCAAGTTGATTCATTTTTAAAACAACTCGGTCGTGAATCTGACCGTATCGATGGGATGCGTGTAACCGATCCTGCAACGATGGAAGTTGTAGAAATGGTCCTTGGTGGTAGTGTGAACAAATCTATCGTAAATTTGATCAATAAACATGGTGGTCGTGCTATTGGTCTCACGGGTAAAGATGGTAATTTATTACGTGCTAAAAAACTATTGATGGAAAAAATCCAAGAGGATGGTTCAGTACAACACATTGATTTAGGGTTAGTCGGTGAAGTGACTGGCGTTAAAACCGATGTTTTAGAAATGTTTACCCAAAGTGATTTTATTCCTGTCATTGCACCTTTAGGTGTCGATGAAGAGGGTAAAACCTATAACATTAATGCCGACTTGGTTGCAGGTAAAGTGGCTGAAGCTTTAGGTGCTGAAAAGCTTATTTTACTGACCAACATCACTGGTGTTTTGGATGAAAATAAAAATCTGTTAACAGGTTTGTCTACCCAAGAAGTTGATCATCTGATCGATACAGGTGTGATTTATGGTGGCATGATTCCAAAAGTTGGTTGTGCTTTAGATGCTGTGAAAGGTGGCGTGGTGAGCGCACATATTGTGGATGGACGTGTGCCACATGCAACGCTATTGGAAATTTTTACTGATCATGGGGTCGGTACTTTGATCACCAACCGAACAAAGCCAAGCGGTGCTTAATCCTTTAAAATCGTCAACTGAAGAAGCCAGTGTTTAAACTGGCTTTTTTATGATGAAAATTTAGCTTCTATTGAAGACACATGTATTTGTTTTTGAATGGTCATCAATTAGTCATTCATTTGTCATTTAGATTCTCTAGTGTGATGAAAAGCACAAGGAGTTCTAAATTATGTTTGCAAGATTAAATCAATACAGACAAAACATTAGCTTCCCATTAACTCGTGCTAAAAAAGCACAATTACATTATAAATTTGAATGGGCAGAAGACATTAAACAACTCAAAGAGATTCAAAAGTTTCGCGCAGAACAATTTTCACAACAATTTGGTATCCAATTTGAACATGGTTTAGACCAAGATTTATATGACTTAGATTGTCATCATGCTGTTTTGCGTGATAAATGGAGCAATGAAATTGTTGCTTATACTCGTTTAAAATTGGTACAAGGCGATGATTTAGCAAATAGTTATAGTGCTCAAGAATTTGATATTTCTCAGTTTTCACATTTAAGCAATATTGTTGAAATTGGACGCACCTGTGTACATCCGCGCTATCGTAATGGTAAGGCATTGTCGATTTTATGGTTAAATTTAGTGCCGATGGTGCTTTGGAAAATGAAAGCTAAACATTTAATGGGGTGTGTTTCGATTCGCTTAGAAGACAATAAAGCACGTGCCTATTACACCCATCAATTCATTAAAAAACTAGATCAAAACCAAACCATCAATGTTCCTGCACGACTGAGTTATGAACCGACCCATCCTGAGTTTAGTTTTCCGCAAGATGAACGTATTCCAAAATTATTCGATGTGTATTTAAAAATGAAAGCCCGTTTGTCACAACAGGCTTATCATGATGAACAATTTAATTGTTTAGATTATTTTGTCTTTTTAGATGTCAATGAAATTGCCAAGCATTTTGTGCTCAATAAAATGGTCAATCGTTCATAATATAAGAAAAGCACATTTCGTTTGTAAACATTCAGATTTGCAAGCGAAGTGTGACTCATGCACAATATTCACATAATGATCATGTTCAAATAAAAGATTATGTGCCAATTACTCGGAATGAACTGTGCAACACCAACAGATATTACGTTTTCCTTTCGTGGGTTTTCTCAACGAGCAGGAATAACATCTGATCATTCAGATGGTTTTGGCATTGCCTTTTTTGAAGACAAAGCCTGTCGTTTATTTGTGGATAATCAATCTGCAGTTGAATCTCCGATTGCAGAGTTGGTTCGTAATTATCCGATCAAGTCACGTAACGTGATTGCACATATCCGTAAAGCAACACAAGGCAAAATCACTTTAGAAAACTCACATCCTTTTGTCCGTGAGTTGTGGGGGAGGCAGTGGATTTTTGCTCATAATGGTGATTTACATCATTTTAATCCAAGACTTTCGGGGCGTTTTACACCTGTGGGCAATACGGACAGTGAATTATCCTTTTGTTATTTATTGGATAATTTGGTAGAAAAATTTGGTTATCATGAACCCTCTTTAAATGAGATTTTTGCAGTACTTCTTGAAATTTCACCAAAAATTGCCGAACACGGCACGTTTAATTTTTGTTTGTCGAATGGGCAGGCTCTTTTTAGCTATGCGACTACAAAACTGCATTGGATTGTGCGTGAATATCCGTTCCAACCCGCAAGTCTGATTGATCTTGATGTTGAAGTTGATTTTAGTAAAGTCACGACACCTGAGGATCGGGTTGCAGTGATTACCACTGAACCTTTAACCAATAATGAAGTGTGGCATGCATATCAAGCGGGTGAAATGATTTTATTTCAAAATGGACAACCGATTAAACAAGCACTGACTGTCGTTGAACGTTTGCAGCGTGAAGCGAAAGATCCAAGTTTAAAACGTGTTACGAAAGCGGATCAATATTAATTAAATAATACTATCATAGGGGGTGTATTATTTTTTCTTCAATATATTCTGATATTGTTTCTGCTTAAATAAATATTATCACTGATATTTATTTAACTTTTTCTTGATTTATTAGCTTATTTTAAGAAATCATATTTTATATATAATATTAAAATCAAACTATAGATTGGTTAAAAAATACTTTATTGTTTTACTTGGCATTATATTAAATATTAATACAAAACAGTAATTTATGTTTTTTTGTATAAAAAATAGTGAATCCCGACTAATCTGATTGATTTTTATTTGTTTTTTAAAGGTTTATGATGTGGCTGAATGATTGTGAAAATATTTTAACTTGTGTGGGGCAATGCGATGAAGATGAAATGGCTTCCTGAATATAATACAGGGATAGAGGTTATCGATGATCAACATAAACGCATTTTAGATTATATTAATGATTTGCAAAATGTTGATATTGTCTCTGATCGTGCACAAGTTAAAGAAGTTTTAGATAATATTATTGATTATACGCAATCACATTTTACATTTGAAGAAAGTTTGCAAGAAGAAGCAAATTATAAATATCGTGTACCCCATAAACGCGTACATGATTTATTTATTAAGCGTATCGAGGGTTATCGCCAAGATTTTCAAGACGGTAAATCGATTGAAAATGAGTTAAGTGAAGTCTTAGCAAAATGGTTGATTAACCATATTCAACACGATGATGCAGATTATGTTGGGGCAGTAAAACATAATATGATGGGAATTATTCGTGAAAATGAAAAGAAAAAAGGCAAAAACTGGTTTCAACGCTTTTTCTCTTAACTCTATTAACTGAGATAATAAAAACTGAAATAAAATGAATAAGATTCTTATTAGCGCAGCAAACCAGAGGTTTTGGTTTGCTTTTTTTATGCCTAAACTTTGATTTTCACTGAGGACAAAGGCAAAATAGCAGCACTTTATTACGAAACACCTCATGCAGGATTATTCTATGTCACGATGGTTATCGCCGCTCATGGCATTTTGTCTTTCATTTATGATTATTGTTGGCTTAGCGCCAAGTCTCGATATTCAGTTTGATCGACAAATTGATTTTTGGTTATTGTGGTTAGCAACTATGCTGCTTTTAGCATTGCCAATCACCTATTTAGAAATTGCACTTGCAAAACGTTCGAAACAAAGTCCGCTTGCCGCTTTGGCTGCTTTGACACGTGATGCTGATGCTTCACAAAAATGGCGCATTGTGGGGTGGCTTTCCGTCGTATTTATTCCATTTCTTGCAGGCGCAATTGTATCTAATATCACTGTGAATGCTTTGCAAAGTGTACAGTTAAGTTTACAGGCCAATGTATTCTTTGTGATCTGTGCGGTGGTGGCATTTGCATTGTCATTTTTATCTCGTCAGATTTTAGTCGTGTTGACGACATTGGCTGTGATTGCTTCTTTGATTGTAGCAAATGTATTTGGTACAGCCTTACAGCCTTGGCATGTCACCGCTATTGAATTTAAGGAGTGGGGTAATGCAGCGATTTTGGCATTGGTTGCGAGTGGCTTAGGACTAGGTTTGTATTGGCAGACGAACACCTTGCATGCAAAAGAAAGTGCTGCAACGGGTGTTGTACTGCCAATTTGGTTGGCACAGTTAATTGCTGTGATTGCTTTTGGTTTCTTTGCTGTATCCGCACAAATCCCTGCATATACGGTATGTTTTGCCGCAATAGCAAGTGCAGCCTTGTTATTACAATTGGCAAAAGAGCAGTTAAGCCAACGTCAAATTGCACCTGTTTTACAGTTTGTGATTGTGTTGGTGGCATTGTTGGTATGGGCAATTCCAAATATAGCTGTGATTTTCAATCCAATCTTGATGTTATGGGGGTTAGTGATTTGTTTAATCTATGCAATTTTTGTGGGTTGGATCATGAAGATCAGTCATTTGCGTAAAGCAATGAATTTCAGCAATGAGGCATTTTATAATATTTGGCGTATCGCGGTGCGTATTGTGTCACCTTTAGCGATTGTGCTTGCAATCATTGCTTTAGTGGGACAATTGTTCTAATGACAACGCTGGATCGAACATCTAAAGTTTGGGTGGCATATGCTACTCAAACGCAGCAGTTTCATATCGCTGTTGCTTTTCAAGAGGGTATGACGGCTTTGGATGCAATTGTACAAAGTGGCATCCAAGCGCAGATTGAGTTACCTGAGAAATATCAGTTGGGTATTTTTGGGCTAAAGATCGCGGATGAACACCAGTTGCTCCAAGCAGGGGATCGGGTGGAAATTTATCGTGCATTGACCATCAATCCGAAAGATATTCGCCGTAATCGCGCCAAGGCAAATCCTGTTGGACGCTATTGTCGTGGCAATCGTTATCGCCAATTATTATCCAAATAGTGCTTTATTTTGTTGATCGCTTAAAACTATCTACTTGATAATAAAAAACCCCTAGCTAAGGGGTTTCTTTTTATTCTAAATTGACTATAGTGGAGGCGCATTCAAAATTGCTTCTTTGGAAGCAGGCAAACCAGGTTGAGATTCTGGGATCGTCTCTAATCCTTCAATATTAGACACAATTCCTGACTCATTAAAATATATTTTTAAGTGTTGCCCATGTGCTGCTGGAATTTTTGCTTTTTTCGCGTAAGTTCCAGGGATGTAGTTGTAAATGTAGTCCCAACGTAGTGGATTTAATGGATCTGTTACAGTTGGACTGCCTAGCAAAAAGCGGACTTGTTGATAACTCATACCGACTTGAACTTTTGAGGCTTGGGCTTGGGTGAGTGGTGTTCCTTGTGGAATGTCTACCTTATAGACACCGAATACTGAACATCCACCAAGTAAAGAAGCGACGAATAACGTCAGCATGATTTTTTGCATTTTGCTACACTATCCCAAATTAATTATGATGCAATTGATCTATGGATAGATCATACTGCATCTCAAGACTGTTGCATATTCCAACTTAAAATTTGTTGAGAGACCCTTTTATATGCCTATTTCAAATCAGGATTTACGCAAAGCTGGACTTAAAGTTACCCTACCACGAATCAAGATTTTGGAATTATTAGAAAATTCAAGACAACATCACTTGAGCGCGGAAGACATTTATAAAACATTACTTGAACAAGGTGAAGATGTGGGTCTTGCGACCGTATATCGTGTGTTAACACAATTTGAGGCAGCTGGAATTATTCAGCGCCATCATTTTGAAAATAATCACTCTGTTTTTGAAATCATGCAAGAGGATCACCACGATCACCTTGTGTGCCAAAACTGTAATAAAGTAATTGAATTTACAAATGATATTATTGAACATGAGCAGCATAAAGTTGCTGAGCAATACGGTTTTAATCTTACAGGACATTCATTAAACCTCTATGGTTATTGTGATGAACAAGAATGCCAAGAAGCATTTCGTAAGAAATAAAATCACATAAATACAACAAATTAAAAAAGGGAGCTAGTGGTTTAGCTCCCTTTTTACACGCTTTTAAAAAATGATTATTGACCGTCAAAGGTTAGTTTGTTGTTGGCATTCAATAACTGTGCACCACCTTCTTCATCAAGCTTAATCTGTAGACGTAAGTCATTTGGTGAGTCTGCATGTTTTAGCGCATCTTTATAGGTAATTTGACCTGCTTTATAAAGATCAAATAAAGCTTGGTCAAAGGTTTGCATACCCAATTCACGTGAGCGTTTCATTAAGTCTTTGATTTCATGTACATCACCTTTACGGATCAAATCTGAAATCAATGGCGAGTTAATGAGAATCTCAATTGCCGCACGGCGTGAATTGCCATCTGGGGTTGGGATGAGTTGCTGCGCAATCATGGCTTTGAGGTTTAAGGACAAGTCCATAAACAATTGACTATGACGGTCTGATTCAAAGAAGTGAATAATACGATCGATGGCTTGGTTGGCGTTATTGGCATGCAGGGTTGCAAAGACCAAGTGACCTGTTTCAGCAAAGGCAATCGCATAATCCATGGTTTCACGAGAACGAATCTCACCAATCAAAATGACGTCAGGTGCTTGACGTAAAGTATTTTTCAGTGCGACTTCAAAAGAGTCTGTATCAATACCTACTTCGCGTTGGGTGATAATACAGCCTGCATGTTCATGTACGAACTCGATTGGGTCTTCGATGGTAATAATATGACCTTTAGAGTTTTGATTTCGGTAACCGATCAATGATGCCAAAGAGGTCGATTTACCTGTACCTGTTGCTCCTACAAAAATGATAATGCCACGCTTGGTCATGGCGAGATCTTTTAAGATTGGTGGTAGCTTTAAATCTTCCATGGTTGGAATCGTGGTTTCGATTCGACGTAAAATCATCCCTGGTTGATCACGTTGCTGAAATGCACTGACACGAAAACGTGCAGTTTTATCTTTGTTGACAATGGCAAAGTTGCACTCACGCGTTTCGGCAAATTCTTTACGTTGTTTATCACTCATGATTGAGTGAATAATTTGCCCGACCAATTCTCCAGTCAATTTAGTTTTGACCACAGGAACAATTTGACCGTTAATCTTCATTGATGGTTCAACATCGGCAGTAATAAACAAGTCCGATGCCTTTTGCTCAATCATCATATTAAGCAAATCATTAAAATCCATTCTAATTCCCCAAATTTACTTTTTCTTATAAGAATGATTCTGGCTGTTTTGCCGCAGTACGTGCCACTTGTGCGCTGATCGTGCCTTTAGAGACCAATGTTTTTAAACTTTGGTCGAGTGTGGTCATACCGTAGTTGGCACCTGTTTGAATCGCAGAATACATTTGTGCGACTTTATTTTCACGGATCAAGTTACGAATCGCAGGTACACCGATCATAATTTCATGTGCAGCCACACGCCCACCGCCATTTTTCTTCAGTAGGGTTTGTGAAATCACGGCTTGTAAAGATTCAGATAACATGGCACGGACCATGTCTTTTTCTTCAGCAGGGAATACGTCAATCACACGGTCAATGGTTTTTGCCGCAGAAGTGGTATGGAGCGTACCAAAGACCAAGTGACCTGTTTCAGCAGCAGTTAAGGCTAAACGAATGGTCTCAAGGTCACGCATCTCACCGACCAAGATAATGTCAGGGTCTTCACGCAGTGCTGAGCGTAGTGCTTCATTAAAGCCGTGTGTATCACGATGGACTTCACGTTGATTGATCAAGCATTTTTTAGACTGGTGTACAAACTCGATCGGGTCTTCTACCGTTAAAATATGATCATAGCGGTTGTCATTGATATAATCGAGCATCGCAGCGAGGGTAGTTGATTTACCTGAACCCGTAGGACCTGTGACCAACACGATTCCTCTTGGATAATCACAAATGTCTTTAAAGATTTGCCCAAGACCTAAGTCTTCCATAGTCAAAACTTTAGATGGAATGGTACGAAATACCGCACCTGCACCGCGATTTTGGTTAAATGCGTTGACACGAAAACGTGCCACCCCTGGGACTTCAAAGGAAAAGTCAGTTTCGAGTTGTTCTTCATAATCACGGCGTTGTTTATCATTCATAATGTCATAAACAAGACGGTGTACATCTTTATGCTCAAATGCAGGTAAGTTAATACGGCGCACTTCACCATCGACACGAATCATGGGTGGCATACCTGCTGATAAGTGTAAATCTGATGCACCATTTTTAACGGAAAATGCTAGTAGTTCTGTAATGTCCATAATGTCCCCAAAGTAAAACCTATTTACTTAATTATTTTGTAGAATGATAAGGCTTTCGTTCAGCATAACCAACATTTGATGAACAAGAAAGCTGAAATTTTTTTAAATGAGACCACTGCCCATGAATGATTTAACACAAGCCTATAAGATTGTCCTTGAACAGATTGAACATGCTTGTCACATTGCTCAACGTGATGTGGATGAGGTGCAATTATTGGCGGTGTCGAAAACACATCCAAGTGAAATGTTAAAAACAATGTATGAGATGGGGCAGCGTGCATTTGGTGAAAATTATTTACAAGAAGCGTTAGATAAAATTGAACAATTACAAGACTTAGATATTGAGTGGCATTTTATTGGTCATGTACAACGCAATAAAACCAAACATCTGGCAGAGAAATTTGCATGGGTGCATGGCGTTGACCGTTTAATGATCGCGGAACGTTTGTCGAGTCAAAGAACAGTGGCGCAAGCACCACTCAATATTTGTCTTCAAGTTAATATCGATAATCAAGACAGTAAAGATGGTTGCCAACCGAGTGAAGTTGAAGAATTGGTACAGCACATCAGTCAACTTCCGCACTTAAAACTACGGGGCTTAATGGTGATTCCTGCACCGAATAATACACAGGCATTTGTTGATGCAAAACAATTGTTTGAGCAAGTCAAATTACAACATGCGCATCCTGAAGATTGGGACACTTTAAGTATGGGAATGTCAGGGGATATGCAAGCTGCTATTGCAGCAGGTTCAACGATGGTACGCGTGGGAACGGCTTTGTTTGGTGCACGAGATTATTCAAAACTGTGATAGAAACGTGATAAAAGTATATGAAAATACTGAACTATAGGGTTCAGTATTTTGCTGAAAATTGGACATTTCTTGCTAAATTGAGTACAAAAATATAGCGATTTAATTGTATAAATTGCTGTAAAAATATTTTAAAGATCAAGCTGCAGGGAAGAAGATGTCGAGTTATTATCAGTTATTAAAACGTTCAGTCGATGAACAAGGCGTGGTCACTGCACATTACCAATCTACGCTTCATGCACAAGGTGCATGGAATGAACATGAACAGCATATGGCACCTGCGACAGGAATTATCTGTGCTGAACTAGAACAATTCTCTCCACGAGATGATGTGCGTATTGGACGAATCAGTTTAGATATTTTTGGACTCATTGCAGGGGGTGAATTTAGCATCACCACTAAAGTCATTCGAGGTGGAAAAACCATTGAATTGGTTGAATCTGAAATGGTAGCTCAAGGCAAAGTCTGTATCGTGGCAAGAACATGGCGCATGATGACCAATAACAGCCAAGATGTTGCAGGTTTAGAAGATCAAAAAATTGGAACGCCAGACAACTTACCCATTTGGCATGACATCCGTCAGTGGCCGGGAGGCTATATCAAATCTATTGAGGCGCGTACAGAACAGCGCCGTCAAGGTGCAGGCATCGTGTGGTTAAGTAATGAATTAGATATGGTGGAAGGTCAAGAAACCACAGCATTTGTCAAATTGATGGGTATGGTTGACACCGCAAATGGGATTGTTGCACGACAAAGCCCTCCATTTACATGGGGCTTTCCAAATCTAGACTTACAAATTCATTTATATCGTTTACCCCAAGGTAGATGGTTAGGTTTAGAAACAGTGCAACAGTATGGTGAGGATGGAATTGGCTTAACCAGTTCCGTATTGCACGACATACATGGACCATTTGGACGTAGTGAGCAAATTTTGACATTACGACCATTATAAAAACGTCGTTGAAAGATTTTTAAATCTTAGCCAATAGGATAAAAATTATCCTACAAATGACTACAGATTACTGGTTTCACATCTGTTTATATGAAGTTAAATCATTTTTTACATAAAATAATTGAATAACAGGATGACAGATGATGAAGCCATATTATTTATTGTCTTTGCTTTGGGTTGGATTACTTGCGGCATGTACATCACAACCTGTTCAGCAGCAGCCAAACAGCCATGCAGAATACTCAGCCAAAGCCATTCAAACCGAGAGTAGCAGCAATCTTATTGATGCGAGTCAACAGCTAGGCACAAAATGGGGTGATGATGTCAGTTCTTATGTGCAACACGTCAACTTAAAAAGAGGGGCGAATCAGCCCGTAGATGAAACGCAAGTTCGCTATGCAGATCAACAATTTTCAGGACGTCGTATTAACAGTATTTCATTGGCATCTGGAAAAATTAGTTTTTCGATATTGGATGATCATGGAAGAACATTAGCATTATATAGAGAAGGACAGCGTTATTTTTTATCAGGTCAAAATGGGCAAAGTTACCAATTGCATTATAACAATAGCAGTGCACAAACATTTGAAATTGTTGCAAGTGTAGATGGTTTAGATGTACTGGATGGTCGTCAGGCATCTCGACAAAAAAGTGGCTATGTATTAAGACCTTATAGTTCAATATCGATTGAGGGATTTAGGAAAAGTAATCGTGCTGTGGCATCATTTACTTTTAGTGCACCACAACAATCTTATGCAGCAAATAGTACCTATGGTTCAATTCAAAATACTGGGATCATTGGTACAGTGGTTTATGAATTAAAAGTACCAAAAGCTGAACGATCAGACCAAAATGATGGTTATGCACCTGCACCAAATGCATTCCCTGCGGACTAGTTTTTATAATGTTATAATGTTACATAAATACAAAAAATAAGCATTAGAGAAAATGAAATATTCAGGTTATGCTCAGCTTGATAATAATCCGAGTGCCTTAAAAATGACTATTCAATTGAAAATAATCAATTTCGAATAGATGCCCAGTCATCTTTGAAAAAAGGTCATCATAATGAAAATTATAAATTATTTTTTATGTTTACTGATGTGTGTATTTCTTGCTGCATGTGCGAAGAAAACAGAAGAAAATAGCACACAGCCCTCAACACGTAGTGAAACAACCAGTGCAGAAGCTGCTGCGACTGATGCCAATAATGATGTTGCAAGTGATGAAAAACTCGGAACCAAATGGGGCGATGAAATTGACTCCTCCGTGACCGAAGTCGATTTAAAACGTAAGTCAGATTCTCCGATTGCAGAAACCTTAGTCCGTTATGCCGATAAACAATACCAAGGCAAACCGATTCAAGGAATCTCAATTGCAGGGGGTAAAATTAGCCTGACGATTATTGATGATCGTGGGGAGAATATTCCTTTGTATCGCGTAGGTAGCAATTACTTTTTGGCAGGACGTGAAGGACAAAGCTATCAACTCCATTATGAAAATAATACCAGTAAAACATTTGAGATCGTGACGAGTGTGGATGGTGTGGATGTGATTGATGGTAGTACAGCATCAATCAGTAATTCAGGTTATGTCTTACATGCCCATGATACTTTAACCATTGAAGGCTTCCGTAAAAGTGCTGATGCAGTGGCTTCATTTACATTTGGAAAACCTGAAGAATCGTATGCAGCAAACTCGGACAATGGTTCAATTCAAAATACAGGGATCATTGGTACAGTGGTCTATGAGTTAAAAGCACCAGAGGAAGAGCAGAAACAGACCAATAAATATGCACCGCCACCGAATGCATTCCCAGCAGATCGTGATTGAAAAGACACGAGAGTTAAGGTGTTTTTTTTAAGTAGAAAATACCTTTAATAAAACATAATGTTATGAAGAAATAATCACGTTGGTTTTGGGATTATTTTTTTAAATACGACAATTGTATTTGCGCATGGTCATGAAGATTCATTGAAAAATCTTATTGTAACACAAGCAACAGCAGAAGAATTTCTTAGCAATTATGACGTGACTTTAGATGCATTAGAAAAAAATTGAAGGTTGGAATGTCAAACCTGATGAAAGTTAGGCATATATAAATCATATGATTCAAAAATGGCAACCAACAGGTTGCTATTTTTTAACTGACCACTTCAATGGTACTTGCGCCTGCACCTAAAGGCTTGACCTGAATCTGCACTGGAATCCGTTCATGCATGTCCTGTATATGTGAAATCAGCACAACTTTACGCCCCTGATTTTGCAGTTGATCGAGTGCATTCATGACCATATGTAGAGATGAAGCATCGAGTGTCCCAAAACCTTCATCAATAAACAGCGATTCTATTTTCATTGAACCTGATGCCATATTGGCAATTGCAAGTGATAGTGCAAGCGCTGTCAAGAATGACTCACCTCCTGACAGTGAAGCCACAGAACGGGTTTCTCCATCCATATCATGGTCAATAATGGCTAGACTTAGTGAGTTGTCCAAACGTTTTAAGGTATAACGCTGCGAGAGCATCGCCAATTGTTGGTTGGCGTGTTCAAGTAAAATATCCAAATTATATTGCTGTGCATAATCACGGAATTTTTTACCTGTGGCATCGCCCATTAAGCCTGAAATTTTGCCCCAGCGGTGTTCCTCTTGTTGTACTTCTTGGATTTGATCCGCAAATTGTTTTTGCTTCGCTACATTCTGTTGATGCAATTCAAGTTTGAGTTTGAGTTGGTCTCGAACGTCCAATTGTGATTTTAAACTTTCAGCATTTTCTGCAATCAATTGCTGTAGTTGTATCAGCTCATTTTCAGGCTGATGTTTGGCATGTTCAGTCAATTGTTCTTGCATGGTTTTAAATGCGGAATTGGCTTCATTTAACAAACGTTCAGCATTTTGAACTTGCTGACGGATTTGCTGTTCTTGAACAGGGCTGATCTGTAAGAGTTCGGTCAAATCTGTCGTTTGAAAATCAGAATGATGATTCGACCAATTTTGAATCTCAATATTCACTGCATGAGCATTGTTCTGATTCTGCTGTAATTGTGCATTGAGTTGATCAAGTTGACTTTTCTCTTGCTCAAATTGAACGCGCAACTGTTCAAAGCTTTGTTTGAGTTGTTGATACTGATTTTGTATTTGCAGGCGTTTTTGATCATGCTGAATGAGCCACTCATTCGGTTTTACATCACTTAAACCTGTCATGTGCAAAATCAGTTGTTTCGCCGTTTCTGTATTTTGCAAGCCTTTGGCTTTGATTTCATCCAATGCTTGTTTCGTATCCGTTACTTGCTTCGAAATATGTTCAATATTCAAAGTCAACGCATGCAATTGTTGGTTAAATTGATCAAAATCTTTGAGCAGTTTTGCAGCTTGTTCTAAATTTCTTAAGCGTTGATTGAGTTGATTAAAAATCTGTTGTGCTGTCGCCGTACTGTGTTGTTGCCATGTATGTTTTTCAGCATCGGATAATGCGCTGACAATATGCTGAACCTGATGTTGTAATTGAGTTGCTTTATCCAATAAATTTTCAGCGTGTTGGATATTTTGATTGAGCTGTTGCTGAGTTTTAATACTTTGAATCCATTGATTCGATTGCATTTCAATCTGCTGAATATCAGCCTGATATTGTTCAAAAAGTTGTTTGATTTCAGCCGAAATTTCAACTTGAGATTGAGTTAAATTCAATTTGATTTTAATAGCATCAACTTGTGCAAGTAGCGTATTTTGAGCAACAGCAACTTTATTAGCATTACTTTGAATAGATGAATCGAGTTGTTCTCGTTCCGTTTTAAATTTGGTGAATACTTGCTGAGAATTTTGCCAAATTTTAAATACTTCTTGTTCTTTGATAATGGCTTGCTGTTCTTGTTGCTGTTGCAGTTCGAATAAGGCTTTAGATACAGCAGCATCATCCACTTTATAAGGGTGTGAGGTACTACCACAAACTAAGCAAGGTTCACCATCTTGCAACTCAGCACGTAAATGTTCAATATTTTCAGCATGTAATAGACGTTGCTGTTGCAAAATCTCCTGTAATTTTTGACGTTCGGTTTTTGCAGCTTGAAAGTCTTGCTCAGCTTGTAATGCTTCTTTTTCAGATTGCTCAAGTTGCGTTGATGCAGTTTGCAATTGATCATTCAAGCATTGCGATTCAGTTTTTAATTCAAAAAAATGCGTTAATTTTTGCTGAATTAAATCCAGTTGATTACGTTGCTGAATTTTTTGCTCACGTTGCTGACGAGCTTGCTCAATTTGAAGCTCTAATTGCTCAATCGTTCCGTTTTGTTCAATGGTTTGCTTATGCTGAGTTTTTTGAACAGATAATTGCTGTTCAGCTTGTGTTAAATTTCCGAACTGATTTTCAATATTCTGATATTGCTGAATAAATTGATTGAGTTGTTGTAGATGCGCATTTAACCCCTGATCTAAACTCGAAAATTTTTGTGTTTCAGCAAGGTTTTTATTCACTAAACTTTGCTGTTCAGTAATCTGCTGAATCTGTCGTTCAAGGTTTTTTTTCTGTTCAAATAAAGGTTGCTGATTACTTTCTAATTCATTCAGTTTCGTTTGAGTTTTCTTAAATTCAACTCCGATTCGATCACGCTCAGTATTACAATGACGGACTTGATTGATGGATTCAAAATGAACACTTTCAAAATTTTGTAATTCATTTAATGCAGTTTCAGCCTGAACAAACGCAGTTTTTTGTATATCAAACTGATTTTTTAACTCATTAAATAAATGCTGTTGCTTTTGAATTTTTGGTGCAAGTTGTTGTTCAGCTTTGAGTAATTGTTGCTGTTGAAATACGGTTGAGCGAATTTCAGAAAAGATTTCTAAACGATGCAAACGCTCACGTTCAGGTGCTAAATCTTGTTGTGCTTTGAGTTGTGTATCAACAAACTGTTGCTTAACCAAAATTTCACTTTCAAGTTGTTGCTTGCGTTCAAACCATTGTTGTTGTGCAGTGAGTCGCGTTTTTTCAGACTCAAATTTTTTATATTCTGCCTCAACCTGTTGATATTGATTTGATAATTCAGCCACTTCATCATCAGATAAAATTTCAATATGACCCAGTAAATTTTTAAGTTCTTTGCGTTTGACTGCAACAGCTTTGGTGCGCTCAAAAGCCAATTGACCAATTTTGCCAAAGATTGAAGAATTAGTTAAATATTCAAGTAATTCACCACGTTCATTATCACGGGCTTTTAAAAATGCGGTGACTTCTGATTGTGCGAGTAAGACGGCACGGGTGAATTGTTCAAAGCTCAATTGTGTGATTTTGAAAATGCTTGTATCCACGGCTTTGGCTTTGTCTGCAACGACCACACCATCGGTTATACATTTTAGATAACGTTGTACGCTTTGCAGTTTTCCATCTGCTTTTTCACGTGAACGTTTCAGTTCCCAACGGGCAAGATAATGTTTTTGATCCTGAGCGACAAAGGTCAGTTCAGCAAAACCATGCGCCGTGCCACGTCGTAATACGGTTAGAGGAGAATTGGTTAAAAGTTCTGTGCCATCAACATCTTGCAACTTACCATCACTGTCTTTTAAACGTGGAATTTTATTAAACAGCGCAAGGCACATGGCATCTAAAATGGTCGATTTTCCTGCACCAGTTTTCCCGACGATTGCTACTAAGCCTGCGGAAGCTAAAGGTTCGGATTCAAAATCAATAAAATGCTCACCTGCAAGAGATGCCAAATTTTTTATACGAATAGATAAAATTTTCATGGCAAATCCTTAACCTTCATGCTCATTTTCAAGTGATTTTTCGGCTTCTTGTACCAAGCTTAGAAAGTCTTTTAGCACAGCATCATCAGTGGCATAACCTTGCTTTTGCCAAATTTGTTCAAAGAGTTTTTTTGGCGTTGGTGGTTCTAAACTAATTTGAGATTGTTCATTGCCCGATTTTTCAGAAGCTAAATATTGTCGAGAAATTCGCACTAAGCGGTAGCGATCTTTTGGTAAAGCATCTTCAAATTGTTGTCTTAAATTCGGTTGTGGTGGCACAGCGGTATGATACTCAATATCGACATATTCACGATGGTCAATATTGTCAATTTCACCACTTGGCAAGGCTTTGAGTTTAACAAAAACTTCGGTTAATTCCCCTTTGATTTTATGCAGTTGCACACTGCGAGGAATAAAAATCGGTTCATATTTAAAACGAGATTCATCCGTTTTTTTCGGATCAATGGTGACTTCAACGATTTGATGTTTATAGTTGATTTCACTAAATGAAAGTGGAATCGGAGAACCACTATAACGGATATGATCTTTGCCCACTTTTTGCGGTTTATGCAAATGCCCAAGCGCAACATAGTCGATCACATCATCAAACAGGGCAGTGGAAAGTGCCTCTTCATTGCCAATAATAATTGGGCGTTCTGAGTCCGACGTTTCGCCACCTTGCATGTGTGCATGTGACATCAAAATCAAGGCTTGATCAGCTGTTTTTCGTTTGATTGCTTCGGCAATAATCTGTTGATGTAAATAAGCAATTGCGTTTTGGTTGTTGGTGGTTTGCTCATTGAAACCTGTAATTTCAGCAGGACGTAAAAAGGGTAGAGCTAAGCACCAAGCAACAATTTTTTTATTTTCATCATTTTTTGTATCATAAATAGGAATAAGTAAACGGTCTAAATCAATTGAACCTTCATTATTTTTGTGGATCACACCGACAGTTTTAGCATTGTATTTTTCAAGTAAAGGTTCAACTTGTTCAATGCGATAACCCGAATCATGATTCCCTGCAATCATCAAGGTTTGTATGTGTGGGGCGAGGTCATGTGCATCGGCGAGGAATTGATAAAGTTGTTTTTGTGCAGCAGATGCGGGGTTGATGACATCGAAAATATCACCTGCAATGAGTAAAGCATGCGGTTGTTTTTCTTTGATTTGCTCAAGTAACCATGCCAAAAATTGCTCATGTTCATAGTGACGGGAATGGTTATAGAAAAATTGTCCCAAATGCCAGTCGGAAGTATGAAGAAAGCGTACAGTCATGTGAATTCAAGTGTTTGAAATGCTATATATAATTTAGCATGTTTTCTATGAGTCGAGTTTGCCAATATTTTATATGCCACAGCTTTGATCGTTTAAATTAAAGATTTAAAATTGATCCTACATTTGGATTGATTTGTACCCATCCAAAAAAAAAGTTTAAGTTCTAAATGCATTTTATACTCTAATGATTACTTTTCAGTGTGATTTTCCCTCGGATATTCCAAAATGCGTGGAAAATGAAAATCAAAATTGTCCAAAGCATATTTGTATAACTGCGCAGGGCGTTTGCCTGCAATTTTGGATTGATCTGTTTCTTCAACCGCACCCGCTTCAATCATACGACGTCTAAAGGATTTTTTCTCCAAACTTTGCCCTAAAATGATTTCATAAATCTGCTGTAATTCAGTCAGGGTAAAGAGTTCAGGCATTAAACTCGCAGGCAGTGCTGTATAACGAGCTTTACTGCTTAGACGCTCTACCGCCAAATCCAAAAGCTGTAAATGATCAAAGGCTAAATCCAATTTTTTAGCATCGGCAATAGAAAACCATTCACTATACTCGGTTTGCTTTTGCTCGGTCTGTTCATTGGCAACGCGTTGAAAGGCTTTAAAATCAATCAGCGCAAAATACAAAGATGTCACTGCCCACCCCCGTGGGTCACGTGTAGCATTGCCAACAGTCGCGACTTGTTCCAAATGTGGTGACTGAAGTCCTGTTTTTTCCACCAATTTACGATGAGCAGAAGCCATCAAATCGGTATCTTTCGACAAATCGACAAAACCACCCGGCAAAGCCCATTGATCTTTTTGAGGAAAGTTAGAACGTTTGATCAGCAACACTTGCAGTTGACCTGCATCAACAGAAAAAATTGCCATATCCACCGTGAACAAAGGTGCATCAAAGTCTTTTTTATTATAGTTGTATAAAAAATCCTGTTCAGATGTAAACATCACGGTCTGGCTCGCTTTATTTTTAACGTGGATGAGTATTCGGATTATTACAGGGTAGGGGGATATTCGCCAAGTATTTTCCAACTTGTTTGTTTGAAACCGAGTCTTTATGATGTCGATTCATAGATAAATTTAATAAGAACAGACAATGAGCACTAAAACGTTATTTATCTCAGTATTATGTTGCGTTTCGACTTTAACCTTTGCAGATAAAACCATTCAACCTGTGATCAATGGTAAAACATATCATTCATTTGATTTGAATCTAAAAACACTACCAAAGCCCATAAAAGTGATTAAAGGTGAGCCAGATGAATGTAATGGTGGAAATTTTCCAGATGAACATGATTTTGGATCATTTACGGTCAATGACAATAATCGAATTCAAACCGTTCGCATGGCTAAAAATAATGCCGTAATTTTCTATGGTAAAAGAATAGATAGCTCGATGACCAAAGCCAATTTTCAAAAAATCTTTAAAGGCAAGATTACGTCAGATGAAGGAAATCCAAATCGTTTCAGTGCTTCATCAGAACAAGACGAATATAAATCAATTACATTTTATTTTAAAAATAATCATCTAGACCATTATGAATTGTGGGTAGATGATTGCTAAAATTTCTTATGGATAAATTTACTCTCCTTGAAACCAATTTTGTTACAAGGAGAGCATTCGCATATTTATAAGTTTGAAGCTAATCTAGCTCGAATCTCATCCAAGCGACATTCACGAATCAACTGACCATTTTCAAACACTGTTTTTAACTCGCCTTGTTGCTCTTGTTCGACAGATTGCTGATCAAATAACTCAAAACCATTTGCTGATTTTTCAACGCGCAGTAAACCTTTTGCCGATTTTTTAATCCCTGAGTCAGTGATCGGGTCTTTAAACAACTCCCGAGCAACGCCATTGACCTGTCCCCAAGTGGCTTTGACAGCAAAACCAAAAGTATCACGAGTCATGTAATTATAAGTATAACTCCCAATTCCAAACACCACGTTATTCGATGCAAAGCCTTTGGCTTCCAATTGTTGAAGAATGTTTGAAGCACGTTCTAAAGTAATCGAATCACCATAGATTAAACCGACACGTTCATTTAAAACTTTATAGCCTTTATCTGTTGTTGTACCACCAAAGATTTCCCATAAGCATTCCACAGCGCCTTTATACGCAGGGCTATCGATTTTTGCATCAGGGTCACCACACAAAATTTTAACAGGGTCGCCTGAGTCAGGACGGAACACCAGTTTTGCTAAACCCATTGCATTTGGTTGGCGACCAAGAATTTCAGCTTTTAACTCCACCGTAAACTCAGTGATCACTCGCCAAAAATCCCAAGTATCCGACACAATACTGACCACACCAGAAGGATACAGTTCAGTGATTAACCGACGAAACGTTTCAATTTCATTGTCTTCACTGCCCATACACATGACACTGTGCTCAGTTGCAGGGACAGAAACACCGATGACACCGTCAGCATTGTAATATTCCTCAGCATAATCAATCGCAGACACCGCATCTGTCCCGATAAAACTGGTTAGGTGACCTACACCTGACTGGGTTGCATCATAAATACCACTCATGCCACGGCTACTAAAATCATGTCCTTGAATTGGAACAAAATCCAAAGGTGCACCTGTTTTAATTGCATATTCAGTCAATAAACGTTTGTATTCAAAAGCAATGGTTGCAGTGGTACAGCTTTTCCATAATTCAGCACTCAGTACTGTTTCCAAATAATTCGTCAACCAAAAGAATTCAGGCAGAGTATTCATAATAGTTAATACAGGCACTTTCATATTGACACGGCTGCCTTCTTCTAAGGCTTTAATGCGAATAGGCAAATAACCTAAATCATGTAAAGCTTCAATGTGATCGACGGGAACAGCACCATCCCCCAAAGCATTGTCCATACGACGTTTATAGGCGTTAACCACTTTGTTTTTATCTTGTTGGAAAAAGCCTTCATTCCAAGTATCAATCAAAAAGTGTTTAATAAAACCTTGCAAGCCAAAGAATACGATTTTGTCATCAAAATCGGGCAACATTTTCGCCAAACGTGAAGAACGTGGTGTGAAATTGGCATAGACATATTCAGTGCCAGCAGGGTATTGGCGTCTGTGGTCTGCTTTATAAAAGTCGATTGCATTCAATGGATTTAATTTTAAGCTCATTGTTATTCTCCGCTGTAAATCTTTTCATTCATTGGGTTGAGTTGTTTTCTGTTTTGGGGTATTGCAATCAATTGTTGCTGTCAAAATGAATCACTGATAGTTTTTCATTGGCGATTTGAGGGAAACTGTCTGTTGTAAAAATCCGATCAACTTTTCCATCAAATACAGCCAAACCTTTACTGAAAATGCCATGTGTGACATAGAGCACCACATGTTGACAATTTAACTTTTTCAATTCTTCGGCTATACCAATAAAGGTTGCACCACCATCACAGATGTCATCTGTAATGACTGCTGTTTTGCCTGATAAATCAGTCGCATTCACATGTGAGTTTTGAATTTTACCTGTGACTGGATCACGGTTTTTCTCGCAATATACAATTTCAATATTGCTTGCTCGATGAGCATTGATTACATCCGCAATGCCTTGAGTACGCTGTTTTGCACCTGCGTCAGGGCAAATCAATACTGTATCTTGAGCTGTTAAAATATCTGTTAAGGCTTGGCTTTTTAAAATAATTTCACTAGGTTGAACATTAATCACTTTATTAAATAATGTGTTTTCGCCCAATAGTTTTTCAGATACCACACTATGCACATCCCAAACTTTGATGGAATGACGTTGCTTTGGAAATTGCTCAGTATTGATATTCAAAAGTTTGGTCATAATGTCGAGTGAAAATGCCTGACCTGTTGCACAAATACGATCTTGACGTGCATAAGGAAAATACGGAATTTCCAAATTGATTGTTAAACCTTGATTCATCAATACATTTTCAATCAACAAATAATCCATCAAATCCTGACTATTCTTGATTTTGGCTTGAATATAAACCTGACCTTGACGTTGCGTGAGTTCATCTGCTTCGAACTGTACGTGACGTTCTCCGCCTGAAAATTGTCTGGTCTTCACAGCAATTATTTTGTTATTTGAATCTTTAATTTGAATAGACATCTTTACATCTCTATATGGTGGCTTATGGCCTATATAAATATAGTGTCACAAAGACTATTTATTTAGCAAGATTAATTTACAAAAGATTACAGATATTGAGTGGGGAAGTTGTGAAATACGAGAATGGATTTTTAAATAATTTTTATTTTACAATGTATTATCAAGAAAAAATGGCAGTCAATTTGACTGCCATTTTAAAAGATTTAAGTCTATATGATATGGGGATATCTATTTTTTTGCAGGATTCGCAGCTTTATTGGTAATCATTTTATTGATCGCTTCAACAGCTTCTTTGGCTGTAGGCACATTTTGTTTGGCTAAAGCTTCATAAATTCTTTTTGCTTCAGGTAAATTCTGTTCAATGATTTCGCCTTTTACCATCATATTTGCCATTGCTAACAAAGCAGGAATATAGCCTTTTTGTGCAAGTGTTTGGATGGACTTGATGCCTTGCTGTACAGATTCGATTTTCTTATTTTTAAATCCTTGGCTAATGTCATACAGTGCTTTAGCGTGGATCGCTTGCATATTCCCTTTTTTAATTAAAGGATCTAACTTTTGCAGTGCCAATTTGTCTGATTCTGCTTTGTCTTCAGAGAAAAGTTGTACAGCATATTCGACAGTGGCATCGTCATAACCTTGTTTTGAGGACTTCTCTAAGTATTGGCGAACTTTGTTTTGATCGACTTGAACGCCTAATTCACCTGTTTGATAGGCTTTGGCAAGTGCATAACTTGCAACAGAATAACCTTTGTCAGACGCTTGTTGGTAGTATTGCAAGGCTTTTTTAGTGTCAACTGTAGTACCTTGACCTGCTTGAGTTAAAAATGCCAAATTATATAAAGCTTGTGCATCACCTGTTTTAGCAATGCTTTCAAGTTCTTTATAGGCTGCGTTAAAATCTTTCTTTTGAATCAGTTGTTCAACTTTTGCAAATTTGGGATCGACAGATGAGGCTTGTGGTGCTGCAAAAGCAGTTACACAAGAAAAACTGAGTAATGCAGAGAGTAGAATTTTTTTCATTGATACATAACCTTATTGAAGCATTTCTTCCTGAAAGAAATTTTGTAGTTTTCGTGGCTTCATCATAAGTGCTCTAAAAATAAGATGTAAAGCCTTAAAAGGCGTGTTTTTCTTTAATTTTTGTATGGTATTGTGAGGCAAACAGATGAATAGGTGTGAAAATGTATACAAA
Source organism: Acinetobacter sp. 251-1 (assembly GCF_030329305.1). Taxonomy (NCBI): domain Bacteria; kingdom Pseudomonadati; phylum Pseudomonadota; class Gammaproteobacteria; order Moraxellales; family Moraxellaceae; genus Acinetobacter; species Acinetobacter sp. 251-1. The sequence goes on along the minus strand of NZ_JACANS010000001.1, from coordinate 233,636 downwards.
ATATTTTGTTTTTAAATATTTGTTATTTAATGTTATTTATAAGAATATATTGTGTAGGTGACAACATCTATTCAAAAAAGTGATTATTAAACAGATGTTGTACTTCACAATGGCTTCTTAATTCACCTTAAATTTACCAATCAATACTGCACCATCTTCACCTGTTTGCAGTCGATCTTTGGTCATTTTCACTCGTAAAATTTCTTCGCTTTGTTTTGAGGTTCCCCAATCACGAATTAAGCGCACAAATGCAGTCGTCGGTCCAGTCACGATTTGCTGACGGTCACCATAATAATGTGCTTTGATGCTGTATTCACCTTTCATGGGTTGCCTTAACCAAAATGCTTCAGGACCATAACCCCCTGTGAAATCATTGGAAATTTTACCGCCTTGTGCACTATGACGATTTGAGTAATAGGTTTTTTCCTGATTCGGGTCGATCACCCACAAATCCATATCTGAATTATCACTGTCCCATGTCAGTACCACACGAATTCCCACAGGTAGATTACGAATTAATTTTTTGTCGATGTCTTTGATCGCAGGGCTGTTTGGTGCTTTGGCAATAAAGTTGTTTAATTCATCTACAGCAATTAAATGAATACCACCAAAACGCTGATCCCATTCATGACTTACCACATGGTACATGGTGCGAATTGCATCATCATATTGTTTGTTTTCTGCATAGGCCAAAGCAAGATCACGCCAAGATTGTGGCTCTTCTTCTGCCATGTTTAAAACTTTTTGATAAATCACAATCGCATCCTCATATTGTTGGAGCAACATGAGCTGCTGACCCAATAATCGTAGAACATGACGATTTTCCAGGTTTAATTCAGCTAAATTTGAAATGACCAAAACGGCTTCATCATGTAAGCCTTTTTGCTTAAAAATCTCCGCAACAGTTAAATAAAATGATGGATTGTTTAAGTTATTTTCACGTTCATCTAAATAGATTTGGTACGCTTGTTGTTTCGATGCTTTTTCTAAACGTGCGACATAGGGTGCGTCATCTTTCCACGGCTGAATCTCAATCGTAATATTTTGTGGTGTATTGCTGCTGCGTTGCTGTGCCTTTTGACTGCGGCTTTGTAAAACTTCTCTTGTTTCGGTTGTAGCCGCAACTGAATCTGTCGCAATTGCATCTGCTGCATATTCAGCAGAGACAGGTGCGGGCATTTGAGGAGCAGGTGCAACTTCAACTACAGGTGCATTGGCCATTTTTTCGGCATGACTTGGCTTGATTTTTTGTTTTGGAAAATCTTTTTCCCACCAATGTTGATGTTCTTTATATTCATCAATACTGCGGGCAAGAGCTTGCTGCTGTTTTTGCTGCATACTTTGTTGTTGAGCAGTGATGCGTTGTTCATACTCCGCTTTTAAGCTTGCAGGTGGTTGAATTTTATATTGCACATAATCATCTAAATTTTCTAAGACAATCAAAGAGGTGTTAGGCGTCACAAGGTTAAAGTCTTGTGCAAGGCTTTGAATGGCTTGTTCATTCAGCGTTGCTTGTGGCAGTAGTTGTGCGACTTTTTGTTTTGCCCAAAGTGCTGCGACTTGTTGACTGTTCAAACTGCTGTTAAAGGGCAATTGTAAAGTTTGTTGTTGCTCGCCATTGTTTAATTTTAGCTTTAAGGCGGCTTGATCCCCGACCAGAGGTGAATATTTGCCAAACACGCGCACAATTCCATTTTCAGGAAAATACGATGGAATATATAATTCACTGATGCCATTACCATCGACTTGAATTAAACGGCTTTGATCATGGAGTAGGGCATGTTGTGCTTGTTTAAACTCATTTGTATTTTGCCAAAATAGATATTGCCCATGATTTTTTTCGGCAAGTTGACGTAATTGTTGATGATCTAAGTTCAGGGCATTGCCTTGAATCGTATATAAACGTTGCTTGTCACTGAGTTGAATGTTTTGTTGCAGACCATAGTTGTCTAAGCCATCACTAAACAATAAATATTCTTGAATATTGCTGTTGTTTTTCCAGTCAGAAAGATGCGTTGCCCCATCGTATACTACATTTTCCAAGAACTTTTTCAGTGCTGACCAATCTCCATTTTTAATTTTAAAGCTTTGTGGTGCAGAGGCTTTATAACGTAACAGAGTTAATTCAACGGTCGCATTTTGTATCTTTTGAAAATATGCATCGAGTAAGGCAAGTTCACTTTGTAGATCACGTTGTCGAGCAGACAAAGACGCATCCCATAAAATGCCAATATTTTCTGGTAGCGGACGTGCTTGTGACATATCCACGACAGGAATTTCGGCATAAAAATAATCAGCATTTTTAAAATGTTGTGTAAATAGTTGGGCTTGTTGACTAGTAGGAATCAAAATATCGATGTGTTTGAGATCGGTGAGTTTTGGATTTTTAAGCGTTGCACGATATTCATTTTTTGCGTTGCGAGTAAAGGTTAACTGCTCACTTTTAGGTATATTTTCAACACCTTTTATGCTGATCTCAAGCTGATAATTTTGCACTTGATTGGCAAATTGTAAGGGTAAGCGATAGCGTTTATCTTGTGAACTCTGGCTTAACGCTTCTTGGTAACGAATACGAACCGTGCGCGTACCTTGTGCAGGAATCGGGTAGACTCGCAGCTTAAAATTATTGCCTTGAGTCTGTTCAAGCAAAGCAGGGTCTACATTACGCCGTTCAATGGCTTCAAACACTTGCTGTCCTTTGGCTTTGGGCACAGGTACAGCATCACGCATTTCACCATTGATGTCCAAAGCCAGCGCCGTAATTTGTTGACCTTCTTGCAATGGGAACTCTAAATTTCCTTCTAGTGGTCGCGTATTCGGATTATATAATTGCATTTCCACGGTTGTTTCAGCTAAACCATTGATGATTTCCACTTGTGTTTTGACACTTTTCAGTTGAATTGCTGTTTCATTTTTTGCTGTGATAATTTGAATGGGGCGTGGCATGATTTCAACGGGTGAGGTAGCAATACGAGGCTCTATCACTACGTCTTTGGCAGTCGAAAAAGTCAATGGTGTTAGGCTTAAGATTACGCAGGTGATTAGATTTTTTTTCATCGTTTTAAGTTCTTAAAAATAAAGGTTTATGATGTTTTTTTACAGCGAAAATAATCAATAAAAGTATGAATGTATGAAAATAATTTCACAGGTGTCAGAGGTTAAATATAACTGAAAAAATAAGTTTCGAAAATGATATTGTGATTGTAAAAAAGGATGGTGAAGCGTAGGTGAATCGTCACCATCCTGATAGTTTTATTTTAGAATTTTTTCTAAGTCTTCTGCACTACGAATACCTGAAATACGAGTACCATCTTTTAAGAAAAAGGTCGGTGTACCCTCAACTTCAAGTTGTTTGCCTAAGTCTGCGATTTTCGTGATGGGTGTAGCACATACTTTATGATTTGAGGGTTGTTTTTTCTCAAGTGTATAGTCGAGCCATGCTTGATATGGGTTTTTTGAACACCAAATTTGGTTAGCAATATTCACTGCATTAGGATGCAAAGTTGGAATTGGATACAAGAATAAATACACAGTCAAGTTGTCAATTTTTTGGAGTTCATGCTCAAATTTTTGACAATATGGACAGTCAGGATCACTAAATAAATAGATGACACGTTCACCTTTACCTTTGACTTTTTTAATGGCTTGGTTCAGTGGAAGTTGTGCAATGTCTATTTTACTTAAAACTTGCATACTTTCTTCTGTTAAGTTTTTTTGCTGTTTTAAATCAATGAGATTACCGACAAAAAAGTATTTTGCATCATCGGTGGTATAGACAATGCGCCCACCCATATAGACTTCATAGATATCTTTCACAGCAGATGTTCTGACAGATTTAACAGGAATATCTGGAAAATTTTGTTTAAGATTTTTTTCTACGGTTTTAATGTCTGCATGACTTGCAGTCATGGCAAAAAAGCTCAGACTCAGCGCAGTGAACCACGTTTTCATAATCAATCTCGAAAAAATATTGGCTTGATATTGGGCTAGCTATTTAAAAAAATATAGTCTATTCCTGTAATTATTTTATTGAGAAAAATTATTAAAATTTATGCAAAATCATCTAAGTAGGGTGGAACAACATCTTGTAAAATTTCAACTAGCGCGGCATCCATATAGTGATAGTCATCAGTGATATCAAGCACAATGACTTTTTTATGTTGTAACTGTTTGGGAAACTTTTCTTTGATATTTTGCTTATGCTTTTGTTCCATGACAAAAATAAGTTCTGCCCAAGCAATATCTTTGGATGACAGGGTATGTTTCGCGTGACGACTGGTACCTGCCGAGCGAGTTTTAATGCCATAGCCCACGGCAAAAACATGCTCTGCGGTGGGACTACGCCATTGGTTACGACTACAAATAAAAAGAATATTCAATTGATGGAATTCCAATATTCATGTTGAGCATTGAGCCGTCGTTGTTGGTTGGAAATTCGTGGATATTCAAAGCCTAAGCGCATGGCTCTTTTTAGTTTAAATGGTCGTCCTGCCATGAACTTAAATTTCTTTTCAGGCTTAAACATTGAGGGATGATGTCGAGCATCCCGTCGTAGATGAGTATATTTGTTTTTACGTCGCCATGCTCGGTTACGTTTTGGGGTGTGTGGTGGTGCTTTGGTTTGCTCTAAAACTAAATAGTGAGTGTCCATTATTTTAAAACTCATGAGTTGATCGGGTTCAGCAGCCGCGATAACACATGATGTGGCAATTTTATCGGCATCCTTCGCTTTAGACAAGATTGAAATAGAGGAATGACCGCTTTTGTTGCATTTTCAAATAGGTTTTTGCTGTAGATTTTGTTTAAATTCTCCTATTCAATTGAACTGTAGAGTAGAGCATGTTTATTAAAACCATTAAGCGCAATTATTCAAAAGTGTTTGAAGATGAAAGTATTGCAGATGCAGATAAAATTGATGCTTTATTGATGAAATTGGGCAGTGAATATCTGATCAGTAAAGAAGATCGGGTTTATATTTTTCAAAAAGGCGATTTGACGGCAAAATTTGATGCAAAACATGCCCGTGCCTATCATTTTAAAGACTATGTTTGTAAAGATATGAATAAGCTGTTTCATGGTTTTTAAGACAAGAATATTTACTTTAACTGAGTTAAATCATTGAGTTGAGCAGTAAAGTAAGCTTTGCGGCTCACTGACTTTAAATCGAGATATGGCACACTGATGTAGATGCATGCTTTAAAATTGTAAACTTGATTTTTAATTTATTTTAAAATTATATAAAACAATCATATAGCTTGATTTTTTCTTTTTTAAAAGAATCTTGTGATCTGTTGTTTATTCAGTTTATATTATAAAAATTCATATTGAATTAGATGAATGCAATAATGATAAAAATAGGGTCAATATTACTCATCAGCTTAATGTGTTCAACAAGCATTTTCGCTGAGCAACCAAAATTGGTTCCACATCCAATTCACCTGAAAAATGGTCAGCAATTTTCCTTAAATTTACCTGCAAATTACGAGATTATTCCTGCTGCGGAAGGCTTAAAACGTGTACGTTTTTTTGCTAAATCTCCAGACGGTAGAATGTTTGTCACCGATATGTATGACCTGTCTGATAATAATAAAGGCAGTATTTATATTTTAGATGAATGGAATCCACAAACAGGAAAGTTCAGCAAAATCACACCTTATCTGACAGGTTTAAAAAATCCAAACTCAGTACAATTTTATACAGATGCGGGCGGGCAGGATTGGATCTATATTGCAGAAACCCATCAACTCACCCGTCGTAAATTCACGCAAGGTGAAATAAAACCTTCGGCTAAGTCTGAAGTTCTGGCGACTTTTCCTGATTATGGCTTAAGTTATAAATATGGCGGTTGGCATCTGACACGAACGATAGCAGTTGGTGGCAATGGTAAAATTTATGTTTCAGTCGGTTCAAGTTGCAATGCCTGTGTAGAGAAAGAACAAGTTCGGGCAACTGTTTTGGAAATGAACCCTGATGGTTCAGAGCAGAAAATTTATGCTTCAGGTTTACGTAATGCAGTGGGTTTGAAATGGATTGGCAACTTTTTATTTGCCACCAATCAAGGCTCAGATCATTTAGGGAAAAATAAACCTGATGAAACATTTTATGCACTAAAAGCGAATACTGATTATGGTTGGCCATCTTGTTATTCAGCGGGTGGAAAAGTTTTTGCAGACCCTAAGTTTAAACGTGCCTCAGGCTGTAAAAATGTGCCATCGCCTTATGCCTATTTCCCATCGCATTCTTCTGCCTTAGGTTTTGATTATTTTGATGATCCGAACACGGATGACACGATTAAAAATGCTTTTTTAGTCGTATTACACGGTTCAACCGATGCAAAGATTGGTCATGGTTATAAAATTGTGATGATGCGTAAAGGGCAAAAACTTGAAACCTTTATGGATGGTTTTTTAGTGGGTAAAAAAGTAAATGGTCGACCTGCTGATATTTATAAAATTGATGCAAATTCATTTTATTTTTCCGATGATCGGGGTGGGGTGGTTTATTATGTGAGGAAGAAAGATTAGTCATCAATTTTAGAGGCTATTTTTGTCTATTTTCAATTACATATTAGATGCTTGTTAAAATATACTCGTAGAACTCTTAATTTTGATTTGAAAATGACTTTCATAATTGCTCTATTTGAAACTAAAAAATAGATTATAAAAAATCGAATTCCTCATGAATTGATGAGCAGCTTCCTTGCCTTTGGAGTTGTAAATTTCTTTTAGCAAAAGTTTTTGTTGCTGTTCTACTGTTTCTAAATTTTCATATGGGATTTTACGGATTGATCTTGCTTGACGGATGGGTATTAAATTCTTTCGGAAATTTTTAAAACACGTATAGATTTCATTTGAAAAATATGGGGTGGTATTGTCTGAGCAGAACTCAGATAAAGCGAGATGCAATAACCATTGATTCCTTTTAGGAGTATGTTGTATAGCATTGTTGATCGTATTTTTGTAGCTTGGATCAGGTGCTAAAAAACATAAAAAGGCGGCAATGATTTTTCCTTGCCATCCATATTTTGACATTAAGTCAGTTATGACATCTTCATCAATAATGCTCAGAGATTTATGTAAAATATAATAAAAATCTAAAGGTTGATATTTTAAATTTGGATAAGCAGTTAAAATATTGCTTAGTTCATCAGCGAGTTGAACATGATGTAATAAAAATGGAAGAGCTGTTTGATGACGAGCTAATGTTAAATAAGGTAATTGAAATAAAAAAGATAAATCAGCAGGCGCACATTTCATAATGATCATCTACTTTGGAAAAGAAGATCACGCTTTTTTTCACGTGATCTATGTTTTTTAAACAGGACGAGCCACATCACCACTTAAACTTTCAGGTAAGTCTAAAACAGTCACTTCAAGCTCAGCCAAAGCTTCAGGTCGAGCCACCACAAGCGCAATAAAACCATTTTCAAAAGCAGTGCTATTGACCACTTGAACGCCTTTATTCAGTTGCTCAGCTTGAGCAGGAGCAGCACCTGAACCTTGAATCACATGTAACCATGCTTTCGGTTTTGCTTTAAACCAAAGACGGGCAATCACTTCCTGACCCAAATAACAGCCCTTGTCATAATTGACACCACCACGTTGATGTAAACGGAGTTCTTGTGGTTGAAAAACACCTTCAATCGTTTGATCAATATAAGCTTGACCTGTTTGAATCGCAGCAATTTTCCATGCAGAGATATCAGTTTCAACGTCAGAAAAGTGAGTTGTCGTGCCATTCACTGTTGGAAAAACATGTCCAACTTGTTCAAGTTTCATCTTAGAAAAAGCACCATATTTTTTAATATGTTTGGCAAATTCCTCAGCCTGATCTTGCGTCGTTACGATCTCAAACTCTTCAGGATTACGTTTTTTAAGCCATAAACCAAAGTGAATACGACCTTTCAAATCACAAATTGCTGTGTACTGGTTTACATTTTCAGCCAAAGCTTCAACATTGACAGTGACTTGTCCTTGTAAGAATTTCAGTGCATCGACACCAATTAAAGTAAACGAGGAGAAAGCTAAATTGCTCATGAATTGCTCACTTATCTTAAATCTAATACTAAAGAATTAAGCTTATTTTCCGCTATTTTTATAAAAAATGCACATTTCAGAAAAATAAATCGAGCAATATGTTACCAAATATTTCTAAAACCCCTATTTTTATATATAACTATATGAAATATAAAAGATTTGGGAAATGGCTTTTCGACAGTGTACTATTCAGCCATTAGAACGCAGTACAAAATGATGCAAGAGGCACACGTAATGAATAACAACTACCGCAAACCCCTGCAAGGTACCCAGCTCGAATATTATGACGTGCGTCAAGCCGTAGAAGATATTCAGCCAGGCGCATACGCAAAACTTCCATACACATCTAAAGTCTTGGCAGAGCAATTGGTACGCCGTTGTGACCCAGCCATTCTCGAACAATCTTTAAAAGAACTCATCAACCGTAAACAAGACCACGATTTTCCTTGGTACCCTGCACGTGTGGTATGTCATGACATTCTCGGACAAACAGCACTTGTAGACCTTGCAGGTTTGCGTGATGCGATTGCAGACCAAGGCGGTGACCCATCTAAAGTCAATCCAGTCGTTCCGACTCAGTTGATTGTAGACCATTCACTGGCTGTAGAATATGGTGGTTTTGACCCAGATGCCTTTGAGAAAAACCGTGCGATTGAAGACCGTCGTAATGAAGACCGCTTCCACTTCATCGAATGGACCAAAACAGCATTTGAAAATGTCGACGTGATCCCTGCGGGTAACGGCATCATGCACCAAATCAACTTGGAGAAAATGTCTCCAGTGATTCAAAACCGTGGTGGTATTGCATTCCCTGATACCTGTGTGGGTACAGACTCACACACACCACATACCGATGCATTGGGTGTGATTTCAATCGGTGTGGGTGGTTTAGAAGCAGAAAATGTAATGCTGGGTCGTGCTTCTTGGATGCGTCTACCTGACATTATCGGGGTCGAGCTTGTTGGTCAGCGTCAAGCAGGCATTACCGCAACCGATATCGTTTTGGCACTCACTGAATTCTTGCGTAAAGAACGTGTGGTTGGTGCGTATTTAGAATTCTTCGGTGAAGGCGCAGACAGCATGTCAGTGGGTGATCGTGCAACGATTTCGAACATGACACCAGAGTACGGTGCGACAGCAGCGATGTTCTACATCGACCAAAACACGATTGATTATTTAACCCTAACAGGTCGTGAATCTGAACAAGTCAAATTGGTTGAAACTTATGCCAAAGAAATTGGTCTTTGGGCTTCTGATATGAAGCAAGCGGAATACCCACGTGTACTTCGTTTCGACCTTTCTACTGTAACGCGTAACATCGCAGGACCATCAAACCCACATGCACGTGTATCAACAGCTGACCTTAAAGCCAAAGGTATTGCAGGTAATTTAGAAGCGGCTAAAGCTCAAGAAGCTGAAGGCTTAATGCCTGATGGCGCAATCATCATTGCAGCAATCACCTCATGTACAAACACTTCTAACCCACGTAATACTGTTGCAGCAGGCTTACTTGCACGTAAAGCAAATGAGCTTGGCTTAGTACGTAAACCTTGGGTGAAAACTTCTTTTGCACCGGGTTCTAAAGCGGCTGCGTTGTATTTGGAAGAAGCAGGTGTATTGCACGATTTAGAAAAATTGGGTTTTGGTATCGTGGCATATGCATGTACAACTTGTAATGGTATGTCAGGTGCGTTAGATCCAGTGATTCAACAAGAAATCATTGACCGTGACTTGTATGCAACCGCAGTTCTTTCAGGTAACCGTAACTTCGATGGTCGTATCCATCCATACGCAAAACAAGCGTTCTTGGCTTCTCCACCTTTAGTTGTGGCGTATGCGATTGCAGGTACGATTCGTTTTGACATCGAAACAGATGCGTTGGGTAATGACAAAGACGGCAACCCAATTTACCTGAAAGACATTTGGCCGTCTGATGCTGAAATTGATGCATTGGTGAAGGAAGCAGTGAAACCTGAGCAATTCAAAAAAGTGTATATCCCGATGTTTGATTTGGGTGAACGTGTTCAGGCAGCAAGTCCGTTATATGACTGGCGTCCGCAAAGTACCTATATTCGTCGTCCGCCGTATTGGGAAGGGGCTTTGGCTGCGCCACGTACTTTGGCAAATATGCGTCCGCTTGCGATTTTGGGTGACAACATCACCACGGATCATTTATCACCATCAAATGCAATCATGATGGATTCGGCAGCAGGTGAATACCTACATAAAATGGGCGTGCCTGAGGAAGACTTTAACTCATACGCAACGCACCGTGGGGATCACTTGACTGCTCAACGTGCAACATTTGCCAATCCGAAATTGTTCAATGAGATGGTGGTTCGTTCTGACGGTACGATCAAGCAGGGTTCTAAGGCGCGTGTTGAGCCTGAAGGCGAAGTAATGCGTATGTGGGAAGCGATTGAAACCTATATGAATCGTAAGCAACCGCTCATCATTGTTGCAGGTAAGGACTATGGCCAAGGTTCTAGCCGTGACTGGGCTGCGAAAGGTGTGCGTCTTGCTGGTGTTGAAGTGATTGTTGCGGAAGGTTTTGAGCGTATTCACCGTACTAACTTGGTGGGTATGGGCGTGTTACCGCTTGAGTTTAAAGCTGGAACGGATCGTAAAACGTTAAAGTTGGACGGTACTGAGTTGTATAGTGTGATCGGTAATATTGCACCGCGTTCTGATTTGACTTTGGTGATTGAGCGTTCGACTGAGAATGGTCAAAATGAAATCATTAAAGTGCCTGTAACCTGCCGTTTGGATACTGAAGAAGAAGTGCATGTGTATGAAGCGGGTGGTGTATTGCAACGCTTTGCACAGGATTTCTTGGAAGGGAATGTGGCTTGATAATTTAAGCTAAAAGTATTTGATATTGTTGTAAAAAGACCCTACATTGATGTGGGGTCGTTTTATTATAGAGTAAATAAGTTGAAGCAATTAAAAGAAGACTTTAAATTTTTAAAGGACATATCGAATGAGTTTTTTCAACAAGAAAAAATCGTTAATAAGCTTATAGAATTTGAAAAATTTGAAATCAAAGGATGGGAAATTTGGTTGCAAGTTGAATTTGCAATATTTATGTATAAACATGAGAAGATTTCTGTTGTTGAAAGAGAGGTACGGTTTGAATTTGATAAGCGTATATCCAAAGAAAAAGATATCTGCTCAATTGATTTCATGATTCGTCAAAAATATAAGCAAAGTTCAATTCCTTTAGAAATCAAACAGCATCAAAATATTTCTCACTGTATTCGTTACATGCTTAAAGATATGGAAAAATATGAAAAAATCAAAGGATCTAAGATATCTACTGATCGGTTTTTATGGTGTTTAGGTGTTCATCCTAAGCCACAAGATGATGCATATTTAACTAGGCTTGTAAATGAAAATAAGTTTAGGGAAATTAATCTAGATTTCGTATATTCACAACATATTGAAGGAAGTAACTTCAGCTTTACATTGATTTGATAATGTTAACTTGATAAGGTTTCATAGAAGGGAAATATGTTTGAAATTTAAAGCTAAAAGTATTTGATATTATTAGAAAATATTCTCTGTTAAGTGAGTTTTTTATTGGCGGAAATAATGCATGTATTAGATAAATTTCTTAAGCAGGTTAGAGCTAGGTCAGCTGAAAATTTAAAATCTTTTAACTTGCTATATGATGCGTATTGTTATGGAGTTTGCATTGGGATTATAAGGCAAGAACTAGATAGTTTATTACGTGTTTCTTACTTAGTAGACCATAATAGCGGTTTTCAGTTAAGGTCGAATGCTTTGGATTTAGTCAAAAATAGTGTTGAATTTGGTGAGTGGAGATTTTTGAATGCTAATCAGAAAATGCAGAAAGTAAATGATAAGGAAATGATCAAACAAGGTGGTTGGGAACAGATTGTTTATAAGTTTGGGTGCGGTTTGATACATTTATCAAATAAACATTTATATCAAGATCTTGATCCCGTGATTATGATTGAAAATGAGCAAAAAGAAGAAATAATTCATTATCTAAAGACCTACCACCGATTTGAAAAAAACGAAGTGACTATGAATGATATTATTCAATATTTACCTGTGATTTTTCAAAAAATTTATGAGAATATTGATGCTCATATTGAGCAAATTATTTTGATCAATAATGAAACAAAAGTTTTCGAGGATTAAATTGGGACCATTAGAGGAAGGTAATGCCTGAAATAAAACCTTTCATGATTGGAGAGAGTTAATATATTTATCTTTCTGAGGAGTTTAATTCAAAGTTTCAGAGACCGAATTTTTAGATACTTGCTATGAGTCCCTTTGTGTGGAAAGGAGGTACTGAATAATAAGTTATGGCTCCAATGGAATTCATACCTACAAATTTTTTTTGTAGATGTAAAAGAGGTGAATTACTAAAATAAAGACAAGAATTCAAAGCGAACAACCCATGCCCAAAAAATCCCCCGAACAAAAAGCCGAAGAAGAACGTCGCTATATTTTAGCGTGTGGTGCTTCCAATACAGCCGAACTTGAACCATTTTTAACAGACCCGAATCAGGCAATCCGTGTTGTTGCCGCCATGAATCCCGATGCGGATGCTGAAATCCTCGACCGCTTTGCCAATGACAAATTTTGGGGTGTACGCATAGAAGTGGTGAATCATCCTAATGTCAGCGAAGCGACTTTATGCAGACTACTCGAAGCTAAAGTGAGTAAACGAGGCGTGGTTCATCACGCAGCGTATGAAAAATTAATTGAGCGAGGCGTATCCTTTGACGAGGACGGAATGCCAATATTGATGCAGAAATAACTTGAAACATATTTGACTACATAGGAAATTCAATTCATTTGAGTCTTTTTAAGCGAACAAAACAGCAAACATTGTAAAATATGTCACAAATTGAGCGAGAGTTGATAAAAAAAACGGCTTAAGTATTTTTTGCTCAAATGCCATCATCATTTGTCGAAATGACCAATAGACAAACACAAAAAACAGCCTATACTTTATTCACCATTTCTAAAAACCTATGGAGAACAAAAATGGTAATGGCTGGTCAAAAACCTGGAACAGGCTTCTATTTTTGTGTCAACTGCGGACACCGCACCTACTTAGAAATTGGTACAGATCGTTTACCACCGTGTACCAAATGCCTTGGCAATCAATTCAACAACAAGAATGCCTAAGCAGCACAAGCAAAACAGCTACTCCCTGTTTTAAAAAAAAGCCCTATTACTCAATAGGGCTTTTTGCTACCTTATCCATTCATCCATAAAAAATACAGGTAGACGCATGATGATCGAAACAATACTTAGCTTGTGCATTGGCATTGGATTAAGCGCTGCCTGTGGTTTTCGTGTATTTGTCCCATTACTTGTGATGAGTGTAGCATCCTTAACAGGATGGTTTGAGCCGATGAAAGGCTTTGAATGGTTGGCAATGCCATCGGTTTGTATTGGGCTTGCAGTCGCTACAGTCTGTGAAATTGGAGCTTATTACATTCCTTGGGTGGACAATGCGTTGGACACCATTTCTACACCTGCGGCAATGGTTGCAGGCACACTGACCACGATGGCGGTGAGCACAGGAGAAATGTCACCCTTTGCCAGTTGGGCAGCAGCAATTATTGTTGGGGGCGGGACAGCGTCAGCAGTACAACTGAGCACAGTTGCAGTACGTGGCTTGTCCACTGCAACTACAGGAGGAATTGCTAATCCTGTAGTGTCAACAGGTGAATGGATCAGTGCATTAGTGGTTTCAATTTTGTCCTTCCTTGTTCCTATTCTCGTGGTCATTGTGGGTATTATTGCCATGATTTGGGTGGTACGTTGGATTCGTTTAAAAAAGAAAAATAAGATAGCCTCAGCACCATTATAAATTGCCAATACCAATAAAGAGTTGGTCAACATATTTTGAAAAATATTGCATGATATTGATCTCGAAAAACATTTGATTTTTATCTAAAAACAGCATAATTTTTAGATAAATATATATCCATAATTTTTTTATGGGATTATTGAAAATAAAATCATAGTTCAGAGGTGATGGAATGGACATGCTTAAATTTATCATAGATGAAAATCCACTCAGTAATGGCGTCTATCAGTTACATAATGCAACGCAAGGATGTGAAGATTTGCCAAAAAATTATCATCAAATTTTAATTGGTTATTTTGCTGATGTAGAATTAGCACATAAACGTGCACGCATGAATTGGCCTAAAGAAAAAATACAAGCATGTCCAAAATGCTGCCAAAACTGAAGAAATCATGCTGAAAATGATCGATTTTTAAAATGTTCTTTTATCGGAAATAAAAACGATAATATAAGATAAGTTGTTAAAATCCACTTGTTTAATAGGAAAATAACAATGAAAACATTCGACTTAGTGGTACATACACCGAAAAATTTACAAGAAGGTGGCGATGAGTTTTTAGAAAAATTCACAGCCATTCAGGCTTTGATCAAATTTGACAGTATTGCTTGGCGGCAGCTTTTGGTACGGCAATTACAATTTAATAGTGAAAATGCGAGTTTTACGATTACAGATCTGCAAAGCCAACAAAGCCTTCGATTCACTTTAAACGCGTTTTCAAAATTAGATGATTTAGAGTTTAAAATTGAAAGTGATGTTGCCATTATCGTGCCACAAAAAGATGTATTTGGACTGATTACCCGTAAAACCAAAGATTATATTTTTTCAAAAAATTAGACTTTGCTACGGCAAGGCAGTATCTACTGTGTTTTTTAAATGCTGAATTACAACAGCTAGAGCAATTTTATAAGGACAGCCAGTCTAAATTGGCGCTTCATCTATAAATTTTGAAGAAAGAGAACTGTAGAAGATAGATAAAAATTCTGCTGAATTGAGATTTTACGCTGTAAAAAATGAGTAATTTTCGAATAAAAGGAAAAAAATTGGAATTAATCGAGTTTTTATGAAAAATATTTTTAAATTTATGCAAAATTGCCTGATCTTAGGAAATTAATCCCGTAGTCATTTGGCTACTATAAATCTCAAGGGTGTGATGGGATCGAAAAGAGTAGCCTGCTACCAGTTGCGTACAACGTGAGTGTAGTACAAATCCAAAAGATCTCGATTCGGCTTAGGACGCTATAGACCAAAAGTTTATAGGCAATAGGATTAGAACTTACCAAGTTTTAATAGTTGAAGTAAACCATACAACGTTTTCCCAAATACCCTAAAAAATTTTTAGCATAACAATATATAATCAAAAAAGTCCCTCTCTAGATCAGTCAGATCTTCGCTTGAAAACACAATATCTATATTTTTACCCTCTGCATGATTCATGGTGATTTATGCTTTTTTAAATTGAGCTTTTCGCAGATTTTAAAGTATCACTCGGCATTATATTTTGAATGCAGCGCTCACAGCGCATTCAGTGGTTATTTGAATCTCACATTAACACACTATTCAAAATCCAGTCTTTTCCCGTATAAATACAAAATGAGATTTAAGCAAAGAAAAATATCTCATTTTTAACCATAAATAACGTAAAAAAATGCACAAATTTGGCTTGAATGGGAAAAATTATTAATATTCAGAAAATCGTGAAAAATATTTTCAAATTTATGCAAAATTGCCTGATCTTAGGAAATTAATCCCGTAGCCATTTGGTTACTATAAATCTAAAGGGTGTGATGGGATCGAAAAGAGTAGCCTGCTACCAGTTGCGTATAACGTGAGTGTAGTACAAATCCAAAAGATCTCGATTCGGCTTAGGACGCTATAGACCAAAAGTTTATAGGCAATAGGGTTAGAACTTACCAAGTTTTAATAGTTGAAGTAAACCATACGATGTTTTCCCAATACCCTAAAAAATTTTAAACAATCAAATAAAAATAAATTTAAATCCAAAACCATAAAAGTTGTATGAGCATTCCAATTTTTCTAAAATTTTACCGATATTTTGACTTAAACATTAACGACAAATTTTGTCGTTTAGCTGATTTTTTCCGTTGAATTATTAAAATGAAAAATATACATTGATTGAGCAAATGAAATTTAAAATGAAAAAATAACATAAGGACTTTTTATGTTGCTGACGATTCAGCCAGACCAAATACAACAAATTATTCCTGATGCAAATTCAGAGAAAGCGGCTAAAAAATTGGCTAAAGTCAATGACTGGAATAATAAAGGTGCTTCTACAGATCAATGGGTTTGGGCAGAAATCAAAGGGAGTGCGATTTATCAAAGTGCTATTTTTTTACCCCAACTAAAATGTGAATGTAGTTGTCCAAGTTTTAAACGTCCTTGTAAACATGCGCTTGCTTTACTGATGGTGTATCAAGAACATCCCGCCGAGTTTCAAATTCAGGAAGATGAAACACAATTTCCTGAACGGGTCACAAAATGGCGTGACAAACTCACGCAAAGTACCGAGAAAAAAGCCGAAAAAGCCAATAAACCTGTTGATGAAGCAGCACGTGCTAAGCGTCAAGAATCACGTGATAAAAAAATTGATCAAGCCATTGATGCTTTGCAACTGTGGCTGAAAGATGTAGTCAATTTAGGCTTAGGTGAAGTGCGTTCACAAAATGGACGACAATTTTTTCATGAAATTACCAGTCGTTTGGTAGATGGTCAGGCTGCGGGAATCAATATTTGGATTGATGAATTTTCAAGTGCGTTGTATCAGCCAAATTGGCAACAGCACAGTGCTTTTTGGCTTGCGCGTTTATATCTGATTGCTGAACTATGGCAAAAAAGAGCACAACTTTCTCTAGATTTACAGCAAGAATTACGTCAGTTGATGGGCATTAACCTTGCCAATGATTTTTGGTCAAGCCAAAGTACAGAAGAGCTACAGTTAAGTGTACTTGCTTCTCGTACACAAGCATTACAACAGTCCAAAGGGAATTTTCGTCGTCAATGGTTATGGGACGAGAAAACATGTACAGATTATTTAATTTTAGATTTTGATATTGCACCGCATACACGTTATGGCTTAACCCTACCAAGTCAGCATCATTTTAAACTCAAAGCACAGCGTTATCCTGGGGTAGAACAACAACGTTTGAAACTTGCAGAGCAAGTCACACTCAACGATATTGACGCTATTAAAATTGAAAATAAACCGCCGCAAGGTTTTGTGTGTTTTGAAGATGCTTTAGCCAAACATGCAGAAAAGCTCAGTCATAATCCGATGCATCTGACCAGTTTTTGGTGGATGAATCCTGTGCGTTTAAGTCAAAAAGATGAGCGTTATTATTTGATTGATTCGACACATCATATGATGCCAATTGCACTCAGTACTGATCAATTTACTTCGTTATGGATGATGGTGAGTAATCAACCTTTTTATGCAGGTTTAGAGTGGAATGGTTTAGAACTGCAACTGATTAGTCTTTGGCAAGGAGCGCATTACCAATGTCTATAAGCTCACCTTTAGAACAATTTACCAAGCAACTTGAACTTAAACTCACCCTTGGGCAGCATTATCAACAACCGATTCATGTACCTGAGCCCATTTCTGAGTTTGTCAGTGATGAACAGGATGTATTGGATTTAAATCTGCAATGGACACTTTTTCAAGTGTCTGCACAACAAGCTTATCCTTGTTCAGCGCAACAACTTGCTCGCTTAGCTGACGATGAAACGCCATTTACACCTAGTAAACGGGGTATGAATAGCCTAATTAAAAGTATTGTTCAACTTAATCAATATAATTTTCAGTATGATAAGCCTGTTTGGATGAATTATCTCTTGCATCTCATTCGTTTGCAGAAACAGGCGATTGCGCCACATTTGGTTTTAGATGTACTGAATGTTGCCAATAATGATGTGCTATTAGCGGCAACATTGCCTGAACGAAGCTATAAATTGCAGGATTTGCGTCAGGATAATCGTTTAAAAGTGGCTAAAATTTTACATCAGACATTGATTTTGCAACAACCCATTGATGAAGAAGATGCAAAATTTGCCAGTTTAAGTAAAGGTCCTGCTGAGCGTTTACTTCAAAACCTTGCACTTGAACATGCCGATTTTATTCATCAAAATTTTGAAGCCTTATGGAAACGTATCGATAAAGAACAGCGTAAAGACTGGATTGAAAATACGCCATTTTCATTTTTTGCCCCGCATGTTGCATATTTAACTGCATTGCATCAAAAGAAACCTGAACAAGCTTTAGGGCAAGGTTTACACTATTTGTTTTTGCATGATTCTGAACATACTTATACGCAAAAAATGCTGCAATTACTGGAAAATGTCATTGAATTTGATGCTAAAAATCGCTGTATGATCGTGCGAATGAGCATTGAATTGGATGAACAATTACAACAACTCAATATCATTGATTACACTGCAAATGGCAATGAACGTAAGGTCATTAAAGAGCTGGATATTGAAGAAAATTTAATAAAATTCTCACAATCGAGTAAAGCTGAAGACTATTTATATTTTATTTTAAAAGCGATGCCTTTGTCCTATTGGCAACAGATTTTCCCAACCTGGGAGAGTTTACTGAAGCTGAAATATAAAAATCAGCGAAATCACATTTTAGATGCATTTTGTTTTCGTTGTTTTCATGAGCAACGTGCCGATTTAGCAACGTGGCTCTATGAAAATGATCAAGAAGAACTCGAAAGCATCCGTTTTGCTTCCAATATGCAATATCTGTATCCGCTACTGAGCATCGAAAAACGTGATCATTTGATGGTGCAGCATTTACGCCAAGCCCGTAAACGTCATGAACCTGATTTTTTATTGGATGTTTGGAAACGCTTACCATTGCCTGCGTCAGAGATAGGTGTTTTATCCAAAGAACTGACTGAGCGTTTATTGGCGGAAATCTATCTACAGGAAGAGCAGGAATATGCCTATTTATTGCATCCATTGTATGAATGGCTTGTGGTCTATGGCTATCCAACTGAAATTAGCCCATTAAAAGATTTAGATTCTAGTCGTTTTGATATTTTAAATAGCATTGCCAAACAAAAAGTGGCGATCCTCAATAAACAATAAACCTCACTTTCATTTTAGATAAAAAAGGATACTGACATGAGTCAAGTTTTACGCGCCAAAGCAGAACAACAATATGCCCATGAACTCACAGCCTTAAAAGAACACGATAAAAAACAACGTCCTGCACAATGGGAGTTATCACCAAATGCTGTCGTCGATTATTTAATGGGGACGACGCTACCTGATGGGACTGAAATTTCAGCAAAATATATTGGTAATCGTCGTTTGATGGAAATTGCGGTTGCAACTTTAGCCACTGACCGTGCTTTATTGTTACTTGGTGTACCAGGAACAGCAAAATCTTGGGTCTCTGAGCATTTAGCTGCAGCCATTAGTGGTAACAGTACTTTGCTCATTCAAGGGACAGCAGGCACCAGTGAAGATACTTTACGTTATAGCTGGAACTATGCACAGTTACTTGCCAAAGGTCCTACAGAAGACGCCTTGGTACAAAGCCCAATGTTACGTGCGATGCGTACAGGAAAAATTGCTCGTATTGAAGAGTTGACCCGTATTCCTGCTGATGTACAGGATACTTTGATTACATTGTTATCTGAAAAAAATCTACCTGTACCTGAGTTAGGCATTGAATATCAAGCGGTACAAGGTTTTAGTGTGATTGCGACTGCCAACAACCGTGATAAAGGCGTCAATGAACTTTCATCGGCACTTAAACGTCGTTTTAATACCGTGATTTTACCACCACCTGCCACTATTGCTGAAGAAATTGAAATTGTGCAACAACGTGTTGCCTCGCTTGGTCGTAGCTTATCTTTACCTGAAATTCAACCACTCGATCAACACATTAAAACCCTTGTGACCATTTTCCGTGAATTACGTGAAGGTAAAACAGTAGATGGTAAGCAAAAACTGAAAAGCACTACAGGGACATTATCCACAGCCGAAGCGATTTCAGTGATGAGCCATAGTTGGGCAATGTCAGGGCATTTTGGTGATGGCAGTTTAAATGCCCATGATTTAGTTGCAGGTTTACAAGGTGCGATTGTCAAAGACCCTGTGCAAGATGTGGTGCCTTGGAAAGAATATGTCGAAACCGTCATTAAACAACGTGAAGGTTGGAATGAGATTTACCAAGCTTGCCGAGATTTAGAATAATTACAGTCAAAGGATTTGCCCATGCATTATATTTTAGGGGTACGTCATCATGGTCCTGGCTCTGCTCGAAGTGTTTTAAATGCACTAGAGCAGTTGCAACCTGACTGTATTCTCATTGAAGGACCACCTGATGCGAATGATCGTATTGCACAGCTCAGCCATGCTGAAATTGAGCCACCGATTGCATTACTCATCAACACGCCTGTACAAAAAGATGAACGACCACGTGCGATATTTTATCCTTTTGCAGAATTTTCACCCGAATGGCAAGCATTACAATTTGCTTTAAAACATCAAATCCATACTGAATTTATGGATTTAGCCTGTCAGCATCGTTTTGCACTGGAAAAACAGGCTGAAGAGGTACGACAAGCGCTTGAAGCTGAGCAACAGACAGATTCAGAAGAAGAAAAATCTGAAGATGAGCATGTTGATGAAACGCTTGCTGATGCTGCTTCTGATGAATCAGCTGCTAACAATGAAAGCATTGATGAAGATGAAGAAGATGCGTTTGAAATCTCAGATGAAGAACGCAAATTTTTGCAATATCGTCATGATCCCATCGCACTTTTAGCCCATCAAGCAGGTTATCAGGACAGCGAACGTTTTTGGGAACACTTGGTTGAACAGCAACCCCATGCGGGTGATATGTTTCAGTCGATCAATGAAGCAATGGCTGAAATTCGCGATTATTTAAACAGTTTAAATCCGAATACTGAACTTGATGATGATCAGTTGATAGAACAATACCGCGAAGCGTCTATGCGAAAAATCATTCGCCAAGCACAGAAGCAGGGCTTTGAACGTATCGTGGTGATTTGTGGTGCATGGCATGCACCTGTTTTAGTGGATTTAAAAACAAGCTTAAAAGATGATAATCAACTGTTAAAAGGTTTGCCAAAAACCAAGATTGAATCCGCTTGGATTGCATGGACACATGGACGTTTACATCGTGATAGTGGTTATGGTGCAGGTATTCAAGCGGTGGGTTGGTATGCACATTTATGGAAGCATTATCAGCAAGCTCTTGCAGGCAAAGTCGATGCTGAAAAAATTAGTATTGATTGGCTCAGTCAGTTTGCCAATGCTTTGCGTGAGGCAGGACATGATGCCTCAAGTGCGCAAATTATTGATGCAACGCAACTAATTCAGTCTT
This sequence comes from Acinetobacter sp. 251-1, assembly GCF_030329305.1. Lineage (NCBI taxonomy): Bacteria > Pseudomonadati > Pseudomonadota > Gammaproteobacteria > Moraxellales > Moraxellaceae > Acinetobacter > Acinetobacter sp. 251-1. The sequence goes on along the minus strand of NZ_JACANS010000001.1, from coordinate 212,358 downwards.
TATTACAATTGCGTGAGCGCCGTATTCCTGATCTTGATGATTTAACAGAAGCGATTCGCAGTGTGCTGCATCATGGTTATGATTTGCCTGAGCCGATCATGAATCAGATGCTATTGGCAGAAAAACTGGGGCATTTACCTGAAGATTATTCAGAATTACCAATACAACAAGACTTTTTAAAACAATGTAAGTCGTTGCGTTTAAAGCTTGAAGCGGTACATCGTGGGGTTGAACTGGACTTGCGTCAGCCTTTTGATTTAAGTAAAAGTCAGTTTTTTCATCGGGTAAATTTGCTGGGTTTGGCATGGGCAGAATTACAAAATTACTCATCAGGTCGAGGAAATTATAAAGAAAACTGGCAATTGTCATGGCAACCTGAAAGCAGTTTATACCTCAATGAAATGTCACTTTGGGGCTATACCATTGCTGATGCAGCCGCAAGTTATATTCAAGATAAAATTGAGCATAGTGATGATCTATCAACTGTTGCTAAATATATTGAGCAAATATTGCTGGCAGGTTTAGACCGTAGTTTGCCTGTGGCTTTACAGCGTTTACAATCTTTATCAACCTTGCACCAAGATCCTGATGTATTGCTTGCGACTTTAACACCTTTGGTCACAGCTTTGCGTTATGGTAGCGTCCGTCAATTTTCTGAGCATGAATTATTTCAAATTATTCAACAGCTCAGCATACGTTTAATGTTGTCATTACCACAGTATTGTCAGTCCATTAATGATGATATGGCAAAACAAACTGCACAGCAGTTAAATAGCCTTTATTTGTTGTTACAGCGTTTAGACAATGCAACGCTCAATCAATATTGGCAAGACTTAATACTCAAATTATTGCAACAAACCTATATGAATGGTTATTTGCATGGCTCTGTTACCAAGTTAGCAAAACAGCAGCAATTGCTTGATTTAGATGAAATAGAACATTATTTATCACAAGCTTTATCGGTTGGGCAAACCGTTGATTATAGTGCAGGTTGGTTCGAAGGCTTTATCAGTGATCAAGCGTTATTATTGTTACATGAAGATAATTTATGGAACTTGGTGAATGCATGGCTAGGCGATTTACCCGAAGAACAATTTATCAATATTCTGCCTATTTTACGTCGTTCAACCAGTGATTTTAGTCCAAGTGAATCTGCGAAAATTGCAGAAAAAGCAGCATCAGGGGTGACAGTACATATTGCGCAACTGCCTCATCAATTTAATCTTGAGCGTGGTTATAACACTTTATTGAATTTAAGAAATTTACTTCATCCTCAACTTGCATGTGTAGATGGCGCTGAAAAAGCTGATTTAAAAGAGGGTTCTGATGTCACAAATTAATCAAAATACCCAAGAACAAGAACGACGTTGGCGCTTAATTTTAGGTCAACGTCCTGAGCAGTCATCACCTGAGTATTGGTCGAGTGATGATGAAAATATGTTCCAGTGTTTAGATGTGTTATATAACACGCAACAGCAACAACGTGGTGGTTTAGGGCGTTCTAGTCCACGTATTGCCAAATGGCTGGGCGATATTCGTCAGTATTTCCCAAGTTCTGTGGTGCAAATCATTCAAAAAGATGCGCTTGAACGTTTGAACTTGCAACAAATGTTGCTAGAGCCTGAATTATTAGAAAATATCGAAGTTGATATTCATTTGGTTTCGACTTTGATTGGCTTAAATCACTTGATGCCTGATCAAACCAAAGAAACTGCCCGTATTGTGGTACGTAAATTAGTTGAGGAAATTGAGCGACGTTTAAAACAAAGTTTAGAGCAAGCCATTCAAGGTTCAGTCAACCGTTCAGCCCATACGCGCCGTCCAAAACGTATTCAAGATATTAATTGGCACCGCACCATTCAAGCCAACTTAAAACATTGGCAAGAAGAATACAAAACTATTATTCCTGAACAACTGCATGGACATCCACGCCAGCGCAGTTCCTTAAAAGATATTGTACTGTGTGTGGATCAGAGCGGTTCGATGGCACCCTCGGTGGTGTATTCGAGTATTTTTGCTGCGGTGATGGCAAGTATTCGGGCTGTGACCACACAAATGGTGGTGTTTGATACGCAAATTGTTGATTTAACGCCATTGCTTGAAGACCCTGTAGATGTGTTATTTGGAACGCAACTCGGTGGTGGTACGGACATTGCTAAAGCGATTAAATATTGTCGTAGTAAAATCACCCGCCCTGAAGAAACAATTTTTGTGTTGGTCACAGATTTATGTGAAGGGGGCAGTGAGCAACAGCTCTTTAAACAAGTGGCTGAGATGCTCAATAGTGGTGTACAAATTATTACTTTATTGGCACTGTCAGATGAGGGCACACCTTATTATGACCGTGAAAATGCACAAAAGTTTGCGGCATTAGGCATTCCCACTTTTGCGTGTACCCCCGATCAATTTCCTGAATTGATGGCAAAAGCCATTGAAAAGCAGGATATTAATGCTTGGTATGCAGCACAGTAACAAAAATAGGTATATCAAGGCAGTATAATCTGTCTTGATATAATAAATGAGACGATGCAGCATTATTTGCTTGCAATTAAAAGCTGCATCTTTTGAGCTTGTTGTTGTGTGGTTAGGGGAGGAAGTAGGGATGGATTACTTGGATAAGCCATTCCATTATAAGCTAATTGCACTGCACCTTGATTGCGAGATTGCACCACTAAATTTTTCCAACCATGACTTTGTTGTTGACTGACATAAATAGGTGGGTTTATAACCGTGGTTTTATTGATTAATTTAAATTTCTGATTAGGTAAACCTTGATAAATCAATAAGGTACATCCACCAGAGCCGCACCAGTCTAAACCTTGTAGTAATACTAGAGCATCAGGTTGACCATCTTGATTTAAATCATGAAAAGCTGATAAATATTGGGTTTGGTCTTGAGTGTATTGATATACGCTTTGTTGTAAGGCGTGCTGTGTGGAAGGATTAGTTTGTTTAGGTGTTTGCTCTATTACTGTAGTACATCCTGCGAAGCATAAAATACATCCTAAATGTAGAAATTTCATATTTATTTAACCCTTTGAATCCCAATACTGAGTCATTGTATTGTACAAAGATTTATCAATCATGCATGATTTTATGTACTCCTAGCATAGTCATAATGACAGTTTGAAAATAGGGTTGAGGCGTTGGATAAGGTAAAAATTAAATTTAAAATTTTGCTTTTTATGATAATAGCAATGAAATATAGCTTAAATTTGCTCAATAATACGGGAGTTTTTAGTCTGAAATATCATGAATTAAGGTGAGGTAAAATAAATCAGAGTATAAAATTGAGTCTCTGAATGAGTATATTAATTTTTACTGGCGATTTAGTACTGTAAAACTTAAAATCTTCACAATTTTTTTGATTTTTTTGACATGCCTTTAGATCAAACCTTTGTATATATGCCTCCCCAAGACCCCCTTGCTATCCTCTATGAAGATGCAGACTTGGTCGTCATTGATAAGCCTGCAGAATTATTGTCCGTTCCGGGGCGTTTACCTGAACATCATGATAGTGCTTATTTTCGTGTCTTAGAGCAATTTCCCAATGCTAAAATCACCCACCGTTTAGATATGGCAACCTCTGGAATTTTAATGTTTGCGAAACATAGAGATGCGGAAGTCGCGATCAGTAAAATGTTTCAGGCGCGTACTGTGAAGAAAAATTATATTGCTTTGGTGCAGGGAAAATTAGACGGTGAGGGCAGTGTAGATGTTCCACTCATCACAGATTGGGAAAATCGTCCTCGTCAAATGGTGCATTTTGAGCTAGGTAAATCAGCCCAAACACTGTATCAAGCTTTAAATTATGATGAGCAGCAAGATATTACACGGGTTTTACTCACACCCATTACAGGACGTTCACATCAATTAAGAGTGCATATGATGCATATTGGACATCCGATTACAGGCGATAAAATTTATCATCCTGATCCAAAGCAAAGCCCTTTAAAACGTATGGCTTTACATGCAAGTTATTTAGAGTTTATACAACCTTTAAATGGTGAAAAAGTTATCATTCAGGGAGATGTACCTTTTTAAGATTCATTAGAATTTTCATTATTTTTTATAAATCTCACTCTTTATAACATTGGAAAATAATAAAATGATACAGCCTGCAATTGCTCAAATAATTTTAATTGTATTGTTAGTTTTATCATGGGGTGGAATCATTTTTTGGTTGATTTATATCACCATTAAAGGTTTGTCACCCTATGAAGTTACAAAGGAAAATCGAAGATTTATGTTGTATATTTTGCTGATGATGGGTGCGATTGTCATGATTTATGATTTTACTCCCGCTGATGCTCAAGATTTAGAAAAGATAAATCAGTATTTAGAGCAGGCAAAACGAGAGAATAACCAAGATTTATTATTCACGATTCAAAATATCAAAATGCAACCACAAATCAGTATTAAAGATCGAAAATATATAGAAAAATTAATTGAAAAAGGGATCTAATCTAAAGGGTCAAGGCTGTTCGTGGCAGGAGTTGAATGTGGGAAATCAATTTTAAATTTATTTGCTCATTTCATATTCAGTAAAACTTTAATCGCCAAATTGCAATAAAACTCAGTTAATCTAAATCTAGAAAAATGGCAAACAGAACAAGGACACCAAAATGACACGCGATTTTGAACAATTCCCTGATGATGATAACGGCAATTTATTGTGGCAAATGCAAGAAGATGGTGATGATTTAGATGAAGTACATGAAATTGAATTTTCAATGTATTTTAAAACCCAAGCACTTGCTGAAAAATGTGCATTACATTTATTACTAGAAGAACAAAAAGTCTCAATGTATCTTGATGAAGAAATTGAGCCCAATGAATGGGTAATTACTGTTTTTGTCAATTTACTTCCTGAATATACCGATATTGTTGATCTTGAAGAATGGTTCAATAAAATTGCGACAGAATTTAATGGTGAATATGATGGTTGGGGATGTACTACTTATGTCTTTGATGATGCATTTGATGAAGATGACTTTACTGAAGAAGAATTAGGTGAATTAAAATAAATTTCAGTGACATATCCAATAAAAAGCATACCAACAGTATGCTTTTTTTTATTGAACGAGTAGAATTTTTAAGTTTGCATATACTAAAGAAATACAGATCTGACCGTACTTAGCAGTACACTCAATCAACAAGAATAACAGCAAGGAATGCCAAAGATGGGAAATACGATTCAGTTACATCGGATTTTTAGTGCACCACCTGAACGAGTATACAAAGCTTTTTTAGACCCAAGTGCCTTAGTAAAGTGGATGGCACCACATGGATTTACTGCACATGTACAGCATTTAGACGCACGTGTTGGTGGAACATATAAAATGTCTTTTACCAACTTTTCGACAGATACTTGTCATGCGTTTGGTGGGACTTATCAAGAACTGATTCCAAATCAACGCATCCGTTATATCGACCAATTTGATGATCCAAATTTACAAGGTGAAATTGAAATGCTGATTGAAATCAAAGCGGTGATCGTGGGTACTGAAGTTACGATTACCCAATCAGGCATTCCTGATGTGATCCCTGTGGAAGCCTGCTATTTAGGATGGCAAGAATCTTTGCAGTTACTGTCTTTGTTGGTTAACCCAAGTATTTCTGATCAGTAAATGTCTATTTAGACAAAAGTGAAAATAAGATGAATATTCAAATAAAACGAATTTATGATCCTATCGAAAATACAGATGGTAAAAGAATATTGGTTGATCGACTTTGGCCAAGAGGAATGAAAAAGGAAGAAGCAAAACTTGATCTATGGGCGAAAGAACTGACGCCTTCAAATGAACTCAGAAAATGGTATCACGAAGATATGTCGCAGCGTTGGGAGCAATTTCAACAGCGTTATTTAATTGAATTAGCTCAGTTTCAGTCAAAAATTGATGAATGTCGTCAGTTGGCGCAACATGATACGATCACATTGCTAACGGCTGCAAAAAATCGAACCCATAATCATGTGGTGGTTCTGTGCGAGGTTTTACAAGGGGAGATACAGATTAAACCATAGTTTAAATATGGGATTTTAGGTTTTATATGATTTTTACGCTATAGTGGACATTATTTTTTCTTTATTTTGAGGTTGTTATGTCTTTACCCCATTGCCCAAAATGCAGTTCTGAGTACACTTATCAAGATGGTGATCTACTGATTTGTCCTGAATGCGCACACGAGTGGACACAAGGAGAGCAGGCCGTACAAGATGAACAGCATATGATTAAAGATGCCTTTGGCAATATTTTGAATGATGGGGATACAGTTACGGTTGTCAAAGATTTAAAAATTAAAGGTTCATCTGCTGTAGTTAAAGTCGGTACTAAAGTTAAAAATATTCGTTTATTGCCCGATGCGAGTGATGGTCATGATATTGACTGTAAAATTGAGGGTGTGGGGAGTATGAAACTCAAATCTGAATTTGTGAAAAAGGCATAAATATTCCATCATATTCTGATTAAAAAATCAGAATATGATTCAAGAGACAGCATATGAGAAAAGTATCTTATTTTTTGAGTTTTTCTGTAATGTTGTCTCTTGTTCTTTGGTTTGCTTCACCCTATTGGATGTTGTACCAAATCAATCAAGCGATACAACATAATCAAGCCGCGAAGATTTCTCAATACATTGATTATCCTCGTGTACAAGCAAGTTTAGAACCACAAATTCAACAAAAAATAATCAGTCGTTTAGGTTTGGAAAATAATCATACTTGGTTCGGGCGTTTTAGTGAGCGTGTGAGTGATCAACTTACAAGGCAAGTCGTACAGACACTTGTAACCCCCGAAAGCATTATGGTTTTAATGAAGGGCAAGGCACTCAAAGAAGTGATTCAACTCAAAATACCTCATGTAACCGCCGTTATGATACAAGAAACCAAACCACTTAATCAGCAAGTCTCAAATCAGTGGTTATCTGAAAAAGATAAGCAGCATGTCATAACAATCCATCCAAATAAAGTTGAAGCACAGTATATTTCTTTAAATACTTTTCAAGTGATTGTGCCAACATTTTCGCAAGGTAAAACTCAATTTATTTTTCAACGCCATTATATAAAATGGCAATTAGTTGGAATTTATTTGATTTGATTCTATTTTTTATTAAGTATATTTAAATTATATCTTTAATTAATTTGCTGTTTTTACATAAAATAATTAAAAAAATAATCAAACTAATATTGTGGTTTACTTTTAAAAATGTAAAATTAATCACACTTATTGATATTTAGTGAGAATAATTATATGAAATATGAGGTGGATGGTGATCCTATTACTGCAAAAAACATTCTGACACAAATACAAAAATGGGACGATGCACTAAAAAATAATGATTTAGAAAAAATGACTCAGCACTATGCCGATGACATCAGTTTATTTGATGTGAGTTCACAGCTAAATGGGCTTGAGCAATACAAAACAGAATTAGAAAAAGTTAGTCCATATTTTACCTCGAGTATGGATATTCGTAGACGTGATATTAAAATTCATGTCTCAGGTGATTTTGCATTTTTATATTGTTATACCAAAGTGGAAAATCCACAATTGAGTTCAATATTACAAATGCCGTGGTGTCGTACAACATTATGTTTACAAAAGAAAGATGAACAATGGATTTTATTGCATCAACATATCTCTATCCCCGTTAATATACTGACGAAAAAAGCAATTGATTTGAAGGTTAAACCAAAATTGAAGTTAGTGGTATAACTTTAGTGTTTTAATATCATGCTGTTATAGATCAAGAGTGATAAATGAGCATATTGACATGGAATATGTCAGCTTTTGGATGGCATGATAAAAGAAGAAATATCGAAAAAAAAGCAAAATATAGAACAGAAAATTGGCATATTTCTCGCTAAAATAGTGCAAAATATTTAGAAAAATTGATCTATGTCAAATTCATTTTTTGCAAAGTATGAATGGTTAAAACCATTGTCTCCTCGTGATCCACATGAAAAACATCGGGTTGCCACTTCTTTAGAATTATTATTTGACCTGATTTTTGTGGTGGCCATTGCAACAGCAGGGCAGCAACTCCATCATGCCATTGTTGAAAATCATCTTGCACATGGAATATTACTGTATTGCATGGTGTTTTTTGCTTTGTGGTGGGCATGGATGAACTTTAGTTGGTTTGCGTCTGCCTATGACAATGATGATGCCTTATATCGCGTCATGACTTTTGTCCAAATCATTGGTTCTTTGGTGTTGGCAGCAGGTATTCCGAGTGCATTTCAACAGCAAGACTTTGATGTGATTATCATTGGTTATGCCATTATGCGCTTTGCTTTAGTGAGTCAATGGTTACGGGTTGCCATCAGTGATCCTGCACGAAAAACTACAGCTTTACGTTATGCATGTGGGATTGTTGTTGTGCAAATCGGATGGTTATTTTTTCACTTTAGCCCGATTCATTTTAGTGTTTATCTTTTTGCAATCTTGGTCATCGCTGAATTATGTGTGCCGATTTGGGCAGAATCTGCCAATATGACACCGTGGCATCCACATCATATTGCAGAGCGTTATTCGCTGCTGACGATTATTGTATTAGGCGAGTCGATTGTGGGAAGTTATGCTGCGATCAGTGACGCATTGGCACATCAACATGTCAGTACTGAGCTTATTTTCTTAATGATCGGCGGTTTGATCATGATGTTTACAATCTGGTGGGCATATTTTGATCATGAAATTGCGGATCGTCTAAATAGCCGTAAACGTGCATTTTCTTGGGGATATGGGCATTTCTTTATTTTTATTAGTATTGCGGCGCTGGGTGCAAGTCTAGCGGCTGCTGTAGATATCAGCACCCATCAAGCCGAAATTTCGGCACAATGGGGGGGATGGTTGGTGGCGATTCCTTTGGTTATGTATAGCGCAAGTTTATGGCTATTACACGAAGCACATCATTTACAGGGCATGAAAAAATGGCTCTATCCATTGACGACAATCATTGTGCTTAGTATTCCTTATGTGGTGCCAGAGATTGGTTATGCCGTTTTTATCATGGCAATCGTCTATGCATTACGTTTGATTTTTTCAAAATGTTATTTGGCGCGTTAAGGAAATAAAGCCATGGGTTTTCATGATTTTTACCGAATGAGTTCACATGCTGTCATTTGTAATGCACAGCAGCAAATTTTATTGTTGAAAGCCACCTATGCCGATCATGCATGGGGCTTACCTGGGGGTGGTCTCGATGTTGGTGAAACTATTCATGAGGCTTTAATACGAGAATGTCGTGAGGAAATTGGCTGTGAGATACAGATCGAGTATTTATCAGGTGTGTATTTTCATTCAGCCGTGAACTCCCATGCTTTTATTTTTAAATGTCAGTTAGATCGATGTGCCGAAATTCAACTCAGTGCTGAGCATTCAGCATACCGTTGGTTTACTTTGGATGAGCTTTCAGTTGTGCAAAAAGTGCGGATCGAAGATTGTTTAAATTTTAATGGAACGGTACACAGTCGGGCATTTTAACAAGTCTATCGTTCCACAAGATAACAATAGATGTGTTTAAGATAAGATTTAAATATAACTCAAATTTAAAAAATAGGATGCTGATATGACACCGCATTTACCTAAAAAAATAAGCTTAGGGATTTTGTTTGTATTCTTTAATGGTACAAGTTTTGCAGCCATACAAGGAATGAGTTTTGAACATAAAGATTGGGAATTAAGCTGTGATAATACAGGAACATGCCGCGCAGCAGGGTATCAGTCTGATGAGGATTTTGAGTCTCCTGTCAGTGTATTGTTGACTCGAAAAGCAGGTGAAAATATGCCTGTAGTTGCTGAAGTACAGTTTGGTGAAAATGAAGATAACCCAAATGTACATGCTCAATATGAGCTTAAAATAAATGGCAAATCTTATGGTTGGGTGAATAATAGCACTGAATCGAGTACGCTCAATCCCAGTCAAATTAAAGCCTTATTAGCCACGGCACAACGTGATGCAACGGTGATCTTTGAAGCAGGCAAGCAAAATTTTAGATTGTCAGGACAAGGCATGAGTGCTGTTTTATTGAAAATGGATGAGTTTCAAAAAAGGCTTGGAACATCTTCTGCATTGATTAGAAAAGGGCAAAATACAAATCAACATGTACTGCAAGCTGAAGCTAAGCCGATTGTGGTGGCACAAGACGTGATGCAAGGCAAAGAAACCCAACTTTTGCCAAAAAGCGAACAAGCATTAAAAATTATTCGCTTGTTGAAGCCGACCACCAACACAGATGATTGCCCGACTTTATTTGGTGAATCAGATTATTTTGAGTCAGATCGCGTGGTCATTACACCAATTACTTCGGAATTAAGCATCGTACATCATCCTTGTTGGTCAGGTGCATATAATTTTGGTACAGGCGTTTGGGTCATGAATAAAAAACTGACACAAGTCAAACAATTGGTCAGTACATCCATCAGTGATGAGTCAGACAATCAACTTTTTGAAAATCATAAAGGTCGTGGTATAGGTGATTGTTGGTCTCAGACTGAATGGACGTGGAATGGTCAGCGTTATGTACAAACCCTAGACTCAACGACAGGCATGTGCAAAGGTTTTGCAGGGGGTGCATGGAGTTTGCCGACGGTCATTGTAGAGGTGAAAGGTTTAAAACAGTAAGGGTGTGAATGTACCTCATCAATTTTGGGAAAGGTTAAGTTTTTCAACCACTTCATCAATTTTTTTCAAACGCTTGACTTCATCCCACAAGGCTTTGGCTTCAGGATAATGTTTTGACATCATGCCGAGCCATTGTTTATAACGCCCAACCATATTCATTTCTTTTTTATAGCTGCCATTTAAAAACCGAATCTGTAAACCAAGTAATTCGTTCCATGTAATCAAGGCTTCATCAGTATTTTTGCGAATACATTGGGTTAAGTCAGGTGTGGTCACTGCACCACGACCAATCATTAAATCTTCACAGCCTGATTCAAGTTGACACTGTTTTGCATCGGCATTGGTCCAAATTTCACCATTGGCAATGACATTGATGTTGAGTGATTCACGGATAGGGTGAAGAAGATCCCAAAAAGCAGGTGGGGTATAGCCATCAGCTTTGGTACGCGCATGTACCGTTACCCATGCTGCGCCTGCGTCTTCAATGGCATGCGCATTTTCCATAGTGAAGTTACGATCCATATAACCCAAACGCATTTTTGCTGAGACAGGAATATGTGTTGGTACAGCATCACGTACAGCTTTAACCAACTCATGCACCACTTCAGGTTCATCTAAGAGTACGGAACCACCTCGGTGACGATTTACCGTTTTTGCAGGACAGCCAAAGTTTAGATCAATCGCAGGCGCACCTAGTTCAACAGCTCGCACTGCATTGGCTGCAAGCATGTCAGGATTATTTCCCAAAAACTGTACATGGACAGGTGTACCTGCCGCTGTTTTACCGTCATTATTTAATTCAGGACAATAGCTGTGGTAAATATGATCAGGCAATACAGAGTCTGTTACTCGGATAAACTCAGTTACACACCAGTCAAAGCTGCCAACCGATGTCAAAACATCACGCATAATTGGGTCAGTTAAGCCTTCCATGGGTGCAAGAACGAGTTTCAATGAATTACCTAAATGCGAAATCTAAACAGGAGCGTTATACGGTTTTTTGAGATGATTGTCTAGCAATGTAAGCTGTGAATAAACATACAGACGATTAAGTATTTCAACGTACATATAAATTTATACGGATCGGACAATTAAAATGAAAAAAAATAAAATGCTGTTCATCAGTTTGTTATGTAGCACACCTATGGTTTGGGCAAACCCACAGCTTGAAGGTGAATATGCTTTACAAGGCGGTGCACTTTATATATTACCTCATCGACAATTTGCGGTGATTGCTTATGCTACTGCTCTAGCTGGAAACTATGAAATTCAAGCTAATACGCTTCAATTTCATTGGACAAGTGAAAATATCCCAAATTTATTATTCAAGAATTTTCAGATTTATCCCAGGTAGATTATCAAGATCGGATGCAGCCTAAGTTAAAGCAATTAATCATTCACTTTGATTCAAACTTACCTGATACATTTTACTTAGGGGGAAATCAGCCTTTAACATCGCCTCAGCTGAAAAGAGTCTTTAATGAAGATTCAAATTGCTATGAATATTCTAAAATGAATCAGAATGAATTAGCCCAGAAAAATTCAAAAAGAAGGCTTGGTTTTTTATCATAGGAATGATCTGCACAAAGGAGAATGGTCTGAACGCCGCGAATTATCGGGGCTTGCAGGAGAAGATTTAGCCATGCTGCAACAGATCGTACAACAAAGCCAATCTCCTTGGTCATTTGAAAGTCAAATTATTCATTTTAAGCATATTCAATTAGACGAGTACCCAATGATCAAAATGCAAAGCGATTCCTCTTTATAACTTTATAAGGCGCATGATCAAGTTATATAGATATTGAATTCACCACGTTCATTTATAGATTGACTATAAATAAAACATTTTCTCATCTCGTACTATTTTTTCTCGGTAACGCATGAAAATGTGCAATAGCTGTCGTCATCAATGGTAGAGACTACGCCATCATCATTGAGATCTGCATCTTTAAATAAAAAGATTTGATCACATTGTTGACATCTTTCAGGTGTCATCGTATTGAGTTGTTCTAATGGTGGATGTGTTGGTATTGTCATTTTAAAATCCTTTTGGGTGAAATATATACACATAGTTTTTTTAAGAGATTAGATCCAATCGTATATTTACGCAAGTCATAAAGGTGAGATTTTATTTTTATTTCTGATATTCAGCGCAAATATTGGATCAAAAAAGTGAGAGAATCGGTTTTCTCTCTTGCGTCTTTGTATGAAGGTTTAACGATGCAAAATCATTTCCAAAATAAATTTAGAACCAATAAAACCAATGGCTAATAAGAAAAATCCAATAATGGTAAAGCGAATCGCTTTTTGACCACGCCAACCAAATTTATAATGCCCAAGCAATAATGCGCCATAGACAAACCAAGAAATAATACTAAACGCTGTTTTATGTGCTAAATGTTGTGCAAAGAAGTTTTCAACGGTAAAGAAACCAAAACCCAGTGCGACCGTTAATAAAGCAAAACCCGTGATCAACATATCGAACAGCAAGGATTCCATGACTTGCAAGGGGGGTAATAAGTTGACCCAAACACGTTTTTTTTGTTTTTTCTTGAGTTCCCTATTTTGTAACCACATCAGTACAGCTTGGATGGTTGCCATCAATAACACGGCATAAGCAGATAAAGATAAAATGATATGCGTATCTAAACCTAAAGAATGCATTTCAATAAACTGACGAGGGACACTAAAAGCAAAGCCTAAGATTAGACCTAAAGCTGCTACAGGGATGCCTAATAGATTTAGCGCAATGACAGGTCGATAGGTGCTAAACAATACACTCAGTAACAACATTAAACCTGATGTAAAAGACATTAAATTAAATACATCATAATTGATCCCCGACGGGGTGATCATATTGTTATACAGTACAGCGGCATGTAACAATAGCCCTAAGCCTAAGACAACGCCAATAAACCAATGGTTTGGCGTACGTTTAGACATTAGATGCATAAATAAATACCAAAATGATGTGGTATAGGCAATTAATGCTAAAATGGTATACACCAAGGGGAGGCTAATCATGTCAAACCTTTTTCGGGATGATAAATATTCATGTTATAAGATATAAATTCGATATGAACTCAAGTATCCTATAGCATCTTATGCATAAAAGTTCTATTTTTCAGAAAGTTTTTTTGCAACAACTATTTTAAGCGGATTTCGCAATGTTTGATACCTTAACAGAACGACTCACGCAGAGTCTCAGAAATGTTACTGGCTCAGGACAACTGACCGAAGACAATATTAAAGACACTTTACGTGAAGTGCGTATGGCACTGCTCGAGGCCGATGTTGCTCTGCCTGTAACTCGTGAGTTTATCGCGAAAGTTAAGGAAGAGGCATTGGGTCAGGAAGTGATGACACAGCTTTCACCAGGTCAAGCTTTCGTTAAAATTGTCTATGACGAACTCACCAAAATGATGGGTGAGGCCAACGAAACCTTAGATTTGGCTGCAAAACCACCTGTGGTGATTTTACTTGCAGGTTTGCAAGGTGCGGGTAAAACTACAACTGCTGCAAAACTTGCACGTTTCTTAAAAGAACGTCAAAAGAAAAAAGTGGCAATGGTCTCTGCTGACGTTTATCGTCCTGCGGCAATTAAACAGTTGCAAACTGTTGCAGCTGAAGTCGGTGTGGACTTTATTGAGTCTGAAGCATCCGAAGATCCAATCAAAATTGCACAACGTGCGATTGGACAAGCGAAGATCAATTTCAATGATGTCTTGATTGTCGATACTGCGGGGCGTTTACATGTCGATGATGACATGATGGATGAAATCAAAGCATTACATGCATCGATCAATCCAACTGAAACCTTGTTTGTCGTTGATGCGATGACGGGGCAGGATGCAGCCAATACAGCCAAGGCATTCAACGATGCATTACCTTTGACAGGCGTGATCCTGACCAAGACCGATGGTGATGCGCGTGGTGGTGCGGCACTTTCAGTCCGTGCAATCACAGGTAAGCCAATCAAATTTTTAGGTATGGGTGAAAAACTTGATGCCTTAGAGCCATTCCATCCTGAGCGTGTTGCACAACGTATCTTAGGTATGGGTGACGTACTTTCTTTAGTCGAAGAAGTTGAACGTAAAATCGACAAAGAAAAAGCCGAAAAAATGGCGAAAAAATTGCAAAAAGGCGGCAGCTTCAACTTTGAAGATATGCTGATGCAATTTGAACAAATGAATAAGATGGGCGGTATGATGGGCTTCTTGGATAAGTTGCCTGGCATGAGCAATTCAGGAATTCAAGATGCAATCGCGCAAGCGAACCCTGAAAAGCAAGTGAAAAAGATGGAAGCGATTATCCAGTCGATGACCATCAAAGAGCGTCGTAATCCAGATTTGATGAATCCAAGCCGTAAAAAACGTATTGCAGCGGGTTGTGGTATGGATGTTGTTGAAGTGAATAAACTGATCAAACAACATGCACAAATGGCCAAAATGATGAAAAAATTTGCCAATCCATCAGGGATGGCAAAAATGATGCGTTCATTAAGTGGCTTACAAAAACAATTTGGTGGCGGTGGTGGTATGGGGCCATTATTTGGTAATAATGAACCTAAAAAATAATCCAAACCGATAATCTGAAAAGAGCGCTTTAAGCGCTCTTTTTTGTGGATAATATTTTAAAAAATTTAAACTTAAATTATGCTATATTTGCTAAAACAATTGATAAGAAGAACTATCTAATATGAATACTGTTTTTGTTGTCCACGGCTATCGTGCAGCACCAGAAAATCATTGGTTTCCTTGGCTTGCACAGAAAATCCAATCTGTTGGGGCTACGTGTGAGATTGTTCATTTAGAAGATGCAGATGCACCGAATTACGCCGTGTGGAAAGAATGCTTACACATGCAAATTTCCCCTTTGGATGAAAATAGTATTGTGATTGCGCATAGTTTAGGTTGTTTGAGTAGTTTAGATTTTTTATCAGAAGCACTCAAAACGAAGAAAATTAAGGCAATTTTTTTAATAGCACCTTTTAAAGCATTATTACCTGCATTGCCTGAATTAAATGAATTTATTCAACAAGCCAAAATAGATGAATTTGTCATTCATACTGCAATTCAGAAACGCTTTGTATTTTTATCGAATAATGATCCTTATGTTGCTGCACAGTTGAGTATTCGTTTAGGGCAAGCGATCCATGCGCAATTGGTTGAAGTACCATCTGCTGGGCATTTTATGCAGTACAATGGCTTTACTGAATTTCCTCAGTTATGGGACAAATTAAGCCCATTGATTGCGATACCACAGAATATAAACAAGTAAAATTCAATCTAATATTGAAAATATCAAGATAAAAATCAGGCAGTCGAATATTTACCGCCCGAAATTTTGTATTTTAGTGATTAAAATAGTTATTCATTGGTTTTTTCATAAATACTTTCAACAATATTGTTGATCTCGGTATTGTCTGTCACAAGCTGTCCTTGTTCATCCCATGCTTTTGCATTATAAGTGGGTTTATCGTCTTCATAGGCAGCAAAACCTTCAACAGCAGGTTTGCCATTTTCATACCAAAATTTAATTTTGTATGAATGAAGGTCAGGGTCTGCGATTTCATATTCATAAGCTTGTTGCCCATTGTGATAAAAGGTTTTGGAAAGACCAACTTCCATACCTTCATTATAGTTTGCTGTGGATGCAATTTGCCCATTTTCAAAATAAGTGGTAATTGGGCCATCCGTGAAAATAATATCAAAGCTACGTAAAGCTAAAGGTTCTTTGATCCAAAAAGGAGCTGTTTGTTTTTTATGACTATTTTGATAAAAATCTTGTACTAAGAAACGTCCATCTTTGTCGCGTCCCAAAAGCTTACGGTAGTAACCATCTTTTAATGGCGTTGCTGAATAACCTGAGTCATATTCTTCACCTAAACTGGCATCTTTATCAAAATATGCCACAATAGGTTCTTCTGTTTGCAGTTGTTGTTTAATTTCATTAGAAATAGCAGTGGAGTTATTGGTCTGTAATTGACTACACCCTGTAATTGAAAGTCCAAGTAGGCTGATCAAAAAAAGTTGTTTGAAATTTGGCATCATAAAGTTCACTTATTTTACACTTGTTATAAATATGCTTTAACAGATTAAACATAAAGCTGAGTATTCGCTGCACTGTTATTTTGCAGCATCATCATTGATTTTCAATATAAATTTGTAAATATGAAGCAGTATTGTGAGGGATGGTTGGGTACACATTAAAAATACGAATTTAATTTTGCCAAAATCGTGTCAATTTTTTCACTGTCTGTTACCAAGTGTCCCTTTTCATCCCAAACCTTGCTGTCAAAAATACAGTTGTTATCCGCTGGATTTATTTTTAGATCGGCAGCGAGTTTGCCATTGTCATACCAGATTTTTTGTAAAATCAATTCATCACTGACAATCTCTTCTGCAAAAGCAAGTTGCCCATTTTCATAGTAATACTCATTTTTTCCGACTTTTTTAAAGTCTTTATAATGATGTTTGATATGTATATTGCCATTTTCATAATAAGCCACCATGAGTCCATCAGAAGATATACCATCAAAACTTTTTAATGCTGAGACTTCTTTGATCCAATAAGGATCGGTTTGTTTTTTATGGCTGTTTTGGAAAAAGTCTTGCACCAAGTAACGTCCATATTGATCACGATCTAACAGTTTACGATAGTAACCATTTTCTACAGGAGTGGTAGAGTAGCCCGCACCCACTGTATCTAAGTGAGTGGTATTTTCAAAATCTGATGCTTCGGCAGCTTTGGGTGAAAAATAGGCAATAATCGGTTGATCTTTTTGTTTGTGTTCGAGCGGCTGTTCCATTTTAAGAGTATTGATTTCAAGTGGTTTTTGTTGTGCCATATGGGCTGAGTTGGCACATCCGATCAGTATGATACTGACCAAGCTCACACTGAAAAATGGTTTTAGCTGAGACATGTAAATATCCTTGTTTTTTGCATTGGCTTGAGCATTAAATTTTTATTTTCTAGACATTCTATTGCTTTATTTTGCTTGATACTCAATATAAATTTGTAAACCTTTGAGCAGTAAATCAGCTTCAACATGAGGTGAATATTTTGCTAAAAATTGAGCAAATAAGGGGGCATCACCACCTGTTAAAATCAATTTGCGTGGGGATTGTTGTAGCACGTGCTGAATAGTACTGAGTAGACCTAAGAAAATCCCGTGATGTACAGCATCAATGGTATTGCGTCCAGGAGAGAGTTCATTAAACGCAGCATCTGGAATTTTAATACCTTTGGTATTTTGAATCAGTGAGTCACGTTGTAAATATAAATTTGGAACAATATAGCCGCCTAAGTGTTGTTTACCTTGTGTGAGGTCAATGGTTAAAGCAGTACCACAACTAATCACACATAAATCTTCATCTTGATTTGCCACAGCGAGTACTTGGAGCCAACGGTCTATTCCAAGTTGTTTGGGGTCATCATAACCACATTTGAGCCCAGCATAGTCATAATGAACTTTGGCAAAATGGATAGGGACCTCAAGAAGCTTTAAAATTTTTTCAATGCGTTGATTATTTTTTTTATCTTGAACAGAAGAGATTCCAACCCGAGTAATGGCTAAATTTTTAAAGTGTTGAATGAGACCTAAAAGTAAGTCAGCAGGAGATTGTAGATGTAACTCAGCAGCATGTTCAACGATTTGATCTGCTTCTGTGACCCAATACTTTAAACGTGTATTGCCAATGTCTAACCAAAGTTTTTTATCGTGAGTATTCATAGTTCACCTTGATTTGCGAGACGTAAACGTCCTTGGTAGACATTGATTAAACCTTGTGCTGTTTGTAAATGAACAGATCCATCATCACTGATACCTTTAAAAGTACCTTCGATATTGCCTTTAATTTGTTCAAAATATACATTCTTATCCATAAATGCAGCATAGTGATTGAAGCGAGCAGCAAGGTTGTAGCAGCCATGGTCAAACCATTGTCCTGCTTGATGAATAGCAAGATAAAGTTCACTGATCATTTGAATACGATTTGGAAATTCTACGCCCAACTGCACAATAGATGTGGCTTGTTGGTCAAGTTGCGCTTGTGGTAAAGGCAGTAAGTTAATCCCTACACCGACAATGGCTTCATTGGGTGAAATGGGTTCAACTAAGATCCCGCCCCATTTCCCTTGTGAGCTATATAAATCATTTGGCCATTTGATTTGCAAATGCGGCAAATTTTTAAGACTTGGCATTTGTAAGATATTTAACGCAATTTCTAAAGCTAAACGACCATCTATTGTTGTTTGCGTTTGTAGCAATGTGCTTAAATAAATATTCCCAATCGGAGAAACCCACTCGCGTTGATGCTGTCCTCGACCTTGAGTCTGTATTTCACTACACACCAATACCGTTTTAATTCCTTTTAATGCGATGTCGCGTACATCATCATTGGTTGATGTAGTACTATGTTTTAACAGCAAAATTTCAGGGAGTTGCTGTGCGTTGCTCAGCAGTTCGCGTAGATGACGTGTTTCTAAGTCCATGTTGAATAGAAGAGAATGGAAAAATATTTATGGAGTTAATCATATATTTAGGGATTGGCGCAATCGCTGGTTTTGCTGCAGGGCTATTTGGTGTGGGCGGTGGTTTAATTATTGTTCCTATTCTTTATATTGTTTTTACCCAAATGGGCTATGACCCTGCGGTGATTATGCACCTTGCTTTGGGGACATCATTGGCAACGATTATGGTGACTTCGATCAGTTCATTGATGGCGCATCATAAAAATGGTGCGGTACTTTGGAATGTTGTGAAAAATCTTGCACCTGGCTTAGTTTTAGGCTCATTTTTAGGGGCAGGCGTTGCAGGCTTACTATCGGGTGCAAATTTACAACTGATTATTGGGCTATTTGCCATTTGGGTGGCTTATAAAATGTTTAAAGGGGCAAATGTCAAAGTAGATGAAACCAAGCAATTACCTTCAAGCACCATGCAGCTTTTGGCAGGCGGTGGTATTGGTGTTGCTTCTGCAATTTTTGGTATTGGTGGGGGAAGTTTGACTGTACCGTATCTCAATAAAAATGGTGTGGTCATGCAAAAAGCTGTCGGGACTTCAGCAGCATGTGGTTTACCCATTGCAATTGCTGGTGCACTCGGTTTTATGTTCTTTGGAGCTAAAGCGCAAATCAATGTGCCGAATACCATTGGTTTTGTGCATATTTATGCTTTTATTGGCATTAGTATCATGAGTTTTATTACGGCAAAATTTGGTGCGAAAGTTGCACATGCGCTTTCACCAGCAATGTTGAAAAAGTGTTTTGCGGGATTGCTCACGGTGATTGGTTGTTACTTTATCTTTAAAGGTGTAATGCCATTTTTTTAATAGTTATTCATGACTGAAAGTAGGTGAGAAGCACTGATGGCTATTATTTATTTAAGCTGAAACTTGGTGTTTTACATGAGTTTTATGAAGAAATGATTGATCATGGACATCAAAGTGATGCTGAATTCGAAACAGTTATAGGACATCTCATCTACGATTATGAACAAAGTTTTCAAAGGTCGAACAAATTATTATTGAATTTGTGATTTATGCGATTGCAGAATGAAATTTTAGAAAAGTTGAATGCAGTAGATTTTAAATTACTTTTATCGCTTTTAGAGGGTGAAGAAAGATCATCATTTTTACATGATTTATATTTAATGTATTTGATCAATCTTGAAACGAGAGATTCCTTAATTCAATGGGTTTGAATTACTTGAGGTGAGTCACAGTTGTCATCAAATGTTATTGTGCAATATCGGTAAATGACCATGCTGGTTTAAATTCATTTCCGACCAAAGGCGCTTTTTCCCAAAACAAAGTTGACCTAAAATGCATGAATATTGTCTGACAATGTCATGTTTAAAACAGGTTGAATAAGGTAAAACTAAAATATAGACAATTGAAATTGTTAGAACCTTGTCGAAAAATAAAAAATTAAAGATAGGATTTATATGCAATTGGAAGAAGTGGATAGCCTTTCAGAGCAAATTGCCAAGCACATCAGTGAGCAAATTATCAGTGGTGAATTGGTTGAAGGTGAGCGTATACAGGAGCTACGGATCGCCAAAGAACTCGATGTCAGTCGAGGTTCTGTACGTGAAGCACTTTTGTTGCTTGAAAGAACACATCTCATCGAAATCTATCCACGTCGTGGCGCGATTGTGTCTGAAATGTCAGCGCAACAAGTTCGTGCATTATTTGACACCAGTGCCTTATTGCTTGGGCAAATCGTTTCTCGTATGAGTGAAACATGGCGTAACCATGAAGCCGAAGCAATGCAAAAAATGCTGACTCACCTGATTGAGCAGGTGAAACAAGGCAATACTGAAAAATTCTACGATGGCATATTCCAATTTCTTTCAGAACAGCAAGATATGGTTGGAAATCCTTATTTGATGAAGTTTTATAAAGAATTACTTCCATCTTTACGTCGAAGTTATTTTTTAACCTTAAATACTTCAAGACGCGAGCTACAAGAGGCTTTAGAACTCATAAAACTCGTGATTGATGCAATTTTAATCCGAAAATCACAACAAGCTACTTTATTTATGGAAGATTTTTGTCGACACTTGCGTAATCTCGTGTTGGAATCGCTGGCACGTATGAAACAAATTGAACTCGCATGGGCGAGGCGATCGCGTCGCTAAGAGGCGTTGCTAAGTAACTAGGACATTATGCGTTTAAGCAGCTTAAAACTTTCAGGCTTTAAATCTTTTGCCGATAGTGCAACATTACAATTCAAAGCAAACCGTACTGCTGTAGTCGGACCCAATGGTTGTGGTAAATCCAATGTGATTGATGCCATTCGTTGGGTGATGGGGGAGTCAAGTGCACGTCAATTACGCGGCGGCAGTATGCAGGATGTTATTTTTACAGGGACGAGCAAACGTAAACCTGTAGGTATGGCAAGTGTAGAGCTGCGTTTTGAAAATACCTATGGCAAACTTGGTGGTGCATATAATGCCTATTCCGAATTAGCAGTTCGTCGCCAAGTGAACCGAGATGGAAAATCAGAATATTTTCTCAATGGCACCAAGTGCCGTCGCCGTGACATTACCGATATTTTTTTAGGGACAGGTTTAGGCCCACGTTCATATGCAATCATTGAACAGGGTATGATTAACCGCTTGGTCGATGCTAAACCTGAAGAAATGCGTGTTTTTATTGAAGAAGCCGCAGGGGTTTCTCGTTACCAAGCGCGCCGTAAAGAAACACTGCAACATTTAGAACACACCACACAAAACTTAGAACGTTTAGAAGACATTTCCAGTGAATTACAAGCGCAGTTAAAAACACTGAAACGCCAGTCTGAGTCTGCTGTTCAATATAAAACTTTAGAAACACAAATTCGTACTTTAAAAGTTGAAATTTTGTCGTTCCAGTGCGAGCAAAGCTCACGCTTACAAGAACAATATTCTGTTGAAATGAATGAATTGGGCGAACATTTTAAATTGGTTCGCTCAGATATGACTACGTTGGAGCATGACCTTGCTGCGACGAGTGAATTATTCCAGCGTTTGATTCAACAGTCCTCGCCATTGCAACTTGAGTGGCAACAGGCAGAGAAAAAATTGTCTGAATTAAAGATGACCTTAGAGCAAAAGCAAGGTTTATTCCAACAAAATTCGGACATGCTCAGACAATTAGAACAACAAAAAGTCCAAACCAAAGAACGTATTCAATTGCTTGAACTACAACTTGATGGCTTGTTGACTCAAGTCGATGAACAAGGTCAAACTCTACAAGCATTAGAGTCTGAAATGTTGCTGAGTCAGCAAAGTCGTGAAAGTTTAAAAGCACAGCAAGGTGAAGCACAAAAACAATTTGAGCAGATCAAAAACCAAGTTGAAAAGCAGCAACAGCAAAAAGCGCAGATGCAGGCACAGATTGAACAACTTGCGAAGAATGTCGCTCGAATTGAACAGCAAAAAGACACCTTAAAAAGCCAAGCGATTCAAATACAAAGTCAATTTCAGACTGAAGATGTACAACAACTTGAGCAAGATCAAGCAACGGCTCAAAAACAGATTGTGTTGTTGGAAAATAACATTACACAATCGAAGGTTCAGTTAGAGCAGCTGCAAGAACAGATCAATCAGCAAAAAACGCAGATTTCGAGCTTAAAGTCTGAAGTGCAAGTATTGCAGTCAGAACAGAAAAACTTAAATCAATTGATGGCAAAAAGTGCAATCAAAACCGATGCACATACAGTGCAATTGATGCAAGTATTAAGGTTAAATGAACATGGCAAAGCGCATGCAGCATTGGTCGAGAAGTTTTTAGCGAAATGGCTTTCTGCGCAGGTTATTGATTCAAATTCAACATTTAGCGAAAGCATAGCCCGTCAGCTGAAAGCATCAAATTCACGTGATAAAATTCAACTCAATGGCTTGCCTTGTTTAGCCGATTGGATTGAATCACCACAATATTCTTTGTGGCATCAAGTCGCGATGGTCGAAAATCTTGCACAGGCTTTGAGCCTTCAAGCACAACTCACAACGGGGCAAAGTCTACTGAGCTTGGATGGTTATCATATTGGGCAAGATTGGGTGATTGGCTTATTTTATGATGAATCGAGCCAAGCTGCGCAAGGTGCATTAAGTCATCGTATCCGATTCGAAGAAATTGAAAATCTATTGACAGATTTACAGCCTAAGTTGCTAGAAGCTGAAAGTGTCTTGCCAACCTTAACTCAGCAAATGAGCAATATTCAAAAACAGCTTCAAGCTGATCAAGACACACTCAAAAATCAGCAAAAGTTAGTACAACAGTTTGATGTACAAATTGCCAAACAGCAAAGTACGTCACAAGCATTTGCACTGCAAAAAGTTCAGTTAAACAGTCAATTACAACAATTGGATGAGCAACTTGAAGAAGATGCAATGCAGAAAGATGACCTTGAAATCGATATACATTCGCTCTTACTCAAGCTTGAACAAAATCTTCCTGAATATAAAACGTTGCAATATAAACTCGATGAGTTAAATGAACAGGTTGAGCAACAACAGCAACAGTTGCAACTCAAACAGCAAGATTTTGAAGGCACACGCCGTTTAGCAGAACAGAATAAGCAACAAATTGAATTGCTTGAAAAAGATTTAACATTTTCAAAAGTACAATACCAACAAATTATTGTGCAAATGGATCAGGCAAAGAAATTTGTCGAGCCGATCCAACTTGAATTACCAAGTCTACAAAGCCAATATGCTGAACAATCACAATTGACTGAAAAATTACAGAAAACGTGGGCAGACTGGCAAGTTGAGCTAAATAGTGTACAGTCTAAGCAGCAAACTTTGACGGAAATGCGTCATTTACATCAGCAAAATGATGAAAAGTTACGTACCCAGTTAGAAGAAAAGCGTTTGGCTTGGCAAGTGGCAAAATCTGATTTGCAACATTATTCAGATCAGCTCAATGATTTAAATGCCAAAGTTAAACAAGGTTTAACTATTGATTTGCTCAGCCATCAACAGAACTTAGAACAAGCGCAACGTCGGTTTGAAAAATTAGGTGCAGTGAACTTGGCTGCTTCAGAAGAATATTTAGAAGTGTCAAAACGCCATGAAGAACTGACCCATCAGATGCAAGACTTGGAAAATACGGTTGAGCAACTGAAAAATGCCATGAAAAGTATTGATCAAGAAACCAAAAAACT
The DNA here is from genome assembly GCF_030329305.1 of Acinetobacter sp. 251-1. Lineage (NCBI taxonomy): Bacteria > Pseudomonadati > Pseudomonadota > Gammaproteobacteria > Moraxellales > Moraxellaceae > Acinetobacter > Acinetobacter sp. 251-1. The sequence goes on along the minus strand of NZ_JACANS010000001.1, from coordinate 188,076 downwards.
CTTCATGACGACTTTTGATCGAGTAAATGCTGAACTCAAAGAGCTCTTCCCGAAAGTATTTAATGGTGGCGAGGCGAGTTTAAGTCTTGAAGATGACTGGCAATCGGGTGTTAAATTGATGGCTCGTCCACCAGGAAAACGTAATAGTTCATTGGCGCTGTTGTCAGGGGGGGAAAAAGCACTCACTGCATTAGCCTTGGTCTTTTCTATTTTTAGATTAAATCCTGCACCTTTCTGTGTATTAGATGAGGTTGACGCGCCATTAGATGATGCGAATGTAGGAAGATTTTGTAATTTGGTAAAAGAGCTTTCTGAACAAGTCCAATTCATTTACATTACGCATAATAAAGTTGCAATGACGATGGCAACCGATTTGCTGGGTGTGACGATGCCCGAACCGGGAACATCAAAACTCGTCACTGTAAATTTGGAAGAGGCAAAAGAATACGGTTTAGCCGCGGAGTCATAGTATGGAAATCACCACAATCGTTGGGATTGTTGTTGCAGTCATTATTATTCTTATTGGTTTAAGAATGGTTTTACGCAAATCAGATGATGCAGCACCTTCTTTAGAATCTGAGTTACACATTAACTCAGAAAGTAATCAGCCTGTTATTCCACGTCATGTTCGTGATCAACTCCAAGCCGATAGTTCCAAAGAAGTAGTACGTGTAGAGCCTGATTTAAATCCTTTAGAGAAGACACAGGTCACAGAAGAAGCAAATGTTGAACACAAAACAAATGCTGTTAGCACTGAAGTTGCGCCTGAGTCGGTAGAAAATAAAGACGCGATCGCTGAAAAAGTGGTTGAAACAGCAAATGTTGCAAAAGTTGATGAACTTGAACAGTCAGCAGCTGAAACCGCAACACATGTAGAGCCTGAGCAAAAAGATGCCATTGCTGGTGCAAAAGAAGAAAAACCTGTAGATGAATTTAGCTTAAATCCCAATATTGAAACGGCTGAAATCAAAGAATTTGATGAAGAAAGCAGTATTTTGGATGTGCATTTGCATGAACAACAACGTTTTGATGATGAAAGTACGCTAGCCAATGCGCAAAGTATTATTGCACTGAATGTTTATCCAAATCCACGTAAAGCATTGTCAGGCGATAAAACCTTAAAAGTGTTGCTGAAATATGGTTTACGTTATGGTGAATTGTCTTGTTTCCATCGTTATGAAAATATCGATGAGCCAAGCCCACTCATGTTCTCTGTATTACGTTTGACGGATGAAGGTCCTGTTGGTTTTGATTTAGAAACGCTGTCAACTGAGCAAGTGAAAGGTTTAGCATTTTTCCTCGCTTTACCACATAGCAACGTACAAAAAGGCTTTGACACCATGGCAAGTATTGCAGGTTTGATTGCACGTGAAGTGGATGGTACGGTCTATGATGAAAATAATTTGGAGTTTACGCCACAATTAAAAGAGCATTGGCGTCATAAAGCGATTGATTATCGCTCTGAACAAGAAGCTTAAAGAAAAGACTCAATTGAAGCATAACCCCGTGATCAAGATCACGGGGTTATTTTTATGCATGCCGATTTAAATGTTTTGATGGGAAAATATAAAAAACTCAAATAGCGCATACCATCTATTGAAAGATAAGTACGACAATTTTTGTCGTAAAGCACAAAGCATTGACTTATATCCTGCCACAAAATTCCTTTATAATTGCCATCAAACTTCATTAGGGCGGACTTTTCGCCTATTTATAGGGTGAAAACAATATGGATAACACTGCCGTCATTTCTCAAATGCGTCAATTGATTCAAATTTTGGCAACACATAATCATGCCTATTATGTGATGGATCAACCGAGCATTGCTGATAGTGAATATGATCAACTCTTTCACCAATTAAAAGCGTTGGAAGAGCAGTATCCTGACCTTGTTCAAGCAGATACCCCGACCCATAAAGTAGGCGGCAAGGCATTGTCTAAATTTGAAAGCATTACCCATACAGTACCGATGCTATCTTTGGGCAATGTCTTTGATAAAGAAGAATTATTTTCTTTTGCAAAACGTGTGGAAGAGCGCTTACCGAATCAAAAAATTGAATATGATGTCGAACTGAAATTTGACGGTTTGGCGATTTCACTGTGGTATGAAGATGGCGTCTTGGTTCGTGGTGTCACTCGTGGGGATGGTGAAACAGGTGAGGTCATTACCCAAAATGTGAAAACCATTCGCAACTTACCGAAAGTGCTTTCATCAGACAAAGTTGCAATACCGCGCTTACTCGAAGTGCGTGGTGAAGTGTTGATGCCGAAAGCAGGTTTTGAAAAACTCAATGCGGAAAATGAAGCCAAAGGTGAAAAAACTTTTGCTAATCCACGTAATGCGGCAGCAGGAAGTTTACGCCAACTTGACCCAAATATTGCAGCCGCACGTCCTTTGGCATTTTATGCGTATGGCATTGCACAATGTGAACCGCATCATGGCTTAGAAAAAATGTCAGAAAGTTTGGAATGGTTGACCAATTTTGGTTTTGCTATTGGTGAACAGCATTTTGTTTGTAGCAGCATTCAAGAAGTTCAAGAAAAATACGAACAAATCAATCAACAACGTCCAAATCTATCTGTCGAAATCGATGGTATGGTGGTCAAAGTTGATTCACTAAAACAGCAACAACAACTGGGTTTTTTAAGTCGTGAACCCCGTTGGGCAACGGCTTATAAATTCCCTGCGGTGGCAGCGCTGACGACCGTTGATCAAATTGATTGGCAAGTTGGGCGTACGGGCACGCTCACTCCTGTAGCACGTTTAAATCCTGTGGCAGTGGGTGGTGTAACCGTATCTAATGTGACTTTACATAATATTGGCGAAATTCATCGTTTAGATGTGCGGGTTGGCGATACGGTCAGCGTTTATCGTAGTGGTGATGTGATTCCAAAGGTCGAAAAAGTTTGGTTAGAATTCCGTCCAAATGACGTGGTTGAAGTACATTTACCTGAAAATTGTCCTGTCTGTGCTTCACCTGTGGTCATGCCTGAAGGCGAGGCTTTGGCACGTTGTTCAGGTGGTTTGTATTGTGCAGCACAGCGTATTGAAGCGATTCGCCACTTTGTTTCACGTAAAGCTATGGATATTGAAGGTTTGGGCGAGCGTTGGGTGGAGTCTTTATTGCATCTGAACCTATTGAATGATGTTGCAGATATTTACCATTTACATGAACACCGTGAAAAGTTGCTTAGCATTGAAAAAATGGGTGAGAAATCTGTTCAAAATTTATTTGATGCGATTGAAAATAGTAAGAAAACCACATTATTTGCATTTATTTATGCTTTAGGGATTCGTGGTGTTGGGGAAAATACGTCAAGAATGTTGGCACAGACATTCCAAACGTTTGAAGCTTTACGTCAAGCGGATGTAGATGCATTGAAAAAAACCCCTGATGTAGGTGACATTACTGCAGAATGGATCGCGGATTTCTTCCAAGCACCACATAATCTTGAGGTGATTGATCGTTTATTGGCAGCAGGCATCCATTGGGATGCACCAACAGCACCGACCCGTCAGCCTTTAAATGGTGAAAGTTGGGTGATTACGGGAACATTGGCAACCATGGGACGTGATGATGCAACGCAAATGCTACAAGCTTTAGGGGCACGCGTCAGTGGGAGTGTTTCGAGTAAAACTAAATGTGTGGTTGCGGGTGAAAAAGCAGGTTCTAAGTTAGAAAAAGCACAAAAAGCGGGTGTACCCGTAATGACTGAGCAAGAATTTTTAGCATTTATTCAACAATATCAATAAGTTTTGAGTGATATGATGGAGAGTTTAGGCTCTCCTTTTATATGCGCAAATAAAAATAAATCATTTTATGCAGTCTTTCGCTTTTTAATGTTCATAGGTTGAATATTAAATCTGTAGGGCACGATAGACGTCATTGAAATTTAATCATTCGGTTGAATTTTCAATCACTCTTACAATATAAATGAGAATGGTATTTATTATTGTTTATTTGAATGAAAACTTAAATTAGGATTAATTTTTACAATTATTAAACAAACTGATTATGAATATAATAATAATTCTCATTATCAATAGTGTGTTTATTTCTATGTTTTCAAAAAAAATATTAGTCAGTTCGATTGGACTTGCCATGCTTACCAGCACTTTTAGCGCAAGTGTATCAGCAGAAGATGAAGTGACCACATTACCTGAGGTGGTGTTACAAGCACAAAAACAAAAAAATAATGAGACTTTTGCCAATGGCCAACTCAAACAACAGACCCATTTAGGTCCATTAGGAAATAAAAAAATTATTGATACGCCATTTAGCCTTACTTCATACAGCAAACAACTGATTGAAGAACAACAAGCATCAACCATTGGGGATGTTCTAAAAAATGATCCAGGTATCCGTATTACCAGTAACCAAGGGCATTTAAACGAAAACTTTAAAATTCGTGGTTTTGATTTAAACCATGAAGATATGTCCTTTAACGGTCTGTTTGGAATGGCACCTTATGGTCGTGTGCCCACTGAGTTCTTAGACAGTGTAACGGTGTTGAAAGGCCCAAATGCCTTGGTTTCAGGAGTCGCACCGACAGGTAGTGTTGGCGGCGTAGTGATTGCGAACTCTAAACGTGCTGACAAAGAAGTTACGCAAGTGTCGGGCGCTTTTGAAGATGAAGGGTTTTACACATCAGGTTTTGATATTTCACGCCGTTTGGGTGCAAACCAAGAGTTTGGTATACGGGTAAATGGTACTTATGGTCAGGGTGAACATACGATTGATGGAATGGATGATCGTCACATTTCAGGTGCAATTGCTGCGGACTATACCACAGACAAAGTCAAAATTAACTTTGACTCCTATGCTGTGCGGGATGACCGAAAAGGGGGCTCACCTGCCATGATCTCCATGCAAAAACTTGACCATGTTGTTAAAGCACCCGCAGGAGACTCTAATTACTTTCCACACTTAAAAGGGTATACAGAAAGTAATTTTGTGGGGTTATCTGGGGAGTATAAATTTACTCCAGATCTAAAAGCTTTTGCGGGCGTGGGCTATATTGAAAAACAATATGCAGGGCATTTGTTTGGTACACGTATGATTTTGCAAAATGCGCAAGGTGATGCAACTTCACAATATTATCGTGTTGGCTCACAAGAGCAAAATACTTCAGCCAATGCAGGCTTTGAGGCAAAATTCGAAACAGGTTCAATCAAACATACTTTAGGTTTAAGAGCAGATTATTTAAATCGTAAATTTGATCAGCATAAAGGACAAGGTGCAACGGCTGTACCCTTTAACACCAATATTTATCAGCCATCGAATGAAGGTCATATGCCTTTGCTAAGACCTGAAATTGTTCCAATGGGGGATAATCACTATGTGAGTTATACTTTAACTGATCAGCTCTCAATGTTAGATGACCGTTTACAACTGATTTTAGGTGCACGTTATCAAGAGATTGACACGAAAAACTTACAGAAACATACCGCCTATAGTGAGGACAAACTTTCACCTAGCCTAGGCATTGTGGTGAAACCTTTTGGTAAAAATCTATCTCTATACGCAAGTTATGTGGAAGGATTATCAGAAGGGTCAACTGTTGATAGTACATTAAGCAATGATGCTAATGCAGGTGTGACATTTGCACCATTTCAAACGAAGCAATATGAAGTGGGTGCAAAATATCAATCAGGTAAGTGGTTGAATACTTTAGCTCTGTATCAAATTGAAAAGCCAAGTACCATGGTGATGCCGTATTCAAGTGCAACCAATAAGGACATTAATCAGATCACAACGGATGATGCTGAAACGCGTTCACGTGGTGTCGAGTGGGCGATTTCAGGTGAAGTTGTCCACGGTTTAAATCTATTGGCTAATGTCGCCTATAACGATGCTGAATTAACCAAAGCAGGTATTAGCAAAGGGGTAACGAACCAAGGCAAGAGCGTCTTTGGTGTGCCTGAATGGACTGCATCACTTGGTTTAGACTATGCCATTCCGTTTATTGATGGTTTAAATGTCAACACACGTGTCAATTATGTAGGTAAGCAATATATGAATAATGCCAATACCTTAGAACTTCCTGATTTTACCATTGTGGATGTAGGTGCACGTTATAAGACAAAATTGGGCGGTGTAGATACGACTTTCCTCGTAAATGTTGACAATGTCTCAGATCAGAAATACTGGGAAGGCATGTTTAATGAAAATTATGCTTTAGTGGGTGGTGCTCGTACCTATAAAGCAGGAATAACTTTTGACTTTTAAATGAAAAATTTAAACTTTACTACGTCATATCTGGTCTAGCATAAATTGCAAGACAGCCCATTTTTCATATTGAGAAATGGGTTTTATTTTTTATTAAATGCACAGCATAAAATAAAACCATGCTAAACCTGTTTATAACATCTTAATCAACGAAAGATGAATATTCTCACTGGTCACTATGCAAATCAGTGCTATTGCGAATCGTTACAAATTTTAAAATTGAATTATTGGCTCAAATTTATCATTTTTTTATTTATGAAAATGTTGCAAAGGCTTATTTTTTATCTGAAAAAATTATGAATGTGACTGTAAATGCGTATGTTTCTCATTTTAATTTTATAAAAATCATAAACTTACACATTTTATCTTTTGCATTGTAAGAGAAACTTGTCCATAATGTGGAAAAAGGTATGGAGTAATTGAAATGCGTGGCAATCCAGAAGTTATAGACTATCTAAACATGTTGATCGGTGGTGAACTGGCTGCACGTGATCAATATTTAATTCATTCCCGTATGTATGAAGATTGGGGTTTAAGTAAAATCTTTGAACGGATCGATCATGAAAGCCAAGAAGAAGGCGCACATGCCGATGCGTTAATCCGCCGTGTTTTGTTCCTTGAAGGCACACCAAACATGAACCGTGATGAGATTGAAGTTGGTACGGATGTTATAACCTGTTTAAAAGCTGATTTAGCACTTGAGTATCATGTACGTGAAAAATTAGCGCAAGGCGTAAAATTGTGTGAAGAAAAGGGCGATTATGTCACTCGTGATATGCTTCGTCAGCAAATGTCCGACACCGAAGAAGACCATACTTATTGGCTAGAAAAACAAATGCGTCTAATTCAGTTAATTGGTTTACCAAACTATATTCAATCGCAAATGTGAGTTAAATCTACGTATTTAATGAATTAATATTAAAAGCCTTTATATGAATGTATAAGGGCTTTTTTATTCACCATTTTGAACTGTAAACTGTTTGGTTTGTATATTGAAAATATATTGCTCACCAAATTCTTTGGTAATTAAAATTTCAGAATCAGAAATCTGTTGTAAATTTTCAATCCACCACATATTCGGTGGATCACGATAATATTCATCATATTGATTGTTGAATGTATTGTAGCTGTATGATTTAAAAGGCTCATTCAAATAATAGAGGATAAAACCACAACCTGCGGATATACACCAATTTTCATTGTGATCAATGATTGCAACTTCAGGATTGCCATAAAAATCACCGATGATGATGTCATAAGGAGAATGAGGATTTTTCGGTGTTATTAAATAGACGGTCTCATGTGCGTTTATGATCTTATAATTTTCTGAAATTGCTAATAAGTTATCCATTCTAATTATTTCTGAGCAAACTTTTGAATATCCGCTAAAACTTGCCCTGCATGGGTTTGGGTATTTACACTACTATAGTGATAAGTCACAATACCTTGCGGATCAATTAAAAAAGTTTCTCTTTTCGCTATTTTAACAATTCCAAGATTACGCACAATACCTAGTTGGTTAGCAAGTTGATGATTTTCATCGGCTAAAATTGGAAAGTTTAAGCCTAATTTTTCAGAGAATTTTTGATGTGATTGCACATCATCTAAACTTACCCCTAAAACCACGGCATTATTTTTAATAAATTGCGGATATAGAGATTTGAATTCATTAGCTTCTTGGGTACAACCAGGCGAGTTATCTTTCGGGTAAAAATACAGTACGACCCATTTGCCTTTATATTGTTTAAGTTCGTGCCATTTAGCATTTTGATCTTGTAGCTTAAATGCAGGCGCAGGTTTCCCAACCCATTGTTTTTGTTCAGTTGATGAAAAGATAGAACTTTGTGCATAGGTTTGGCTATGGATTGTAAAAATGGACAAGCTTGCGAGTATGGTGATTGCAACATATTGAGCAGTTTTCATTATGCCTGTCCTAAAAGAAGCCGAATTTTGATCTTAGCAAAATTATATGTTTATCTCAGTAAAAAAATGGGGGTTTGACGGTATTTATTTTAAGATGACGGCTCTAAAATCGTGAAAACAATAAGTAGATTGAAAATGACAGATGTAGGCGCAGTACTGATTAAATTAAAAGCCAATATCATGCACAATGTTGAAGCATGGCAAATAGAGGTGAATGCCCGAAAAACTGAAGCCATTGCAACCTTAAAAGCAGAAGGGGGGTGGCTGAGTCGTGGTTTCATGTGGAATTAGAAGGTCAGAATTATTTGATTGCTTATATGCGTGCCGAAGATATTGCCAAAGCACAGCACATTGGACGTGAAAGTCAGTTTGCCATTGATGCCATGCATAAAGCTTTTAAACAAAATTGGGAAAGAGGTTATAAAGCAACTTTGTTGGTCGATTTGGAAAGGTAGTCAAAATAATATTATCCAATATAAATCGTAATTCTATCTCTTAATGCAAAAATCTCAGATATTTCTTTTATTAATAGATCTAATCGTGTTTTAAAGTAATCAGTTTCCATTTGGGTGAGTTGAATAAGGTTTAGATTATTGATTAATAAAATTAATTCGTCCAAGATTTCATCTTGATCCTCATTCGTAATAAAAACACCTGTTTGAAATAGAGGAATCCATTCTAAATTCAAGACTTTCGCAAGAGGTTGCCAAGCATCAGTAAAAAATGATTCAGTTGAAATGGGGATTGATCTTTCTTCTAATTCATTGATTGGATTGTGAATAATTAAAGCGATAGTCATTTAGATTTTGTGATGATGATTGTCCTTGAATTTTAAGCATGGTCTAATGAAGTATCAATATTATTTTGGCTGTTAAATTGAACCAACGAATTCTACTCATTACAGGCTGGGGCGGTGGTACTAAACTGCTCAATTCACTTCAACAGGCTTTAGAAAATAAAGGTCATGCAGTTGAATTAATTAATATTTTTAATGCTTTAGATCAGTATGTTTTGCAACAGCATGTCGAAAAAGCCAAAGATTTTGATGTGATCATGGGCTGGTCTTTGGGTGGACAACTGGCAACTTTGTTGGTCGAGGGTATTGAAAAACAATATTCAGAACAAAAAGTGTTGATCACTTTAGCCTCCAATCCTTGCTTTGTAGAAAATGAACAATGGCACACGGCAATGCCACAAACGACATTTCAAAGCTTTAAGCAGTCTTTTGAACACAATGCAATTGCGACTTTAAAAAAATTTGGTTTTATGGTCTGTCAGGGTGTAGAAACTGCCAAAGCAGATTTCATCATGTTGCAAAGTTTGCTTCAAGCACAAAAAATCGAATTGCTTGAAGCGGGTTTAAAACTTTTGGAACAATTAAATCTTGTCAGTATCCTGAAAAATTATACAGGAAAGCAATATCATTTACTCGCAAAGCAAGATTACTTAGTTAGTTACAAAGTCTGCGAAAATCTGCAAAAATTAGATGCGAAGTTTTTAAAAGCAGAGCTGATTAATGGCTCTCACGGCTGTCCTGTATTTCATTATGAAGATATAACTGACAAAATCTGCCAATATTTACAAAAAATAGAATAATTTGCAGGATGACTGGCGAAAATCGCAATTTCAATTTAAACCGCACAGGTTTAAGATCTGTAAATTAGATTTTTGCTGTACCGAATGGAATGGAGTTTAGGATGACCGATGCATTGGCTAATTCATTGAGTGAATTAACAGATCAACAGTTTGATCTACAACATCTTTGGCATCCTTATACATCCATGACGAACCCATTGCCGACCTTTAAAGTCAAAAGGGCACAAGGTGCGATCATTGAACTTGCCGATGGGCGTCAGTTGATTGATGGTATGTCGTCTTGGTGGTGTGCCATTCATGGTTATAACCATCCTGAACTGAATGAGGCGGTGATGGATCAACTGCAAAATATGTCGCATATTATGTTCGGTGGTTTTACCCATGATCCTGCGATTCAACTTGGAAAATTACTATTAAAAATCACCCCACCCAGTCTGGATAAAATTTTCTATGCAGACTCGGGCTCAGTTGCAGTCGAAGTGGCTTTAAAAATGGCGGTGCAGTATTGGACTGCTTTGGGTCATTCTGCAAAAAACAATTTTGTCACACCACGTTCGGGCTATCATGGCGATACATGGAATGCGATGTCCGTGTGTGATCCTGTTACAGGGATGCATCAGATTTTTGGTTCAAGTTTACCCAATCGAATCTTTGTTCCTGCGCCACAAGTTGGCTTTTATGATGAATGGGATCAAACTGATATTGCCGAACTCGAAAAAACGTTGGCAGAACAGCATGAAAATATTGCAGGATTGATTCTTGAGCCGATTGTGCAAGGTGCAGGGGGAATGCGCTTTTACCATCCTGAATATTTACGTCAAGCCAAGTTACTGTGTGAAAAATACAATATCCTGCTGATTTTTGATGAAATTGCCACAGGTTTTGGACGTACAGGCAAGCTCTTTGCATGGGAGTGGGCGGGCATTGAGCCTGATATTATGTGCATCGGCAAAGGTCTGACAGGCGGTTATATGACCTTGTCGGCAACACTTACAACCCAAAAAATTGCTGAAACCATCAGTCAGGGTGAGGCAGGCGTGTTTATGCATGGTCCAACTTTTATGGCAAATCCGCTTGCCTGTGCGGTTGCAGCCAAAAGTACCGAACTGCTGATTTCACAGGATTGGCAAGCTAATATTCAATGCATTCAACAGCAGCTCATTACACATTTACAGCCACTTGCACAGCTTGATTATGTGAAAGATGTGCGTGTACTCGGTGCAATTGGTGTAGTAGAACTCAGCTTTAATGTGGATATGAAAACCTTACAACAGGAGTTTGTGCGCCGTGGCATTTGGATTCGCCCATTTGGAAAACTGGTTTATGTGATGCCACCTTATGTTATTTCCGAAGTTGAATTAACAACTTTATTAGAACAATTGGTCGAAGTGGTGCAAAATATGGAGCAACCGCAATGAGTCTGCTCGATCATTTTTCAACGCAATTGGATGTTTTAAAGCAACAAGGCAATCTACGACAGTTCACATCCAATATTCAGCAAGATCGTTATATCATCATTCATGATCAAAAGATGTTGAATTTAGCTTCAAATGACTATTTGGGTTTAGGATCCAACATTCATCTACGTGAACAGTTTTTTGATGAAACCCCAAATACAGCACGTTGGATGAGCTCATCTTCTTCACGTTTATTGACAGGAAATTTCGCTGAATATGAACAGCTCGAAGCGAGTTTAAGTCAGGCATTTCATGGTCGCTCTGCGCTGTTATTTAACAGTGGTTATCACATGAATATTGGGATTTTACCTGCGCTTGCAGACAGTAAAACTTTGATTCTTACTGATAAACTGATTCATGCCAGTATGATTGATGGCATCCGTTTATCGACTGCGAAATATGTGCGTTATCGTCATAATGACTTGATACATTTAACTCAGCTTTTACAGAAATATCATGCAGATGATGCATTTGAACGGATCATCATTGTCACAGAATCCATTTTTAGCATGGATGGTAATGAAACCGATTTGGCTGAGTTGGTGCGGATTAAAAAGCAATTTTCTAAAGTTATGCTCTATGTCGATGAAGCGCATGCGATTGGTGTACGTGGCGAGCACGGTTTAGGCTGTGCTGAACAATATGGCGTGGTGGATGAGATTGACTTTTTAGTTGGCACGTTTGGCAAGGCAATGGCGTCGATTGGCGGTTATTTGATTTGTCATCAAGTCATTCGGGATTATCTGATCAATTCGATGCGTCCGCTGATTTTTAGTACTGCACAACCACCGATTTGTATGGCATGGACAGATTTTATATTTAAAAAAGTCCTGCATTTAAATGCGGAGCGTCAGCATTTACAACAGCTTAGTCAATATTTACAGCAAGCTGTTCAAGCTAAAGGTTTTGATTGTCCTTCGACCTCGCATATTGTGCCTGTGATTATTGGTGAATCTACAAAAACTGTGGGGAAAGCTAAAGCTTTACAAAATGCAGGCTTTTATATTATGCCTGTACGCCCACCGACTGTGCCACAAAACAGTTCCCGTTTGCGTATTTCATTGACCGCACAAATTCAGCAGACTGATCTTAGTCAGTTGATAGATTTATTGTAAATAGCATGTGATGAATAACGTGAATCATTCAAAAATAGATAAATCACAAGTGGCTTTGCGTTTTGCACAGGCAGGGCAAAGCTATGTCGAACATGCAATTGTTCAAAAACAGATTGCACAGCATTTATTTGATTTAACTCAACAATATTGTCCTGAACTATTTAAAAATGCTGTAGAAAATGTTTTAGAAATCGGTTGTGGCTCAGGCAATTTAAGTCATTTATTGCTTAAAAATATGCAGATTGATCATTTGATTTTAAATGACCTGTACCCTGAAATTCAGCAACATTTTCAAGCCAATTTTAAAACCGATTACCTCATAGGTGATATTGAACAGCTTGAGTTTCCACAGCATTTAGACTTAATTACCTCAAGTTCAGCTTTGCAATGGGTACAGAATTTAGATGATATTTTCTTAAAAGCCTGTCAAAGTTTAAATCCGCAAGCTTATTTGGCATTTTCGAGTTTTGGTGAAAAAAATCTACAGGAAATAAAAGCCTTAACTGGGCAAGGTTTGGATTATTTAAGTCTTGAACATCTTCAGGATAAATTACAGAACAATGGTTTTGAAATATTACATCTTTCTGAGCAGATCACCGCTTTAAATTTTCAGCATCCCAAACAAGTTTTACAGCATTTAAAAGCCACAGGAGTGACTGCAACGGCTTCCAATTTTCGTTGGACAAAGCAAAGTTTGCAGAACTTTTATCAGGATTATCAACAATTTTTATTCAGTGATGAATCAGGTCAAATGCTATATCCATTAACCTATCATCCGATTTATTGTATTGCACGGAGAATGCCATGACAGGTTCAGTTTACTTTATCAGTGGAATCGATACAGGCATTGGCAAAACCTATACTACTGGCTATTTGGCGAGGCTTTGGAATGAACAAGGCAAGAAAACCATCACGCAAAAACTCATCCAAACGGGCAATGTAGACATTTCGGAAGATATTGAACAGCATCGTCAGATTATGGGCATGGGCTGGTTTCCTGAAGATGAAAGCAAGCTGACTATGCCTGAAATTTTTACTTATCCTGCATCGCCACATTTAGCGACCAAACTAGATGGTCGTGAGATTGATTTTCAGAAAATTGAAAATGCCACAGCACAACTTGCAGAAAAATATGAAATTGTCTTGCTCGAAGGTGCAGGTGGTTTGATGGTACCACTCACCACAGATTTACTGACGATCGATTATGTCGCTGCAAAAAAACTGCCTGTGATTTTGGTCACTTCAGGGCGTTTGGGGAGTATTAATCATACCATTTTAAGTCTAGAAGCACTCAAAAGTCGTGGTTTAGAGCTGTATGCCTTGGCCTATAATTTAAATGATCAATCGCAAGATGAACTGATTTCCAAAGATACTGCTGACTATTTAAAAAATTATCTGGCAAAACATTTTCCTCACTGTCAGTGGGTTGAGATTCCTGTATTAGAATAATGTATTCAATATGATGAAAATGGTTGATATAGATGAATGATATGGATTTCCTGAACCAAGCTGTACAACTTGCCAAAGCAAATATTGAGCAAGGTGGTCGTCCATTTGGTGCTGTCATTGTGAAAAATGATGTTGTCGTCAGCACAGGGGTAAATCAAATTTTGACTACAGGTGATCCAACCTCACACGCAGAACTTAATGCGTTGCGTCAGGCTGCACAAAATCTAAAAAGTACATCGCTGAAAGACTGCGTGGTTTATGCGAGCGGACAACCATGTCCAATGTGTTTGGCTGCATTACGGATGGCAGGTATCGAAAAAGTTGTCTATGCCTATTCTAATACTGATGCCGAACCTTTTGGTTTATCTACAGCGAAGATTGCGGAAATTTTAAGAGATGCTCCGCATGAGCAACAAGGCTTATCTTATACTCAAAGACAAGTGAATCTGCCTTTTCATTTATATCAGCTTTGGCAAGATGCTCAAAATTAGTTGGCTTTAAAGAAAAATAAAACCCCATAAATTGTGTTTAACTTATGGGGATATAAAATAAAGGTTCTATATAACTAAATTAGGGTTTGTTAAAACCTTTTTTTAAGCCAAATGGTTTACGTTGTGAAAATTTATTTTCATCACGGTTTTGGCTGTTAAAGTTATTACTATTACGGTCGCGATTACCTTCAAAACGTGCAGGTGCAGGACGTTCAGAGCGGAAATCATTGCGATCACGGTTACCGTAACCAGCACGATCTTGACGATTGTCCTGACGGTGATGATTATGATGACCTTGCTCATCATCACTATCACGGCGTTGTTGACGTAGATAACCACCACGGCGTGCAGCCATTGGTTTGTCTTGCATACGTTCGTTACGGCGTTTTGCCATACCAAATAAACCCGTACCTTGACGCGGTTTTAACTCAACAATTTTCGCTAAGTTATCGATGTCTTGTTTATCTAATTCTACCCAACGACCTGTACGTAGCTCACGTGGTAAAATCACGGTACCATAACGTGTACGTAATAAGCGGCTGACTTTTAGACCTTGTGATTCAAAAATACGACGTACCTCACGGTTACGACCTTCTTTCACCACCACTTGATACCAACGGTTGATTCCTTCGCCACCAATTTCAGTAAATGATTCAAATTTCGCAGGACCATCATCTAAAACCACACCATTGAGCATGTTTTTACGTAATTCAGGCGTTACTTCACCCATCACACGTACAGCATATTCACGTTCAATTTCATTGGAAGGGTGCATCAATCGGTTTGCAAGTTCACCATCATTGGTAAATAACAATAGACCTGTTGAGTTAATGTCCAAACGACCAACCATAACCCAACGATCATTGGCAATTGGCGGTAGATGTTCAAATACAGTAGGTCGTGATTCAGGGTCGTTACGTGAACAAATTTCGCCTTCTGGTTTGTAATAAATCAACACGCGACGACGAATTTCATCTTCAATTTGGAACTGAACTTTACGACCATCAATGCGAAGCTCATCGGTTGGTTCGATACGTTCACCCACTTGAGCAACTTGACCGTTGACACTCACACGACCAGCAGCAATGACTTCTTCCATATAACGGCGGGAGCCTAATCCTACTCGTGCGAGTACCTTTTGCAACTTTTCACTCATGACAGCATAACCTTAGAAATAATAATCAACAGTGTACCTATTCACGACTTTGGTGCTTGCGCATCCAATGCCATAAAAGCTTCCTTGGCATCCTGTAGGGGAGGCAATTGATCTAAAGACGCTAGACCAAAAGCATTTAAAAATTGTGGCGTTGTAACTAACAACGCAGGTCTTCCTGGGAGTTCGCGAAAACCAGATTCTTTAATCCAGTTCCATTCAAATAAAGTACGGAGTAGCTGACTATTATTTGTCACTCCACGAATTTGCTCAATATCAGCTCGGGTTACGGGCTGATGATAAGCAATCACTGAAATAGTTTCTAACAGTGACGGGGATAATTTAGTTGGACGTTCAGGCCAAACTTGACTAATGATATTGCGATATTTGGCACGGACTTGAAAACGAAAGCCCTGTGCAACTTCGACCAATTCAATTGAACGACCGTGTTGTAAAACTGACAATTGCTGTAAATAATTTTGCAACTGTTGTTTCGAATATTGATTTTGAAATGCTTCTTTTAAGCGAGCAAGAGAAACAGGTGCATCACTAGCAAAAATGATGGCTTCTATTTGCATTAAAACTTCATGATGCAACTCATCAACATTGAATACATTATTTTGATCTATGGTCATGCGGCAGCTCCTTGAATTGCAAGCGGCGCATCAAGTCCACTAGAAATAATCTGTATTTTTTGTTGGCGGGTGAGTTCTAATACTGCCATAAACGTAACAACCATGCCCATACGACCTTGAGTGGGCAAAAGCAGACTTTCAAAGCTTAAAACCTGTCCAGAGGTGATCATATTTTCAATATATGCAATACGTTCCTCAAGCAAAACAGGCTCATGTTCAATCTTATGAATGACAGGCTCAGGACGATTAAAAATGCAATATAAAGCGTCACGCAGCATTTCAGCTGCATAGCCTTCATATACAGTTGCTGTTTGTCCAAGAGAAACATGGGTAGGGAAAATATCACGTTCAAACACAGGCATTTGCCCCAAACGTTCGGCAGCTTGTTTAATTCTTAAATAGGTTTCTAATCGATCAATCAACGCTTGTTTAGGGTCTTTTTCTAGCGTAACTGATTTTGGTTTTGGCAATAATAAACGAGATTTTAAATCTGCTAACAGTGCAGCCATCACCATATAATCGGCAGTGAGCTCGATATTTAAAGATTTCATGTTATCCATATAGGATAGATACTGACTTGCAATGGGTGCAATGTCTAATTGAAGTAAATCAAAACCATTTTTTTGAATCAGGTAAATCAGGAAGTCGAGTGGGCCTTCGAAATGATCAAGCAAAATTTCGAATGCAGCAGGTGGAATGTATAAATCCTCAGGGATCGAATCTTGCCACTCATCGAGTACTCGAATTTGTGGAATGCTTTCCATTGAGTTATGGACTGATTGAGTCATTACCGTTTTTAGCCACGCGAATTTTCAAAGGCATGTTAGGCGATTCGGGAGATCACTTTTCAAGAATAGGAGAGGTGAAGTGATAGTCGAATTGCATTGAATATAGAAGTGCTTATATTCTAAATTAAAATGCGATGGGAATAAATTGTTATTATGCAGAAATGTGAAAAAAACCTGAAAATAAATAGGGAATATTTTCTTGCGTGATAATGGTCAATTTTTTGTCTAACAAATAAGCGGTGTTTTACTAGAGAAAACAGCAAAAAACAGGCATATTATTCTTCATGTCTGTCTATAAATACTCAAAATGCTGAATTATCAAAAATACCAAATTAATGAATTTGGGCAAAAAATTGGTAAAACTGTAGTGCGAGAAAAGCCAAAAAAAATTCAAGAAGATATTCTAGTAGGAAACTATGTGCGCTTATTTCCTATTCACAATGACATTTTACAAACATCTGCTTTTTCAGCGCTTTGGAAAGCTATAGAAAGCGAACCAGATCACGCTTGTTGGACATATTTGCCGTACTCAACATTTAGTTTTCAAGTCCAGTTAGAACAAGCATTGAAAAAAATTTTGGTTTTACAGAGGCAAGACATTTTTTGATTGAAGTTGACGGAAAGATTTTAGGTTGGATTGCATTGATGAATGAACGTTCTGAACATGCAGTCATTGAGATTGGTAATGTATATTTTTCACATCAAATGAAACGTAGTGCTGCTGCAACTGAAACGATCTATTTATTATTAAAAGCGTGTTTTGAGCAAGGATTTAGACGTGTTGAGTGGAAATGTGATGACTTAAATGAACCCTCAAGACAAGCAGCATTACGTTTTGGCTTTCAATTTGAGGGAATTTTTCGTCAAGATCGTATTTCTAAAGGCAATAATCGTAATACGGCTTGGTTTTCGATGCTTGATGAGGAATGGCAAAGTATTCAAAAAGCTTATGAAAATTGGCTCAATCCTGAAAATTTTGATGCAAAAGGTCAGCAAAAAAAGCGTTTGCAAACTAGAGAATGATCTAGATCTTTAGATTTAAAGCATCTTAAATTTCATAACAAATAAAAGTGAGGGTAAATTTAGATCATCTTGCATAATGATATGGGCTGAAAAAGCAGGAGGCTTCCATTTGAGCCGCTTCTAAAATATTCAATTTTTTATTTGAAGACAATATTTTTTCATCCTAAATAACCTTAGTATTTGAGTGTAAACACTAAGGTTGTTCAGTGTAAATCATTGTATCTTCAGGAAAGTCTTGAATATTAGCTAAGATTAAAACGGCTCAGATCAAAACAAAGCCATAGACTTACTATTTCTTAAAACAGCTTATTCAAAAGCACTGACATCCCCCACACCACGACGGATGATTTCAGGATTTGCCCCTGATAAATCAACAATACTGGTTGTGGTTAGTGTCCCTAAACCACTGTCGATAAACACATCTATACGCTTTTCGAGCTGTTGTTCAATATCAAAAGGGTCATCCAAAGGTTGATCCTGATTCGGTAAAATCAAAGTACTAGTCAAAAGTGGCTCACCTAATTCTTTCAATAACATTTGACATACTGCATTACTAGGTACACGTAAACCAATGGTTTTCTTTTTTGTATGCATCAAACGACGAGGTACCTCACTGGTTGCGGGTAAAATATAAGTGGTTACCGCAGGGGTATTGGCTTTCAGAAGGCGATACATCGCATTGTCGACTTTGGCATAGGTGGCAATGTCAGATAAATCTGCACAGATAATGGCATATTGATGCTTTGGACCTAAGCCACGAATTTGTGCAATACGTTCCATGGCATTTTTATTCCCAATCTGACAGCCAATCGCATAAGCCGCATCGGTTGGATAGACCACCACATCTCCTGCACGAATGCGTTCTACCGCTTGGCTAATCAAACGTGGCTGAGGATTGTCAGGATGAACTCTTAAATGCAGCATATTTTTCTCTCCTGAATATTTTTCATTCATTATCACTTGCTTAAACGCACAGTTGCAATGTTACTATGTTGATTTATGTAAATTAATCAAGCATTTCACGTTGAAACTCGTGACTTTGTAATGTTTTGCCACCTCGTGTGCAAGAGCAGATACATTCTATAAATCGTTTTGCATCTCGTGGCAGTACGGTTTCTCCTGAAAAATAACACTGCACTTGGGCGAAAACACGGTCTTTAAATGTTGCGCCATCGCCACCTTCGCCGGTGAGATTGTCTAAAGACACACGAAATTTTCGTCCAAAAGCTTGAGCAAATAACCATTCAATCGCTTGTGGCTTCACTTCGACTTGTTCAAATAGTGCTTGTTGTTCAGCAGTACGACCATCAGGCGCATACCAATAACCTAAGTCGGGTAATAAGCGGCGCTGTTCGCCTGCAATCGTCCAATGGCTAATTTCATGTAGCGCACTATTAAAATAACCATGGGCAAATTGGATGCGAGCAGGGTGGTCTGCCGTCGCAGGAAAATACTCAGGTTCAAAGTCTCCACGAACAAGTTGTACATTTAAGTGGGAAAACCAAAGATTAAAGTGTAAGATAAGCCAATCGACCTGTTGAACTTCAGTTTGTAAATCACACCATTGTAAACGTTGCACAAGGCTTGATTTTTTAGAAGAAATTGAAGTTAAATCAGTGTTTAACTGTAATGAAGTGGTGACTTCAGGTTGCGGCTGCAACTGATGCATAACTTAAATTACCCAAATGATCTGTCTAAATAAGTACAAAATTGTATCTTAATCTTTGACAGAGTACCGATGAATTTGTAGAATTGCCGCCTTAATTATGTCAGCAAAAACCTTTCCGGCACAGATTGAGCCGTTTAAATGGGCTGAACAGGGCTTTACATGGTCAGGTACACTGCCATTGTCTCGCTGTGTTCGTATTGCTCGTGAAGCTGTTGGATCAATTGATAATCAATTGGTCAATATAGACTGTACACTATCAATGGATGCCTATCATCGCATCGTATGGTTAGATGGACATGCTGAAACAAAAGTTCCAATGGAATGCCAACGTTGTTTGGAGCCTGTTGAAATTGAACTTGTTTCAGATTTTCATATAGCCTTGATCGATGATGAGTCACTGATAGAGCGCTTGGATGAGGATGCTGATTACATCGTCTTAGGCGAAAGTGAAGCCACAAAACAGGGTGATTATGCAAGTAATACTCCTGCGACTGCGGATTTACTTTCTCTAATAGAAGATGAATTGATAACGTTGATGCCAATGTCTCCTAAGCATAATGCTTGTGAACATAAACATCAGCCAGTCGATCAGGACGCTGTTGAAGAAAAACGGGATAATCCGTTTGATGTTTTAGCAGGTTTAAAGGGTAAACTTAACTAATTTTTGTGTTATAATGTTTAGTTAAGACAACCGAATTGTTCTGATCCATTTTTTCGATCTTTGTAAGGAGCCATCATGGCCGTTCAGCAAAACCGTAAAAGTCGCTCTCGCCGTGACATGCGCCGTTCACATGACGCTTTAACCGAGAATGCATTAACTGTAGACCAAACTACAGGTGAAACTCATCGTCGTCACCACGTGACTAAAGATGGTTTCTACCGTGGTCGTCAATTATTCGCTAAAGCAGCTGATGCTGAATAATTGTTGATGCATTAAGCGAAAGCTTAGTGAAAAAAATTGGGAGCATTTCGCTCCCTTTTTTTTGTCTTGAATTTTTGTTGTATTTAGCAATTAATTTTTTATTTTTTTAGTGTTAAATTGCCGCATCGGAAACGAGCTAGGTATGAAGAAAGGACTTTTATATGTCTACTAAACAACTGGAGCAAGCAGCTCAAGCAACGAAAACTGCATTTTTGTTTCCTGGTCAAGGCTCACAAAAAGTAGGCATGCTTGCTGAACTTGCAGAACAGTTTACTGTAGTGACAGAAACATTTGCAGAAGCTTCAGAGGCTGTTGGTTTTGACTTATGGAATATTGCCCAAAGCGGTGAAGGTTTAAATCAAACAGAAAATACTCAGCCTGTTTTGTTAACAGCAAGTATTGCGATGTGGCGTGTATGGTTAGATTTGGGTGGTGTTGCACCTAAATACCTTGCAGGGCATTCACTCGGAGAATACAGCGCATTGGTGGCAGGAAATGCAATTTCATTGGTCGATGCTGTGAAATTGGTGCATTTACGTGGTCAATTGATGCAATCTGCTGTACCACAAGGTGCAGGTGCAATGGCTGCGATTTTGGGGCTAGAAGATGCCCAAGTGGTCGCATTGTGTCAAGCTGCTTCACAAGCAGCTGAAGGCTCAGTCGAAGCTGCAAACTACAATGCAAATGGTCAGGTGGTCATCGCAGGGTCTGCGGCATTGGTGCAAGACGTTATGGCACAAGCCAAAGAGCAATCAGGTAAAGCAATTGCACTTCCTGTATCCGTTCCTTCGCATTGTTCATTGATGAAGCCTGCGGCAGAGCAGTTCGCACAAGCTTTGGAACAAACTGCCATTGAGCTACCGACTATTCCTGTAATACAAAATGTCAACGCAGCGATTGCAAGTGATGTGACGGCTTTACGCCAAGCATTGACGGCACAATTGTATCAGTCTGTACAGTGGACGAACACCATGCAATATCTGCAAGACCAAGGTATTCAATATGTTGTTGAATGTGGTCCAGGTAATGTCTTAGCGAATCTTGCAAAACGTTTGCCGAACATTGAAAAAGCATTTCCAATTGACACGCAAAGTCGTATGGAAGATGCGCTGAATGCCATTTTAGTGGCAGAAGGAAAAATTGCATGACACAAGAACGCAAAGTCGCATTAGTGACAGGCGCAAGTAGAGGGATTGGCGCAGCCATTGCTCAGCAACTTATCTTAGACGGTTATTTTGTAGTAGGTACGGCGACTTCTGAAGCAGGCGCGACACAATTAACAGCAACATTTGCAGAAAATGGTGCAGGTGCGGTTTTAGATGTGCGCGATGGCGATGCTATTGATGCATTGGTATCAGATATTGAACAAAAATATGGTTCAGTGATGGTATTGGTGAATAATGCAGGGATTACTAAAGATAATTTGTTACTGCGTATGTCGGAAGCAGATTGGGATGATATTTTAAATATTCATTTAAAAGCGGTTTTCCGTTTGTCTAAACGTGTGCTGAAAGGCATGACTAAAGCGCGTTTTGGTCGCATTATTAATATCAGTTCTGTGGTTGCACACTTTGCAAATCCGGGGCAGGCAAACTATTCTGCTGCTAAAGCAGGTATTGAAGCATTTAGCCGTAGCCTTGCAAAAGAGATGGGTAGCCGTCAAATCACTGTAAATTGCATTGCACCAGGCTTTATTGCAACAGAAATGACTGAGCAGTTGAGTGAAGACATTCGCAAAAAAATGAGTGATCAAGTAGCGTTAAATCGTTTTGGTGAGCCACAAGACATCGCAAATGCGGTCAGTTTTTTGGCTTCGGAACGTGCAAGTTACATCACAGGTACAGTATTACACGTAAATGGTGGTTTATACATGGCTTAATGTCATGTATTAACTTTGAAAAAATTCAATATTCAATTAAACTATAGGCAATTAAACGCCGCCACAAGCAATGAGGAGAATTCCTGTGAGCGATATCGAACAACGCATTAAACAAGCTGTTGCAGAACAATTAGGTATGAAAGCTGAAGAGATCAAAAACGAAGCATCTTTCATGGATGACTTAGGTGCTGACTCTTTAGACTTAGTTGAGCTTGTAATGTCTTTCGAAAATGACTTCGACATCACGATTCCTGATGAAGATTCAAATGAAATCACAACTGTTCAATCAGCTATTGACTATGTAACTAAAAAACTTGGTTAATCTGTTGAATGCTTGATGAGTCATCATCAGCGATTAAGCCACCATTACGGTGGCTTTTTTATTTATAAATCAAAAACATTGTTTACATATCGTTACGTTTCTGTCACCAATGACAACCGATTTCAGTATATTTTTTAGTTATAAAAATGGAGTACAAATTTTTATAATCCTTGATTAAATAAAACTTAAATTTATACGGAGAAACATAATGGGTCTTTTTGATTTTGTAAAAGGTATCGGTAAAAAAAATACAGCACCTGCTGAACCACAGGCAGCACCAGCAACTCCTGCTGAACCATCTGCACAAGAAATTGCAAATAAATTATTGGGTCATATCAAAGCATTAGGCTT
Organism: Acinetobacter sp. 251-1; assembly: GCF_030329305.1. Classification (NCBI taxonomy): domain Bacteria; kingdom Pseudomonadati; phylum Pseudomonadota; class Gammaproteobacteria; order Moraxellales; family Moraxellaceae; genus Acinetobacter; species Acinetobacter sp. 251-1. The sequence continues at coordinate 165,073 of NZ_JACANS010000001.1, read as the reverse complement.
GCCTGTAGCGGGTTTATCTGTGACTTATAATGGTGCTTCAGATTTGGCAACCGTAAAAGGGCAAGTGCAAACTCAGGCAGACAAAGAAAAGATTATTTTGGCTGTTGGAAACATCGACCATGTTGCACAGGTAGATGATCAGTTGACCGTAGCGACCCCAGAACCGGAAAGCAAGTTTTATACAGTTAAATCTGGTGATAACTTATCTAAAATTTCGAAAGAATTTTATGGTGATGCGAATCAGTACAACAAAATTTTTGAAGCTAATCGTCCATTGTTAAAAAATGCGGATGATATTTTTCCAGGTCAAGTATTACGTATTCCTGCATAATATTTGAGTAAAAGAAAAGGCGCTAGAAAGCGCCTTTTTTTATTGATGAGAATACGGAGGCACGAGCTTACCAGCTCAACGCACCACCAGTCTGATAGTCTGTTACACGTGTTTCGAAGAAATTCTTCTCTTTACGTAAGTCCATCATTTCAGACATCCATTGGAATGGGTTATTCACACCAGTGAATTGTTCAGGTAAGCCTAATTGAGCTAAACGACGGTTTGCAATGAATTTTAAATATTCTTCCATCATTGCTGCATTCATGCCTAATACACCGCGTGGCATGGTGTCACGTGCGTATTCAATCTCAAGCATCGTACCTTCAAGAATCATTTGAATAATTTCTTCTTGGAACTCAGCTGTCCATAAGTTTGGATTTTCGATCTTGATTTGGTTGATCATGTCGATACCAAAATTCAAGTGCATAGACTCATCACGTAAGATGTATTGGAATTGCTCAGCAACACCATTCATCTTGTTACGACGACCCATCGACAAGATTTGGCTGAAACCACAGTAGAAGAAAATACCTTCAAGTACACAATAGAATGCGATCAAGTTACGAAGTAAGATTTGATCATTTTCAGGTGTGCCTGTTTTGAACGTAGGATCACTTAAAGACTGCGTATATTTCAAGCCCCAAGCTGCTTTACGCGCTACTGATGGAACTTCACGGTACATGTTGAAGACTTCGCCTTCATCCATACCTAAAGATTCGATACAGTATTGGTAAGCATGGGTATGAATTGCTTCTTCAAATGCTTGACGCAAAATGTATTGACGGCATTCTGGGTTAGTAATATGACGGTAAATCGCTAATACTAAGTTGTTTGCTACCAAAGAGTCAGCAGTCGAGAAGAAACCTAAAGAACGCATAACAATGGTACGCTCATCTTCAGTTAAGCCATTTTCAGACTTCCAAAGTGCGATGTCGTGGTTCATGTTGACTTCTTGAGGCATCCAGTGGTTTGCACATCCGTCAAGATATTTTTGCCAAGCCCATTCGTATTTGAATGGTACAAGTTGATTTAAGTCAGCACGACAGTTGATCATCGCTTTATCATCAACTTGAACACGTTGCGCACCCATTTCAAGCTCTTCTAAGCCTGGTGCAACGTCTAAGGTTTCTAGAGCGTTAGATGCTCTTGCCAATGGATCGGCTGAATTTGTTGTTCCTGCTGAATAGGTTCGAGCGGGTTGTGTAGCTGCCACAGTCGACGATGCGTGCTGTGCATCAGATACCACTTGCGAATCAGTCGTTTTTTTCGGTTCGACGGGCGCAGGCTGGTGAGCTTGTGCAGCTTGTTTCGGTTCATCATCTTCGAAATCGTCCCAACTTAGGATAGACATGGGATTCTCCTCACTTTATTTAAAAAGCAATGAACCCCATTTTGAAATAGAGTAAAGATTATAAACCTCTCTCTATTTCAAAACCATTTATTATGATTAATAAATGGTTGGGGTATTTACTCCTTTAATATGTTTAACAAATTTTGGTCAATTGGGAAAACCGCAAAACGGTCATCATTATCAACGCAATGCCTAAAGTCATTCATGATTTCATCAGAAGATTTGGTTGTATTTAATAACCATATCGACTTTTGTAATCTTTGATGTTCATATAATCCAAGAGTTTGATAAATCTTAGAATAATTTGAACGTGGTTTATTTTTTAGATCGTAACTTAGACACATATAGTGCATAGAAAGCTCCTTTAGCTTTAAGTTGAGAAAACTGAAAAACTGATTTCATTTTTAAGACTCCTAAAAACAATGTCTTAGTTTGAAATTGTGAATTAACAGTTGACTAACAACCAAAAGTGAACGAAGATTTCGTTACTTTCTTTGTCGAAAGTTGTCAGCCAACCGTATTCTCGGTTATCTGAGATTGATGGAGGGGATACGCCAATATCCCCAACATTTTTCTCAAATCCTTTCTAAATATCTAATTACTTTCTATCTTTCGTAATCTTCTACTTAGGTTTGATTTTGTATTACTACATAATCAAAAGAAGTAATTCTGTTTCTAAACTACTTATTTTGCTTACGTTTTTGTTGCTTACGAATGGCAAAGAATGCGTATGCCATTGGTACATAAAAAACTAAAAAGGCTAAGATCAGGACAATTATGCCTAACTCATAGTTATGACTTAAATGGAGCATGATCTTGGACTCTTTAGAGACCTCTCCCTAACCCTCTCCTGAGATGAGAGGGAACTTAGCACTTAAATAAATATCGCGATAAATCCCCCTCCTTTCAGGAGGGGTTAGGGGAGGTAAATTAAATTACTGACAAGCTTCGCAATCAGGATTATCGATTGAACATGCTTGCGGCACAGGTGCAGCGTTTGCGAAACCTTCTTCCTCAGCAGGAGCAACAGGTTTAGCTTCAGCAACAGGAGCTGCAACCGTAGTTGGCTTAACTGCGTTCAATGCACCCGTATTGATGGTAGATTTTTCAGCAGAAGTTGCACCCAATGCACGGAGATAGTAAGTCGTTTTAAGACCGCGTAACCAAGCCATCTTATAAGTTAGGTCGAGTTTCTTACCATTTGCACCTGAGATGTAAAGGTTAAGCGATTGCGCTTGGTCGATCCATTTTTGACGACGTGACGCAGCATCAACGATCCAACGTGGTTCAACTTCAAATGCAGTGGCAAAAATGGCTTTTAATTCTTCAGGAATACGTGCAATTTTTTGTACTGAACCTTCGAAATGTTTCAAGTCATTGACCATCACAGAGTCCCAAAGACCACGATCTTTTAACGCACGTACTAAGTACGGGTTGATCACTGTAAATTCACCAGAAAGGTTAGATTTTACATAAAGGTTTTGGAATGTTGGCTCGATAGACTGAGATACACCACAAATATTTGAAATAGTCGCAGTTGGTGCAATCGCCATCACATTTGAGTTACGCATACCGTCTTTTTGAACTTTGGCACGTAAAGTGTCCCAATCCAAACGAGTTGTACGGTCAACTTCGAACATGCGTTCAGGACGTGATTTAGCAACGATGTCTAAAGAGTCGATTGGTAGAATCCCTTGATCCCACAATGAACCTTTAAATGTTGAATAAACACCACGTTCAACAGCCAAGTTGCTTGAAGTTTCAATTGCGTAGTAGCTGATGACTTCCATCGATTCATCTGCAAAATCGACAGCTTCATCAGAACCATAAGCAAGCTTCATTTCATATAAAGCATCTTGGAAGCCCATGATCCCCATACCCACTGGACGGTGTTTCAAGTTTGAATTACGTGCTTGTTCAACTGCGTAGTAGTTGATGTCAATTACGTTATCCAACATGCGAACCGCAGTTTTAACTGTACGTGCTAGTTTTTCACGGTCGAGTTTGCCACCTTGTACGTGTTGAACAAGGTTGATCGAACCTAAGTTACATACTGCGATTTCATCTTTATTGGTATTTAAAGTGATTTCTGTACATAAGTTAGATGAATGCACTACACCCACGTGTTGTTGTGGTGAACGTAGGTTACATACGTCTTTGAATGTGATCCAAGGGTGACCAGTTTCAAACAACATTGACAACATTTTGCGCCATAAGTCTTTCGCACGGATTTTCTTATGAAGCATGTTTTTTTCTTTGGCAATGCCTTCGTAGTACGCATAGCGTTCAGCGAATTCTGCACCAGTCAAATCATGTAAGTCAGGTGTTTCAGATGGTGTGAATAAAGTCCATTCAGCATCTTCAAAGACACGTTGCATGAACAAGTCTGGAACCCAGTTCGCAGTATTCATATCGTGTGTACGACGACGGTCATCACCTGTGTTTTTACGAAGCTCTAGGAATTCTTCAATGTCCAAGTGCCAAGTTTCAAGGTATGCACATACCGCACCTTTACGTTTACCACCTTGGTTGACTGCAACCGCAGTATCGTTGGCAACTTTAAGGAAAGGCACTACACCTTGAGATTTACCATTTGTTCCTTTGATGTAGGAGTTTAAAGCACGTACTGGTGTCCAGTCATTGCCTAAACCACCTGCCCATTTAGAAAGAAGGGCATTGTCACGCATCGCACCATAGATGTCATATAGGTCATCTTGGATTGTTGTGAGGTAGCAACTCGACAACTGTGGACGTAAAGTACCAGAGTTAAATAATGTTGGTGTAGATGCCATATAGTCGAAACTAGACAATAAGTCATAGAATTCGATTGCACGTTGTTCTTTATTCTCTTCGTTTAACGCAAGTCCCATTGAAACACGCATGAAGAACAATTGTGGAAGTTCAAAACGCACGCCGTCTGAGTGAATGAAGTAACGGTCAAATAAAGTTTGCAGGCCTAAATAGGTAAATTGGTTTGAACGCTCAGGTTTGATCGCTGCTGCCAATTTTTTAAGGTCAAAGTTCAATAAGTCAGCAGATAACAGCTCTAACTCAACACCTTTGTTTAAGTATGTTTCTAAAGCATCATTTTCTAAGGTCTCTTCAGAAAGACCTAAAAATTTAAGACCTGTTGCAACCAAATCATCACGGAGTAAACGTGCAGTCACATAAGTATAGTTTGGTTCTTGTTCAATACGTGTACGTGTTGCCATCATCATCGTGGTTGAGATGTCTGACTGTTTTACACCGTTATATAAATTTTTAACTGTTTCATCGACAATGGCTTGAACATTGATGCCTTCTAAGCCTTCACTTGCTTTTTCAATCGTGGCTTGAAGTTTGCCCAAATCTAGAGGCTGAAGCTGACCATTCGCATCTGTGATTTGTAAAGTAGGGTGGTGATGTGCACCTGTTTGTTTACGTGCTTCAGAACGTTGTTCACGATAGATCACATAAGCACGAGCAACTTTTTGTTCGCCAGTACGCATAAGCGCCAATTCAACTTGGTCTTGAATCTCTTCAATGTGAATTGTTCCGCCTGAAGGTAAACGACGATTAAAAGTATTCATTACCATCTCAGTGAGCTGAGTGATGCGATCATGAATACGGCTTGAATCTGCACTTTGTTGACCCTCTACAGCCAAAAAAGCTTTACCAATTGCTACAGAAATTTTATCTGCATCAAAAGCGGCTACATCACCAGTGCGTTTAATCACTTGAAGTAGACCTGGGGTTGTAATGGCGTTCATTGTCAGCGTAGCTCCATTGTCATCATTGTTATGTTTATGGACCATTTGAATCGCAGCAACATAGAAGAAATATGTTGTCGAGATGTTTGAGGACTAAACACAATACTTAGTGGTTTAATGTAAATTAGGACACAAGATACGGTAAAAATTAGGGGAGATCAATATTGACATTTCGATAATTTTCTTTCTGAAAAAGTTGAAAAAAAATTGCAATATTTAGGGTCTCTTGTGGAGTTTTTATATATGCCTTATTAGACAAGGGCATAGCATAGCAAACTCTGTAAAAGCTGCTTATAGATAACCTTGTGGATAACTAAAAACAGTGCGTTTAAAAAGACAGAATGTGTACAATGAAATAAATTGTATAAAAAACGTGCCTTAGCGTAGTAAAAAATAGAATAAATTTAAAAAACATCAAAGGTGTGAGAGAAAACTATCTACAATTCAATAGTTAATAAAATATAACAAAATGCTACTGTCATGTATCAGTTTGGTGAATAGGGTCTTGTTTACAATGTAAACGTGTGTATATTGCAAAGCATAGTGTGTTGAATCTGCGAGATTTGTAGCAGACACAAAGTCAAATACAGGGGCAAATAGATGAGCCAAGAAGAAAAGTTACCAAAAATTTTAATTGTAGAAGATGATGAGCGTTTAGCCCGTTTAACACAAGAGTATTTAATCCGTAATGGGCTAGAGGTTGGGGTAGAGCCAGACGGCAACCGTGCAATTCGTCGTATTATTGCTGAACAACCTGATATGGTGGTGCTAGATGTGATGCTACCAGGTGCAGATGGTTTAACCGTTTGTCGTGAAGTTCGTCCACATTATCATCAACCGATTTTGATGTTGACTGCTCGTACGGAAGATATGGATCAAGTGCTTGGTTTGGAAATGGGTGCAGATGACTATGTTGCTAAACCTGTACAACCTCGTGTGCTTTTAGCGCGTATTCGTGCCTTACTGCGTCGTACAGACAAAGCGCCAGAAGATGAAGTAGTACAACGTATTGAGTTTGATGATCTTGTGATTGATAACGGTGGTCGTTCTGTAACTTTAAACGGCGAGCTAGTCGATTTCACCAGTGCAGAATATGACCTTTTATGGTTGTTGGCATCTAATGCTGGACGAATTTTGTCACGTGAAGATATTTTTGAACGTCTGCGTGGGATTGAATATGATGGTCAAGACCGTTCGATTGATGTGCGTATTTCACGTATTCGTCCAAAAATTGGTGATGATCCTGAAAATCCAAAACGCATTAAAACTGTACGTAGTAAAGGGTACTTATTTGTTAAAGAAACAAATGGGATGTAATGCTATTTTCTAGTTAGGGATTTAGCTCTATATAAGGTTGTTTTCGTGTCCAAACACAGCATATTCCTGCGTATTTACGCAGGATTAGTTATTCTTGTCGTCTTAGTTGCTTTATTTGGCTATTTGCTTGTTCAGATTATTAATTATCAACGTGCGCAAGAATATCGTGAATCTCTAACGGATGGTATTTCTTATGTCATCAGTGAGGGGGTGGCACGTCAACAGACTGAACAACAAAGAATAGATTGGATTTCAGATGCTTCCGACTTATTAGAACTTCCTATTCATTATGTTGATGCCAGTAAAGTTGAACTTTCTCGCACTGAAAATAAACGTATAGAAAGTCAAAAAGCTGTTGTACGTTATGATGCTGAACATGGTATTGCGTATTTAGTTTTAGGCATTCGTAATGATCCTAAACATTATTTATATATTAAAGTCGATCAGTTTGCAGAGCGACAAATGAAAGCTCTTCCTGTCTTTATTATGGATTATTTGGTCTACTATCCAGGACAAGAGCAGGAGTATCTGAAAAAAATTCAGCAACATTTTTACTACCATGTGGGTGTGGAAAAGGTTTCGGGGCTTAATTTAGATCCTGAGCAACTTGGACGTTTGCGTTCAGATCAGCCTGTTATTTTATGGCGCGACAGTGCAACCGTACGTGGTACAACTATATCTATAGTTTCTCCTTTGCCAAGCTCTCCAACTGATGCGCTCGTGATCGGTCCAGTACCCATGTTTAATTGGATGCCAGTAAAACTTGCTGCAGGTATCACCTTGCTCAGTATGTTTTTACTGTGTCTGGGGGTTTATGGCTTGATTGTGCCAATGCAACGTAAACTGAAACAGGTGAATGATGCCTTGGATGTCATGAAGACAGGTGATATGTCACAACGGGTGCCTGTAGAAGGGCATGATGAGTTAGCAAGCTTAGCCACAAGCTATAATAGTATGTCAGACCACATTCAACGCTTGATCGAAGCACAAAGGGAGTTGATGCGTGCAGTTTCGCATGAATTGCGAACCCCTGTTGCTCGAATCCGTTTTGGTATGGAAATGTTGGCAGACGAAGACGATTATGAATATCGTTTGCAACAGATGGAAATGATTGATAAAGATATTGAAGCTTTAAATACGTTAATTGATGAAATCATGACCTATGCTAAGCTTGAGCAGGGTACGCCATCTCTTAATTTTGAAAAAATTATTTTGGTCGATGTGTTAGATCAGGTTGCTGTTGAAACAGAAGCCTTGAAAACTCAAAAAGAAATACATCTTGTTCCATTGTCTAATGATGTAGTCGTGGAAGCAGAACGCCGTTATTTACATCGTGTGGTACAAAACTTAGTCGGTAATGCGATTCGTTATTGCGATGATCGTATTTATATTAGTGGTGGTATCGATGCGGATACAGGTATGGCTTATGTTTGTGTTGAAGATGATGGACCGGGCATTCCTGAGGAAGATCGTAAACGTATTTTTGAAGCCTTTGCTCGTTTAGATGACAGTCGTACACGTGCTTCTGGTGGTTATGGTTTAGGGTTGTCAATTGTCAGTCGAATCGCCTATTGGTTTGGTGGGACGATTGAGGTCGATGGAAGCCCAAGTTTAGGTGGTGCACGTTTTAAAATGTCTTGGCCTGCGCATAGAAATAAACTTAAAGTGAAGTAATTAGTGATAGGGCTTGTTTAAGTCCTGTTGTAAAAAAGCACCGATTTCGGTGCTTTTTTAGTTTTCATTGCGAGTTTTTCATTGAGAGGCATTTAACTTATTGGTGTAAGGTTGCATCAGGTGCAATGATCGGTTTACCAGCACGTAAAGCTTGTAGCGCATCAGGATTAAAATCAATCAATAAACTATTTTGTTCAGCATCAATTTTATATTCGCTAATAATTTTTTGATCACCATTTAGGGTGTCAATCGTATATTCGTCTGCAATATTTAAAATACCCTCTAAATTGGTGGTGGTTGATGCTAAATCTTGACGAAAAAGCTCATAAATATCACGTAAATCGAAGATTGCATTATTGGCATCGGGATGTTTTTTGATATACCCCTCAATATGACGAACTAATAATTGAGCAAATAAAAAATAATTGGGTTTGTGTGCAAAGTTCATGCTCATGTGTTGTACTCCTTATTATTATTTTCTAGCATACACAGAACAACTTAATGAATTGTATAAACTTTATTAATGGGTTGTTATTGAATTGAAAAATAAAACTTGCTTAAATTTTATCATTTTTGAGTCGTGTCTTTTGTGGTGCGTTGTCCTTAAGGTAGGTGAGAAGTAGGCAATATTTCTTTATGTAATCGTAAAGTGTTGGTCAGCTGTGTCGATTGTAAAATATTTTTGATAATTTAATGGTTTTTAATTTAATGATTTGTATTTAATTTTATATATATTATCTTTATTTGATAATTTTAAGATTTTTAATTGGTTTTGCATTTGGTTTTTTTTGAAGAATGTAACAAAATATTTTAAATATCTTTGTGGTTAATTTTTGCTATAAAAAACGCATGAAATTGTGAAAATATGGAAAATTAGACATAAAAATTAGATAGAGTTTAAAATTAAGTAAATGATTTAAGATAAAAAATCAAAAAAAAGGGTATGTGTTTGGAAAAACTTATTATTTTTGTATTGTTGATTTAATAATACGATTATTAGGCATTGTATGAGTCTGAAATATATGTCAATACCCCAAAAGACTAAAAAATCATCCAAAAGACTTATAGTTATAAACTAGCAAGAGATGATACCAATCGGGTACAATTGTTCAGATTTATTTTGTGTTTGGTGTATTTTTAGGCCAATACATACATTCTTTGTTAATAATAGGCCTGCCAGGAGTTATCCCCGCATGAGTGCCATTACTCCATACGATTGGGCAATCATTGCCTTCGTGATCGGCGTTACATTTCTATGTGTCTTTATGCTCACAGTCCCTTTACTCCTTGGGGGTAAAGCATGGGGGCGTGCGAAGCAAGAGCAATTTGAATCAGGTGTGGTAGGTGCTGGTGGTGCACGTATCCGCTTATCTGCAAAATTCTATTTGGTTGCAATCTTCTTTGTCGTGTTCGACTTAGAAGCACTTTATCTATATGCATGGGCAAACTCTGTTCGTGAAGTAGGTTGGATAGGATTTGCAGCGGCTGCTGTGTTTATTTTAGTTTTACTTGTTGGTTTGATTTATGAATTATCTACAGGGGCTTTAAATTGGTCACCTTCTGATAAGCGCAAGGCAGCAGGAATTAAAGCTAAGATAGGTTCGCCAAATATGGATCTTGCTGAAATCACACGCTTCAATTCTATTGAAGAGTTGGTTGTTGATCCTACTGGTACGATTCCAGCTCAATCATCTGGTCGTGTTAAATCGAAAACACCGACTATGTCACTGAATAAGGAGTAAGTCGGGAATGAAATATACATTAACCCGTGCGAATCCAGAAGCTGATCAATATCCACTTCAAGATCGTCAGATTGTTACAGATCCGCTTGAAGAAGAAGTGAATAAAAATGTGTTTATGACTCGTTTAGAGGATTTGGCACATACAGCTGTGAACTGGGGCCGTAAAAATTCATTATGGCCTTTTAACTTTGGTACTTCTTGCTGTTATGTAGAGTATGCAACTACCTTAACAGGTGTGCACGACTTGTCACGTTTCGGTGCTGAGGTTATTCGTGCTTCACCACGTCAGGCAGACTTGATGATCGTTGCAGGAACATGCTTTGTTAAAATGGCACCTGTAATTCAGCGTTTGTACGAGCAAATGCTTGAACCTAAATGGGTGATCTCAATGGGTGCATGTGCAAACTCTGGTGGTATGTACGATATCTATTCAGTTGTACAAGGTGTGGATAAGATCATTCCTGTCGACGTTTATGTGCCAGGTTGCCCACCGCGTCCAGAAGCATTGATTCAAGCGCTGATGTTATTGCAAGACCAAATTCAATTAGAACGTCGTCCGCTTTCAGCGGTAATCGGTGATGATCTTCAGCCAGTGTATAAGCCAAAGATGATGCCAGAACGCGACCGTAAGAACGCTGAACGTATTGCAGTGAAAAACTTACGCTCTATGGATGAAATTGAGTAATTTTTTCTGATGAATGTTTGACATAGCTGAAGGCTGTGATCATCGGGAAATTTGACAGAATTTGTATTAAATAGGAAGCCAAGCCAATGGCTGAAACTGAAATTGCTATGCCAGAATCGACTCCTGTTGATTCACGCCCAGCATTTGCGATTGTAGAAGATCTCAAAACCAAATTTGGTGAGAACTTTTACGTGCAACCAACGTTTGAAGATTTTCCAACGGTCTGGGTTGAGCGCGCACGTGTACAAGAAGTTTTAATGTACTTGCGTACAGTATCACGTCCATACGTGATGCTATTTGACTTGTCTGCAGTAGATGAGCGTTTACGTACACACCGTGATGGATTGCCTGCATCTGACTTTACAGTGTTTTACCACTTGTTATCGTTAGAACGCAATAGTGATATTCGTATTAAAGTTGCGTTGAATGAGAATGATATTAACATTCCAACAGCGACCAATATTTGGCCGAATGCCAACTGGTACGAACGTGAAGCTTACGATATGTTTGGGATCAATTTCGAAGGGCATCCAATGCTCCGTCGTATTTTGTTACCAACGTATTGGGAAGGTCATCCATTACGTAAAGAATATTCTGCACGTGCGACTGAATATACGCCGTACATGCAAGACAAGGCTAAACAAGATTTCGAACAAGAACATCTTCGTTTTGTACCTGAAGATTGGGGTCTAACTCGTGGTAATGACGACGAAGATTTCATGTTCTTGAACTTGGGTCCTAACCATCCATCTGCACATGGTGCGTTCCGTGTGATCTTGCAGTTGGACGGTGAAGAAGTGAAAGATTGTGTGCCTGATATTGGTTATCACCACCGTGGTGTGGAAAAGATGGCTGAGCGTCAAACTTGGCATTCATTCATTCCCTATACAGACCGTGTGGACTACTTAGGTGGTTGTGCGCAAAACATGCCTTATGTGATGGGTGTGGAGCAAATGGCGGGAATCACTGTTCCTGACCGTGCACAATGTATCCGTGTCATGATGTCTGAACTGTTCCGTATCAATAACCACTTGTTGTATATCGGTACTGCGATTCAGGATGCGGGTGGTATGACCCCAGTATTCTATATGTTTGCTGACCGTCAAAAAATCTATGACGCGATTGAAGCGATCACAGGTTTCCGTATGCACCCAGCATGGTTCCGTATCGGTGGTACAGCGCATGATCTTCCAAACAACTGGCAAAAACTGATTCGTGAAATTCTCGAATGGATGCCAAAACGTTTGAAGGAATACCATACTGCTGCATTGAAAAACTCAGTGTTCATTGGTCGTACTCGTAATGTTGCACAATACGATGCGAAATCTGCATTGGCTTGGGGTGTAACAGGTACTGGTCTACGTGCGACAGGGATTGATTTCGATGTACGTAAATATCGTCCATACAGTGGTTACGAAAATTATGACTTCGAAATTCCTGTTGAGTATGAAGGCGATGCGTATGCGCGTGTGATGGTTCACTATCGTGAAATCGAAGAATCATTAAAAATCATAAAACAGTGCTTGGATAATATGCCATCTGGTCCTTATAAAGCGGATCATCCTTTGGCAGTTCCACCACCAAAAGACAAGACTTTACAAGATATTGAAACTTTGATTACGCACTTCTTGAGCGTGTCATGGGGTCCTGTAATGCCTGCAGGTGAAGCATCTGTGATGGCTGAAGTGGTAAAAGGTGCATCGAACTACTATTTGACTTCTGATAAGTCAACCATGAGTTACCGTACCCGTATTCGTACACCAACCTTCACGCATTTACAGCAAATTCCTTCCGTGATTAACGGCAGTCTTGTATCTGACTTGATCATTTATTTAGCGACGATTGATGTCGTTATGGCTGACGTGGATCGCTAAGGGGTAAACGCATTATGATGATTTTGACTGATAAAAAGCCACGTGTGAATGTTGAAGGGATTTTGACTGCGGAAGAAATCCACGAAATTGAACATCACATTGGTCATTATCCATACCCACGTGCTGCATCTTTGGATGCCTTAAAGTGCGTACAATGCCGTAATGGTTGGGTGGATGATGCACAGTTGCATGCAATTGCTCAATTATTGACAATTAGTGTTGCTGATTTGGAAGGTGTAGCGACGTTCTATAACCGTATTTACCGTCAACCTGTGGGGCGTCACGTAATTTTATTATGTGATTCAATTGCATGTTTCTTGATGGGTGCGGAAACTTTGGCAGAAGCATTCCAGCGTGAATTGGGTATTCAATATGGTCAAACGACAGCTGATGGTCGTTTCACTTTATTGCCGATTTGCTGCTTAGGAAATTGTGACAAAGGTCCTACCTTGATGATTGATGAAGATACTCACGGCTTGGTTGAAGTGACATCAATTAAACAGTTATTGGAGAAGTATGTATGAATACTGAACCAAAACCAATTTATGGCGACGGTAACCCAGAAACTCACCCATTAACTTGGCGTTTGAGTAAGCAAGAGTCTGTTCGTAGTGCAGATGATTACGAAGCACTTGAAGGTTATGCAGGCTTTAAAAAAGCACTTTCTATGCCGCCGAAAGATGTGCTTGAAGTGATCAAAGCTGCTACCGTAAAGGGTCGTGGTGGTGCAGGTTTCCCAGCAGGGATTAAATGGTCATTGATGGCACCAAATGATGGTGGTCCGCGTTACCTGATTTGTAATGCCGATGAAATGGAACCAGGTACATTTAAAGACCGTTTGTTGATGGAAAAACTTCCACATCAATTGATCGAAGGGATGTTGATTGCTGGTTATACCCTTGAAGCAACGCAAGGTTATATCTTCATTCGTGGTGAGTATATCGAAGCTGCACAATACTTAAATGAAGCTTTAGAACAAATTCGTGCTAAAGGTTATTTGGGTGACAATATCTTGGATTCAGGATGGAGCTTTGATTTACACGTACATACTGGTGCAGGTCGTTATATCTGTGGTGAAGAAACCGCATTGATTAACTCACTTGAAGGTCGTCGTGCAAATCCACGTACTAAACCGCCATTCCCGCAAGTTGCAGGGGCTTGGGGTCGTCCTACGATTGTAAACAACGTAGAAACGTACAACAACTTACCCGCAATCATGTTGCGTGGACCTGAGTGGTATATTGGTTTGTCTGCGGGCAAGTCTAAAGATCCAGGTACGAAAATCTACGGTGCATCAGGTAAAGTGAAATTCCCTGGTTTATGGGAATTACCATTTGGTACAACTGCACGTGAAGTCATTGAAGATCATGCCGGTGGTATGCGTGATGGCTTGAAACTTAAAGCATGGTTACCAGGTGGCGCATCGACTGACTTCTTGGCTGCTGAACATATCGACCTTCCTATGGATGCTGAAAGCATCATGAAAGCAGGTTCACGTTTAGGTACGTGTTTGCTGATGGTGGTTGATGAAACTCAATGTATGGTTTCAGCTACACGTAACTTGGAAGAGTTCTTTGCGCGTGAGTCATGTGGTTGGTGTACACCTTGCCGTGATGGTTTACCTTGGGCGGTTAAAGCGCTTAAAGCACTTGAGAATGGTGAAGGTAAACAGGAAGATATCGATCATTTACAGGAATTGACCCGTAAATTATGGATTGGTAAAACTTTCTGTGCCCATGCTCCAGGTGCGATGGAACCACTTATGGGCGCACTCAAACATTTCCGTGGCGAGTTTGAAGCGAAAGTTGTCAATGCAGCTGCTCAAACCCGCAACGTAGAACAAGCTTAAGGAATTCGACTATGGCTACAATTCATGTCGATGGAAAATCGTATGAAGTCAATGGCTCGGAAAACTTGCTACAAGCATGTTTGAGTCTAGGCATCGACATCCCATATTTTTGTTGGCATCCAGCTTTAGGTTCTGTCGGTTCTTGCCGTCAATGTGCTGTGACGCAATACGCGAATCCTGAAGATACGCGTGGGCGTTTAGTCATGTCATGTATGACGCCTGCATCTGACAATACCTATATCTCAATTGAAGATAAAGAAGCGACATCGTTTCGTGAATCGATCGTTGAGTTCTTGATGACCAACCACCCACACGACTGTCCAGTCTGTGAAGAGGGTGGTCATTGTCATTTACAAGATATGACTGTGATGACACAACACGATCGTCGTCGTTATCGTTTTACTAAACGTACACATCACAACCAAGAATTAGGTTCGTTCATTGCACATGAAATGAACCGTTGTATCGCATGTTACCGTTGTGTTCGTTACTATAACGACTATGCGGGCGGTACTGACTTTGGTGTATATGCCAATGCGTCACGTGTTTACTTTGGTCGTCCTGAGTCAGGGACTTTAGAGTCTGAATTCTCGGGTAACTTGACTGAAGTCTGTCCAACAGGTGTATTTACCGATAAAACTCACTCAGCACGTTATAACCGTAAATGGGACATGCAATACGCACCGAGCGTATGCCAAGGCTGTTCTTCAGGTTGTAACATCTCTCCGGGTGAACGTTATGGTGAACTACGTCGTGTAGAAAACCGTTTCAATGGCGAAGTAAATCAATATTTCCTCTGTGATAAAGGTCGTTTCGGTACAGGTTATGTCAACCGTGAAGATCGTCCTCGTCAACCACAATTCCGTAAAGGGACTGCTGTAGAAACAATTTCTGTAGATATGGCGTTGGATTCTGTGATTGCAAATGTTCAAGGCAAAAAAGTCTTGGGTATTGGTTCGCCACGTGCATCACTTGAGTCAAACTTCGCATTACGTGAGTTGGTGGGTCAAGAGCACTATTCAACAGGTCTTTCTCAGAAAGAACAAAATCTGGTTGAATTGGCTGCTTCTATTATGCAAACCGAAGGTGTTTATAACCCAGGTATGCGTGAAATTGAAAGCTACGATGCAGTATTGATCTTAGGTGAAGACTTAACGCAAACTGCACCACGTATGGCATTGTCTGTTCGCCAAGCTGCGAAAAACAAAGCCAAAGAAATGGCAGCAGAACGTCGTACACAAGATTGGTTAGCAGAGCCTGTTAAACGTATTGGTCAAGATGCCAAATCTCCAATTTACATCTTAGCTGCGACGCAAACACGTCTTGCTGATGTTGCGACAGGTGAAGTGGTTGCTTCTCCAAACGACATTGCGCGTTTAGGTTTTGCGATTGCTGCGGGTGTAAAAGGTGAAGCGATTCTTGGTTTAGATGACGATGCAAAAGCATTTGCACAAACCATTGCTGACACATTAAAAGCTGCGAAAAAACCACTCATTATCTCGGGTACAAGTTTACAAGATGCTGCCATCATGGAAGCTGCTGCACAAGTTGCACAGAATCTTGGTTCAACAGCAGGCTTAACATTGACTGTTCCTGAAGTGAATTCAATGGGCTTGGCATTGTTTGGTGGTTTAAGCTTAGAACAAGCATTTGCACAAGATTATGACTCAATCATCATCATGGAAAATGACTTATTCCGTCGTTTACCTGCTGCACAAGTTCAAGCCGCGCTTAATAAAGCGCAAAGCGTGATTGTACTCGACCATTCTGAAACTGAAACTGTAAAAGCTGCGGATGTTGTTTTATCTGCTGCGAGTTTCGCTGAAGGTGATGGTACAGTGGTTTCACAAGAAGGACGTGCACAACGTTTCTATCAAGTGTATGACCCAAGCTACTACAAACCAGAACTTGCAATCAAAGAATCATGGCGCTGGTTACATGCCATTGAAACCGGTGTGAAAGGCAAAGCGATTTCTTGGACATTACTTGATGACGTAATTGAAAGCGTTGTGAATAATGTACCTGCACTTGAAGCGATTCAAGATGTTGCACCTGATGCAGGCTATCGTGTACATGGTTTGAAAATTGCGCGTGAACCACGTCGTTATTCAGGTCGTACTGCGATGCGTGCGCCACTTAATGTTCATGAGCCAAAACAACCAGTCGATGTCGACTCAGCATTAACGTTCTCTATGGAAGGTTATGTGGGGAATCAGACACCTGCAGCATTGGTTCCATTTGCATGGGCACCAGGTTGGAACTCTCCACAGTCTTGGAACAAATACCAAGATGAAGTGGGTGGTCACTTAAAAGGTGGTGATTCTGGCGTTCGTCTATTCGATCGTTTACCTAAACGTCCAGCACGGAGTTATGTTGCACCAGCAGCAGTTGTGGCAAACCCAGATAGCTTCCGTTTAGTGCCAATGCACCATATTTTTGCTTCTGGTGAATTCACCGTGAAAACACCTGCAATGGAATCTCGTATTCCTGAAGCAATGTTTGCTGTGGGTGAGCAAGATGCAGCACGCTTGAACGTACAAGATGGTCAGAAAATTACTGTGAAAGCAGGTGAGACTTCAATCAGTCTTCCAGTTCAAGTGATTGAGTATTTACCTACAGGTTATATCGGATATCCAGTTGGACAAGCGCCGACCGTTTCTCTTGCAGAGCCTGTATCTGTGGCGGTAGGAGTGTAATTCATGAACGAAACTTTACGCGCCCTCCCGACATGGGCACAAGATTGGCCAATCGCATATAGCGTGATTCAAGCGATTGTGATCTTGTTGGTTGTGGTGTTGCTTGCAGCACTAATGTCGTTCATTGAACGCCGTTTGCTCGGTTTATGGCAAGACCGTTATGGTCCGAACCGTGTAGGTCCGGGCGGTATGTTCCAGATTGTTGCCGACATGTTGAAAATCATGTTCAAGGAAGACTGGACACCAAAGTTTGTTGATAAACTGACTTTCCGTTTAGCACCAGCAGTTGCAATGGCAACTGCGGTACTGTCATTCATGGTTATTCCTGTTTCACCTTATTTAGGTGTTGCAGACATGAGCATTGGCTTATTGTTCTTTATGGCAATGGCGGGTATTGCAGTGTATGCCGTGTTATTCGGTGGTTGGTCATCAAATAACAAATATGCATTATTAGGTGGTTTACGTTCTGCTGCACAAACCATTTCTTATGAAGTGTTCTTGGGTATTTCATTGATGGGTGTAGTTGCAATAGCAGGCTCATTCAACTTACGTGAAATCGTAGAAGCACAACGTGATGTTTGGTTTGTGATTCCACAATTCATTGGTTTCATGATCTTCGTGGTTGCCGGTGTTGCGGTAACGCATCGTCATCCATTTGACCAACCAGAAGCTGAACAAGAATTGGCAGAAGGTTACCATGTCGAGTACGGTGGTATGAAATGGGGGATGTTCTTCGTTGCTGAATACGTCAACATCATCTTAATTTCTGCCTTGATCGTGACTTTATTCTTTGGTGGATGGTTAGCACCATTTAACTTAAACATTCCATTCATTCCAGATGCGTTCTGGTTCATTGCAAAAACAGCATTCTTTGTGATGATGTTTGTCTTGGCACGTGGTTCGTTAATGCGTCCTCGTTATGACCAAGTGATGAACTTTGGTTGGAAAGTATGTTTACCACTTGCATTGGTTAACCTTTTGGTGACTGGTGCTGTGATTCTGATGAATCAAGCCTAGGACAGCAGGGAGTACAAAATGTATAAAATTCTAGCTGGCGTAGGATCAATCGTTCGTTCGTTATGGATGGTATTTACCCATGCCACTCGTCCACGTGATACGATTTTATATCCTGAAGTTCCAGCCGAACAAATCGTACCTCCACGCTACCGTGGTCGTATCGTATTAACACGTGATCCTGATGGCGAAGAGCGTTGTGTTGCGTGTAACTTATGTGCGGTTGCATGTCCTGTGGGCTGTATCTCATTACAGAAAGCTGAAAAAGAAGATGGACGTTGGTATCCAGAGTTTTTCCGCATTAACTTCTCACGTTGTATCTTCTGTGGGATGTGTGAAGAAGCGTGCCCAACAACTGCAATTCAGTTAACACCAGACTTCGAGTTGGGTGAATATGTACGTCAAGACCTTGTTTATGAGAAAGAAAACTTACTCATTTCGGGTCCTGGTAAATACCCTGATTACAACTTCTATCGTGTAACGGGTATGGCAATTGACGGTAAAGAAAAAGGTCAAGCGCAACGTGAAAGCGCACCTGTTGACGTACGGAGCTTATTACCATGATGTGGCCATTTTATTTAATGGCTCTCGTGGCCATTGTTTCTACAGTTCGTGTTGTGACCAATGCGAATCCTGTACATGCACTTTTAAGCTTAATCGTGTCACTGCTTGCCGTTGCAGGGATTTTTTTAACCATTGGCGCACCCTTTGCTGCTGCATTAGAAATTATTGTCTATGCAGGTGCAATCATGGTGTTGTTCGTCTTCGTGGTGATGATGCTCAATCTTGGTCAACATACTGTTGATCAAGAGCGTAAATGGTTGACTTCTGATGCTTGGGCTTATCCAGCATTGATGAGTTTCTTGATGGGTTTGTGTTTGGTTTGGATGTTAGGTTCAGACTATACGCAAACACAACATGTTTTAGGGACACAAATGGTCGGTCCTAAAGAAGTTGGTCAAGCACTCTTTACACACTACTTATTATTGGTTGAAGTAGCCGCGATGTTATTGCTTGCAGCATTGGTTGCAGCATTCCACTTAGGCAAACGTGAACCAAGTGCAGAAGAGGATAAACAATAATGGGCAATATCCCTTTAGAGCATGGTTTAATTGTTGCATCTATCCTTTTTGCACTCGGTTTTTACGGTGTAATGGTACGACGCAATATTTTATTTATGTTAATGAGCCTTGAAATCATGATGAATGCTGCTGCGCTAGCATTCGTTGTTGCAGGTAGTGCATGGGTACAACCAGACGGTCAAATTATGTTTATCTTAATTTTGACGCTTGCAGCAGCAGAGGCGTGTATCGGTCTTGCGATCGTCCTTCAGTTCTATCATCGCTTCCATCACTTGGATGTAGATGCTGCTAGTGAGATGCGCGGATGAGTACTTTATATTTAACGATTTTATTTCCGCTTATTGGTTTTATCCTTTTAGCGGCAGGACGTAATAAACTTCCTGAAAATGTCGCTGCGATTATTGGTGCGGGTTCAGTTGGTCTTTCAGCATTGTTTGCGTTGATCAGCGGTATGGCATTTATCAACAGCGGTGAAACTGTATTTGTTCAAAATTTATGGACATGGTTTAACGTTGGTGGTTTTGCGCCAGGTATTACTTTAAGTTTAGATGGCTTGTCATTGTTAATGATGGGCATGATCACGGGCGTAGGTTTTCTGATTCATATCTTCGCAACATGGTATATGCGTGGTGAAGAGGATTTCGCACGTTTCTTCTCTTATTTCAACCTGTTCGTAGCAAGCATGCTCGTGCTTGTATTGGGTGACAACTTAGCGTTGTTATTCTTAGGTTGGGAAGGCGTAGGTCTGTGTTCTTATCTATTGATTGGTTACTACTATCAAAACCCGTCAAATGGTATGGCTGCGATCAAAGCATTTACCGTAACACGTGTGGGTGATATTTTCTTACTCATTGCGATGTTCTTGCTTTATCAACAATTTGGTACTTTGCATATCGGTACAATCGTTGCCAATGCACCACAAGTTTTAGCACTTGATCATAACCTTGCGCTTTGGACTTCACTCATGTTGTTCTTAGGTGCTGCGGGTAAATCTGCACAAATTCCATTACAAACATGGTTGGCAGATGCGATGGCTGGTCCTACACCAGTATCTGCATTGATCCACGCTGCAACAATGGTAACCGCAGGTGTTTACCTGTGCTGCCGTATGTTCACTGTGTTTGAAATGACACCTGAAATTATGCAATTCATTGCGATTACAGGCGCAGTAACATTATTGGTGGCTGGTTTTGCAGCATTGGTGCAAACCGACATCAAACGTATTTTGGCTTACTCAACCATGAGTCAGCTCGGTTATATGTTTATGGCGGTGGGTGCCGAAGCTTATCAAGCTGGCCTATTCCATATGCTTTCTCACGCATTCTTCAAGGCATTATTATTCTTGTCTTCAGGTGCGGTGATTTTGGCTTACCATCACGAACAAAACATCTTCAAAATGGGTGGCTTGTTCTACAAAAACAAATTCTTGTTTGCATGTTTCGCCATCGGTGGTGGTGCGCTTGCAGCGATTCCATTCGTAACAATTGGCTTCTTCTCTAAAGATGCGATCTTGGGCGCAGTTTGGGTACAAGGTCAAGCAAATGCAGCATTTGGTTGGTTGTACTGGGTGGGTGTTGCAGGTGCATTCTTAACGTCTATTTATACATTCCGTTTAATCTGGGTTGTATTCTTTGGCAAAGAAAATACGCCTTATCACGAAATCAAAGGTGCAACGTATTGGTTACCTTTAGGTATCCTTGCTGTACTGTCAACAGGTTTGGCTTATTTCTTAAAAGCACCAGTGGAAAAAGCACTGACTGCTGCGCAAATTCCTGTATTCAATGTACCAACTGAAGAATTGATGCACGGTATGCATTCTGCTGAATATACAGCAGTCGGTATTGCACTTGCAGGTTTAGTTGTGGGTGTTGTGTTGTTCGCATTTGCTTACCAAGCGGTAAAAGGCTTTGCTGCAACATCATTTGGTACAGGTCTTGCCAATATCTGCCGTAATGCATTTGGTTTCGATTCGTTATATAACATTGTATTTATTCAACCTTATTTATTGATTGCAAAAATCTTAGGTCGTGACCCAATTGATGGTTTATGGCTCATGTTACCTGCGATTGTGAAAGGTGGTAATAAGTTTACAAGTACCCGTCAAACAGGTTCATTACGTGAATATGCATCAAGTATGTCACTCGGTGTAGTGGTATTGCTGATGATCTTGATCGTGATTCAGGTAGTGGGGAAATAAGATGGAAGCAAATAACTGGATTTTACCCGCATTAATTCTTGTACCTTTCATTGCAGGTTTTATTTGCTGGTTAGTCGATAAGCTCGATGAACATTTGCCTCGCTATATTGCACTCGTGGGGATGCTCATTACTTTGGGCTTAACAGGTGTGCTTTGGAGTCAAGGTGGTTTTACCTATGAGTTGGGACAACAAGTCCCAGCTTGGGCTGCACAATTTCAAGTTGAATGGATTAAATCTTTAGGGATTAATATCCATTTAGCGATAGATGGTCTTTCACTTTTGATGGTCGGCTTAACTGCATTACTCGGTGTACTTGCAGTCGGTTGTTCATGGGGTGAAATTCAAAAGAATGTTGGTTTCTTCCACTTAAACCTTTTATGGTCTTTAGGTGGGGTGATTGGTGTATTCCTTGCAATTGATTTGTTCTTGTTCTTCTTCTTCTGGGAGATGATGCTTGTACCAATCTATTTCTTGATTGCACTCTGGGGGCATAAAGGCGCGGATGGTAAATCACGCGTATATGCTGCAACCAAGTTCTTCATTTATACACAAGTTGCAGGTCTGATCATGCTTGTGGGTATCCTAGGTCTAGTGATCTATGGCTACATGATGTCTGGCAATATCAGCTTCAACTATTATTACTTAATGGCTGTTGCACGTACATTAGATGCTCAAGCACCACATATTGCTTATGCATTGATGATCTGTATGTTCATCGGTTTTGCGGTAAAACTTCCTGTTTTTCCATTACATGGTTGGTTACCCGATGCCCACGCGCAAGCACCTACAGCAGGTTCTGTCGACTTAGCGGGTATCTTGATTAAAACTGCGGCTTACGGTTTATTACGTTTCGTCATTCCGTTCTTCCCTGCAGCATCGGCACAATTTGCAGATATTGCAATCATCTTTGGTTTAATTGGTATCTTCTACGGTGCTTGGTGTGCATTCCAACAAACAGATATGAAACGCTTACTTGCGTACACATCTATTTCGCACATGGGCTTCGTGTTACTTGCACTTTATGCGGGTAATATTTTGACCTTCCAAGGTTTGATGATCATGATGTTGGCGCATGGTTTATCTTCTGCTGCATTGTTCATTATGTGTGGTCAAGTGTATGAGCGTTTACATACACGTGATTTACGTTTGATGGGTGGTATTCGTGGTCAATTCCAATATTTACCATTCTTCTTAATGTTCTTTATTGCTGCATTGGTCGGTATTCCTGGTTTAGGTAACTTTATTGGTGAGTTCCTGATTTTGATGGGTTCATTTGGTAAATTCCCAATGTTTACCATCATTGCAGCGATCAGTTTAGTATTTGCGGGTCTTTATGGTTTAATCCTGATCCACAAAGCATTATTTGGTACGCCAAATGAAGCACAAAAACAGCATTATACAGCTCCGTTAAAAGATCTTGGCGCACGTGAAATCGGTCTTTTGATGATCTGTGTAATCGGTTTGGTATGGTTAGGTATGCATCCACAAACATTCTTAGATGTTTCAAACTCAAGCATGGCGTGGATTGCAAATAGCTATATTCCTGTTCAAGAAGCCGTTGAAGCAACGCAGCAAGTTGTTTCTCAACAAAATGCGGGGATCCAATAGTCATGAATTTTACAATGTCATTTTCGGATCTCATGCCTTTGGCACCTGTCATGATTGTAGCTTTGACTGCAGTCGTGGTGATGATCTTAACGGCAATCAAACGTAATCATAATTTGATTGCAACAGCTTCAGTGGTTGGTTTAAACCTTGCGGCGCTTGATTTGATAATCATGATGTTTGGTGGTGCGTTCGCACCATCAAATGTGATGGGCATGTTTATGGTTGACCCATTTACATTGTTCTATCAATTGCTTGCGATTGTTGCTGCGTTAGCATGTTGTACTTTGTCACATGCATATATTGAAACTTATAAAGACCATCGTGAAGAACTTTATATCTTGATGTTGATCTCTGTTGCAGGGGCGATGTTAATGGTAGCAAGTTCGCACTTTGCATCGTTCTTTATTAGCTTAGAGTTAATGTCGATTCCGATGTATGGTTTGGTGGCTTATACACATCAACGTTCAAAATCGTTAGAAGCGGGAATTAAATATTTAGTTCTTTCTGCAACTGCGTCTGCAATGTTGTTGATGGGTATGGCATATATCTATGCATATACAGGTTCTTTAGCATTCTATGATGCTGTACCTGCATTGTTCCAAGTCATTCAACAACCAATGGTGATCTTAGGTCTAGGTCTCATTATCTTTGCAATTGGCTTTAAGCTTTCTCTTGCACCATTTCACAAATGGACACCTGATGTTTATCAAGGTGCACCTGCGCCAATCGCAACATTCTTGGCGACTGTGGCAAAAGTTGCAACGATTGGTTTATTGGTACGTTACATTTTGACTTCGGGTGCAATTTTAGTCCCTTCAATTGTGACAATCATTACTGTAATTGCAGTACTTTCAATCTTGGTCGGTAACTTCCTTGCTGTACGTCAAGTGAACTTAAAACGTATTTTAGGTTATTCTTCGATTGCACATTTTGGTTATTTATTGATTGCTTTAGTCAGCACAACCTATGCAAGCTTAGGCAGTGTAACGGTTTATATTGCGACTTATACATTAACAACGATTGGTGCTTTTGGTGCAGTTGCTTTGATGTCCAGCCCATATAACAATGTTGATGAAGCTGAATCACTTGCAGACTATCGTGGTTTATTCTGGCGCCGTCCAGTATTGACTGCAACTTTAACTGTGATGATGTTATCTCTTGCAGGTATTCCATTAACTGCGGGCTTCATTGGTAAGTTCCTTGTGGTGATGTCTGCTGTGACAGCTCAAAACTGGTTCTTAGCTGCAATGATTATTGTGGGTAGTGGTATTGGTTTATATTACTATTTACGTGTGATGGTTGTGATGTATATGACCCCACCTGAAAATCCTCGTATTGATGCGGTTGATCATTGGGGCCAAAAAGTCGGTGGTCTTATGGTTTTAGGTGCTGCTGCTTTAGTGTTGATCATTGGTGTTTATCCAGACCCATTGATTGACTTAGCGCTTAAATCTGAAATTTTATCACCTATTCATATGATGCTAAGCCAACAGCAATAATCTATCAATACGATTTGTTTTAACAAAAAAAGCCCTCAAACATTGGGGGCTTTTCTTATATCTTATATAAAAAACATTTATAATAGTGAATATTTACTTTTATCCTTTTAGGTGTACTCCCGTGTCTATTCAAGAAATTCGCCATCCACTTATTCGTCATAAATTAGGTTTATTACGTCGTGCAGATATTAGTACTAAGAATTTCCGTGAATTAGCGCAAGAAGTCACAATGCTGCTTACTTATGAAGCAACTAAAGATTTACCTGTATGTGATCATGAAATTGATGGTTGGAATGGTAAAGTGACTGTAGATCGTATTGCAGGTAAAAAAATTACAGTTGTCCCTATTTTACGTGCAGGGATTGGCATGTTAGATGGTTTTCTTAATCTAATTCCAAGTGCAAAAGTCTCTGTACTCGGTTTAGAGCGTGATGAAGAAACTTTGGAAGCACGCACTTACTATAAAAAACTAGTGCCTGATGTACAAAATCGTTTGGCGATGATTATTGATCCAATGCTTGCAACGGGATCATCTTTAGTCGCTGCAATTGATGTGCTTAAAGCCAGTGGTTGTAAAGATATTCGCGTCATGGTACTTGTTGCTGCACCTGAAGGAATAAAACGAGTTACTGAAGCACATCCTGATGTGACTATTTTTACAGCTTCAATTGATAAAGGTCTAAATGAAAATGGTTATATTGTTCCTGGTCTAGGTGATGCAGGCGATAAAATTTTTGGTAGTGTGCAAAAAGACTAAAATTTAGTAATATAAAAAGGAAGCTTTATAGCTTCCTTTTTTGTCGGAAATTATTATAAAAATTAGAGAATTGATTTATGTTCTATAAGGGGATCGTGGTTCAATATGATGTTGAAGAACAGAAGGGTTTTATTGAACTCGTTCAAGATCAACGCATCATTCATTTTCATTTGTCTGATTTCCCAAATTCAGACATTCCGCCTCAGTTAAATGAACGAATTAAATGTGCGGTTTTAGAAAGTGCTGATCAATTGAGCGCCAATTGTATTGTACGTTTAGATATTAAAAATGCGACTCAAAAAGTACAACATACAAAAACCTCTTATACTTCACAATTGATAGAAGAACAGCATGTTCAGTCTAAGCGTATGAGTCGTAAATCTACGCTTGCTAAATTGCGTTTGTTAAATGAAAGTCGTACAACAGTTGAAGCAGTTGAAGCAGTTGAAGCAGTTGAAGCAGTTGAAGCAGTTGAAGCAGTTGAAGCAGTTGAAGCAGTTGAAGCAGTT
>NZ_JACANS010000001.1:91779-139038 GCF_030329305.1 Acinetobacter sp. 251-1 | reverse complement strand
GAGACAGTTGAAGTAGTTGAAGCAGTTGAAGAACAAAACAATATTGCGGAAGTGATTCGACAGCTGACACCACAAGCAAAATTGCAACTGAATGAATATTTATCATCAGTTCCAGCAGATGATGTAGAACGTGAAAGCTCCTCACATCCACAGGCACAGATTGATAAAACTTTAGATCATCGTCATGGATCTAAGATAGATAGAGATTCCTCAATAGCAATAGCATCAAGTGATTTAGAGCAAGCTCCATTACCCGATACAGCACTTTCGAGTACAGCATTGCTCGATGTAGAGTTACAGCCCTTAACCCACGCTTTTTTGAAAGATGATCAAATTCAAGTTGATATACCGTCTTTAGCACAAGATAGCATTATACAAGAGGTTAATTCCAAGGATGCTGTCCTGGAGGTTGAGGCTAAAGTATTAGAACCAGTTCAAAGTATAGTGATCCATGAAATTGATGCTTCTCAAGCTTCATCAAATTTAGAAATTGATTTAGATCATTCTGTTGTAAAAAAACAAGATATGCCTATATTTGAGCATCATCCACCACAGCATAATATCAACGATGATATAGAGTGTATTTCATCTGTTAAGCAAGAAGAGTTATCTTTTCAAATTATTGAAAATGTAGATCTCGCTGAAAAAGTCATACAAATTACGGATGAGCCTTTTACTGAGTTAAAGACAGGTGACGAAGTACAAAAAAGTATCATGATGCCGTCTGAGCATCCGATTGATGTCTCGAAGCAGCCTGAAATTATACAAGAACAAGCAAGTCTAGAAGTCTCTTCAGATCAAGTGGAAAAATTAACACATTACAATGCTGTGCCTGAACAGTCTAAAGTGGAACATGAAAATGTTACATCCTGTGCTGTGAGCAAAACAGAGTCATCTGAAATCTTAAAAACAGTCGATTTAGATAAGGCAGCAGTGACTAAAAGTGATGTAAAGCAAAATAATATAGAGACAAGAGTAGCGAAGGAGCAAGTACTGAAGGAAATATCAAGTTTTAAAGAAAACTCGGTATATCTAAATCTAAAAACCCAAATTTTATATGGCAAATGGCAGCCCATCAAAGAAAAAAAACAACGTAAAATTTATGTCAATCCACTTTATTTGATCGCTGTGATTATCATAGTGCTTGGTGCAACCGTGAGTTATTTGGCATATCAAAAATATCAAAAGCACCAACAAGCGCAAGAGGCTAAGCTGAATTTATATAAATTAGAGCAAGAAAAGAAAAATGCTGCACAAAAAAATGCTGCCTTAAGATAATCGGCAGCATTGATCATTTTAATCTATACCATGATGAGGTTAATGTGTATGGATTTCGACTTGATCTTCACAGAACTGCAAGAATGAACGTAAACCTGGACCTTGATATTTTTGGCGATGTACCAGCATATATAGCGGGCGAGTCAGTGTCCAAAAAGGTGTTTTTAAAATAACCAATTGTTGTTTTTCTAATAAAGGCTCAATGGCTAATTTAGAAATACATGATACTCCTAAACCACCTGCGACAATTTTTAGAATAGCTTCATTGTGTCCAAGTGTTAAACGTATATTGGCATCAGGAATATCTTGTAAAATCGCATTATCGAAGACTTCACGTGTTCCTGAACCTTCTTCACGTAAAATCCATTGGACAGTATAAAAATCCTCAGGGGTCAATGGACGATTTAATTTTGCCAAAGGATGGTTAGACGAGCAGCACACAGCGAGTTCATCATCACGCCAAGGAATGCATTGTAACTGTGGTAAATGACATGACCCTTCAATGAGTGCTAAATCTAATTGAAATTGATTGACTGCCTCAATCATTTGACGGGTATTACCGACTTGTAACTGTAAATGTGCTTGTGGGCGGATTTGTAAAAAATCGGCCATTAGATCAGGCATTAAGTAATCACTGATCGTGAGTGTTGCACCAATACGTAAGTCGATACTTTGTAATTCACCTTTGGCCGCTTGTTCAAAAGATTCACAACGACCTAAAATTTCTAAAGCTTGTGGAAGTAAAAAACGACCTAAATCATTGAGTTGTAGTCTTTTGCCTAAGCGGTCAAATAAAGGTGCACCCAACCCATCTTCAAGATCTGCCAAAGCCATACTGGCAGCACTTTGTGTCAGCCGCACAGCATCACTGGCTTTGGTTACTGTACCTTCTTGAGCGACTGCTACGAAAACAGCCAGTTGACGTAAAGTCATGCGCATGTGAATAGCCTTAAGCTGAGACGTTTTTTCATAACCTTTAAAAATCCATTTAATTGGTGATTTATGAACAAAAAACTGGATTTGATGAAAGAAGTCAATTGAAATAAATACGATAAATTATCCTGACATGCTACCATGAGCATAGTCATTCATGCCACGTTGAAATCATGTCAATTGAAAAATTTAGTGTAGAAAAGGTTTTATCTGTACACCGTTGGACCAATACTTTATTTAGCTTCACCATGACACGACCCGCACACTTTAAATTCACCGCAGGGCAATTTGCACGTATTGGGTTAAAAGTTGCAGATGATTTGGTGGTGCGCGCCTATTCTGTTGTTTCTTCTCCGTTCGAGGAAACCTTAGAGTTTTTTTCGATCGTTGTGCCAGATGGTGCATTTACTTCTAATTTACAACATCTACAAGTGGGAGATGAATTGTATTTGGAAAAAGTGGCCTATGGTTTTTTAACTTTAACTCGCTATCAATTACCTTTGCCGCATGATTTATGGTTGTTGGCGACAGGAACGGGTTTAGCGCCTTTTATTTCCATGCTACAAGACTTTGAAACTTGGCAGAAATATCAATTTATTACGCTTGTTTATAGTGTACGTTCAGCTGCTGAGCTGGCTTATGTAGACCGTATTCAAGAAATCGTTGAGACTTTTGGGGAAGGGCACACAGGCTTTAAATTTGTGCCGATTATTACCCGAGACCCACAGGCTGCTTTACATGATCGTTTGCCAATTTTGATTGAAAATGGTGAATTGGAAAAGGCAGTCGGTTTAAACCTTAGTCCTACAACGACACACGTGATGTTGTGTGGAAATCCACAAATGGTGGATGACACCAAAGATGCTTTAAAGGCACGTGGTTTGAGCATGAATAGACGTGGTGAAGGTAATATTGCTGTAGAAAATTATTGGTAGAATATTTCTAAAGCTTAGATTTTAGAATGAAGAGCATTTATAGATGATATAAATGCTCTTTTTTGATGTTTAATGTACGAACATATCCATAAATTCACGTAATTCATAAATGGCAGACTCCATGTCCGTACTGAGCCATGTGGGTTCAAAAAAACCAGAATAAAACTCTAAACGCTCTTGTGGAACAACGATGCGAATCGGACATTCTTCTTCAACCAAACGCCAAGGAATAATCGGGACTTCTGCATCTAAAAAAGGCGCAACATTACGAATATCAATAATCATGGCATTAATACAGTCAGGAAATGGCATGACGGATAATTCTTCAGTACGGCGGCGAAAATATTCTAAATCTCCCCATTTGAGAACATAGCTTTGCTTTGTAAACTCAATGATCCCAATTAAATGTTCATCACGTGTGGTATGCAAAAAGCATTGGTGAGTGACATCTGTGTCTAAGTCTAAACAGACACTTTGCCGTTGATAAGCCATATTGTCCATAGCCAAATAAGAGGGTCATTAGTATAGCTTATATTCAAAATCTTGCCATGAAATAGACGCTTTACTTTCATTTAAATTAATTTACACACCGCAACATGATCACCTGATAGTATAAAAATGCATCACATGGAGAAGGAGTATAGAAATGAAACATGACTTTTCTAGACCAGCACATGTTATAAGTACTGAAGAGACCACACAGAAAAAACGTTTACCTGTGTATATGTTGATTCTTGTGGGGTTATTTCTTGTTGCTTTAGTTGTGTATATGCTTGCAGATTGGATGTAAGCTCATTCTGTTTTGTAAATTATTGTTTATTATATTTTTATATACTTAAACGCTGAAAATTCATAATCGAAAACCCTAAATAACTCTAACAGCATTCAGCTCGTTAGAGTTTTTAAATTTTATATTTGTTGTATTTATGCTGCTAAAAATTGAATAAAAAAACAACACAAGATAACGTGAGGGTGTGCTTTAAAAATGATCAAACGAAATTGAATTAAGCCACTTAAAACCTCAACATAAAAAAGGGGATAACAAATGAATGAATTTTTAGTTGCGCGTGGTGGTCATTTAGATGCCATGTATTATTGGGAGCAATTTCAACCCATTATTGCTGCAATCGTCATTTTATTGGTGGGATGGATTATTGCACTGATTATTGCAGCAGGGATTAAAAAGATATTGACCAAGTTAGGCACAAACCAAAAATTGTCTAATGCGACAGGTCATCGTTCAAATATTGAAAATATTGTCTCGAGAGTTATTTTTTGGGTAGTGATGGTGATCGCGGTGATTGGTGCATTAAATGTACTCAATCTGAGCAGTATCAGCAGTCCATTTAGTAACATGATTCAGCAATTTTTATTGTTTATTCCACAGCTTCTTGCCGCCATTGCGATCGGTTTTGTGGGTTGGATTGTTGCCAATTTAGTCAAAGTCGGGCTAAAAAATTTATTAGACCGTACTCAGCTCGATGAAAAGCTGAGTGCAGAAGTCGGTGTAAATCCAATTAGTCACAATATTGCAGATATTGTTTATTGGTTAATTTTATTGCTTTTCCTTCCAATTGTATTGTCAATTTTAGGTCTACAAGGCTTATTGATTCCTGTGCAAAATATGGTCAATGAGGCTATTTCTTATTTACCAAACATTTTCATCGCGGGTGTGGTTATTTTTGTTGGTTATATCTTAGCAAAAATTGTACGTGGCATTGTAGAAGGGTTAAGCAATAGTTTAAATCTACAAGCGCAAGCTGAAAAAATTGGTTTATTTAAAAATGGGAGTTTATCTAAACTACTAGGTTCATTTGTTTTTGCCATTGTGATGATTACGTCATTGATTGTGGCATTTGAAGCATTAGGCATTCAAGCGATTTCTCAGCCTGCTACTGCAATGTTGGCTGAAATCATGAATGCCATTCCGCATATTATTGCGGCAGGTCTGATCTTAATTGTGGCATATGTTGTTTCTCGCTTTGTTGGGCGTTTGGTTGCTGAAATCATTGCAGGGACAGGTGTAGATGAGATTCCTGCAAAACTCGATGTACAGCGTTTTCTCGGTCAAACCAAAATTTCATGCGTGGTTGGTTATCTGATTGTATTTTTTACCATGCTGTTTGCTGTATCAGAAGCAGCCAACCGTCTAGGCTTCGAGCAAGTCAGTGGCTTGATCTCGATGTTTATCCAGTTCGGTGCTGATATCTTACTCGGTGCTGTGATTTTAGTAATCGGGTTTTGGTTGGCAAACCTTGTGGCAAATGTGGTGCAACGCGGTGAATACAACAGTTCACGTTGGTTAGGTAATTTAGTTCGTATCCTGATCATGGGGCTTGTCATTGCAATGGGTCTACGTGCAATGGGTATTGCTGACTCGATTGTAAATCTAGCATTTGGCTTAACTTTGGGTGCAGTGGCAGTTGCGTTTGCTTTGGCATTTGGTTTAGGTGGTCGTCAACCTGCGGAGCGTGTATTGACGGATTTGATTGATAAAGCAAAGAAAGAAGGTAATAAACCGAATCCTTTGGCTCAAAAATCAACAACAGCAAGTCCTGTAGAAAATCAAGTCACGACTGATACACCGACCATTGAATCTGAATATCAATCTACTTTAGATCAAGTAAAGCCTGCAGCAGATTTAAATTCTGATTATCCGTTAAAAGATGACCTGAATTAACCTGTAATTTAGGATGAAGATCGATCAGGATGTTCTGATCGATCTTTTTATTTGAAAAATGAAACATAAATGAGGAGAAATAACGTGTCAAAAAAACAGCCGAATAAATTTATTGCTCCTATTGTGATTGCAGGAATTACAGTGGGATTTTTAGTCAGTGCTTATAAGTTTGTTTTTGCTAAGCCTAAAAAAACGCATACAGCAGAAATCATCCAGCCTGAAGAAACAGATGAAACAGCAAAAGCACCAGAAGAGTGAGAATATTCACAATATTTAAGTGAATATATAGAAAATATTGTGTACAAAATGTAGATAATTTTGTTTTTATTGGATAAATTTAAAGCATTCATATTTATGAAATAAATTGGATTTATATTAATGTGAAGTTTCAATAAAACATGAAATTTAAAAAGGAATTAAAATGAAAATTATTGCTTTTGTACATCATATTTATCAACAGATTTGTAAAGCTGAAACAACCGAAAATACAGAATATGTATTGATGAATATTGCAATGCAACGTGTTGCAAACAATCAACAGATCATATTATTCAGAACAGATTATTTGGAGTAATTGTCAGCAGATCTTTTATGAAACTTCACACTTGGGGATGAAGTTTCATAAGGTCAACATCTAAAAGAGTGCTCTTTATTTATACCATATTACACATATTCTGAAGCTGCATGTGCTGAAGCCCAAGCCCATTGAAAATTAAAGCCACCTAAATGACCTGTTACATCTAAGATTTCACCGATAAAAAACAAGCCCTTTTGCTTTTTACTTTCCATGGTTTTTGAAGAAACTTCTGTGGTGTCGACCCCACCTAAGGTGACTTCGGCAGTACGATAACCTTCTGTCCCTGAGGGTTTAACTTCAAACTGATGTAGTTTCTGGGCAATATTTTCTAGTTTTTCATCACTGAGTTGTCCAATCGCTATCTCTGCAAATTCTGCCCAAATTAAGTTTTGCAGTTCAAGTACGACACTTTTGGGCAATAAGTCAGCCAACAGGGTGCGAAGCAGAACTTTGGGTTGTGCTTGTTTTTTAGCTTTTAAAAATGTGAATAATTCTTCTGAAGGTAAAAAATCGATTTTAAAGCTTTGTCCGACATTCCAATAGTTAGACAGTTGCAATGAACTTGGACCACTGAGTCCACGATGGGTAAATAAGAGTGCTTCAGTAAAGCTATTTAATTCATTCGATAAGGTTGCTTCAACGGCATTCCCACTTAAACGCGTGGTCACTTCTTTAAATTGATCTGAAAAAGTAAAGGGAACTAAGCCTGCACGTGTGGGGAAGATATGATGGCCAAATTGTTGAGCAATTTTATAGCCAATGTCTGAACCACCGAGTGTTGGAATAGACAAGCCACCACTTGCCACCACCACAGATTGTGCTTGGAAGTAGCCAATATTGGTTACGACTTGGAAATTTTGTTCATCAATGGCATTGACTGCTTTGACTTCACAGCTGGTTTTGATTTCGACCAAACCCGTTTTTTCACATTCATTGAGTAACATGGCTAAAATTTCTTTGGCGCCATTGAGCGTAAAGAGTTGCCCGTGTTTACGTTCTTCATACTCGATGCCATATTCACAGACCATTCCAATAAAATCCCAGTTGGTATAACGAGTGAGTGCTGAAATGACGAAATGGGGATTATGCGAAATAAAATTTTCAGGCTCGACATAGAGATTGGTAAAGTTACATTTACCACCGCCAGACATTAGGATTTTTTTACCAATTTTGTTGGCTTTTTCCACGACTAAAACTTTGCGACCTCGTTGTGCGGCTTTGGCTGCAAGCATTAAGCCCGAAGCACCTGCACCAAGGACAACAACATCATAGGCGTTGGAAGACATAAATACACTCAAATCAAAATAGGAAAGCAGCGCATTATAGACAAAATGCGATGAAATTTCAGTGATCACAGGATGAAATAAAAGCCCTAAGGTAAAACAAATTTGCAAATAATATACTTTTGTACGACAGCTTAAATGAAACTTAAAATGTTTTGTAGTATAAATAGTGTACATAAATATAAGGTAAAATCATGAATCATTTAACAAAGACAGATGCAGAAATTGCATCTTTAAAACAATATAATCAAATCACATATATTTTGTATCTTGCAGGTTATGTGGTCGGTTTTACATGGCTTATTGCAATTATTATGAACTATGTTAAACGTGATGATATGCGTGGTACATGGCTAGAAAGTCATGTGAATTATCAAATCAAAACCTTTTGGATCAGTTTGGTAGGCTATATCGTAGGTGCACTTTTAGCCGTTGTTTTGGTTGGTTTTGTGATTTTATTGGTTGTATTTATTTGGGATGTTTATCGTTTAATCAAAGGTTTGATTGCTTTGAATGATAATAAGCTCGTGCAAAACTAATTCTACGGTCATTTGATTTTTAAGTGGCGATTTGCAATTAAACAGTAGCTTATAAAGATCTACCTTGTAAACCGCCGCTATGAATCACCAAAATTCGACTGTTTTTTGCAAAATAATGTTGACTAATCAAATCAAAAATACCCAAAAGCATTTTTCCTGTATAGATTGACTCAAGTGGAATCTGATATTTTTTTTGAAAATTTTCAATAAATTGTAAGAGTTCAATGGTCGTCTTGGCATACCCACCACAGCAATAATGATCTAAAATTTTCCAGTTTCTTTTTTCTGTCATCTGTGCGACATTGGTGCTGAGAAAATCTCCTTTTAACGCGGAAAATCCTAAAATTTGTTGTTGTGCTGTACTGGCTTCGATTAAACCTGTGATCGTACCGCCTGTACCCACCGCACAACAAATTACATCGTAAGTATTTAGGTCATTCGCAGAT
The DNA here is from genome assembly GCF_030329305.1 of Acinetobacter sp. 251-1. Lineage (NCBI taxonomy): Bacteria > Pseudomonadati > Pseudomonadota > Gammaproteobacteria > Moraxellales > Moraxellaceae > Acinetobacter > Acinetobacter sp. 251-1. The sequence continues at coordinate 130,367 of NZ_JACANS010000001.1, read as the reverse complement.
AATATTTCAGTACAACCTTGGATGGCAAAAGCGTTTGTTCCACCTTCAGGAATGATATAACTGTTTGGATATTGGGTTTCAAGTGCATTTAAATAAGCGGCACTGTCTTTTAAACGATAGTCTTTACGTGACACAAAGTGAAGTTGCATACCCAATTTTTGTGCTGTCGCAAGCGTATGGTTGAGTGGCTGAGTGGCAAGTTCCTCACCACGAATGATGCCTATACTTTGAAAGCCAAAGCGATTTGCAGCATAAGCCGTAGCCGCAATATGATTGGAAAATGCACCACCAAAAGTGATCAGTGAGGTTTTGCCTTGTTGTTGGGCTGCTAAAAAGTTGTATTTCAGTTTAAAAAATTTATTACCTGAAATTTGCGGATGAATCTGATCAAGCCGCCGAATGGTCAGTCGAATAGGTGCATCAACAAAAATCTGCTGATCTGTAATACCTTGGGCAATATCATCAAACATGTACAGTGATCATCAAAACAATTTAAGCCTATTGTAACCATTAAAAACCTTAGGCTTTAAAAAGATATTCTGACATACCATACTAAGAGTTTGTATCGACACTTGTGACCACTGACATTCCTGGACGTAAATGCTCTAAACCTTTTTGATTGGCATCAATCGCGATACGCACAGAAATTCGTTGTACCACTTTGGTAAAGTTACCTGTTGTATTATCTGCTTTAAGCACACTAAATTCTGAGCCTGCGGCAGGTGATATTTCTTCAACTTTTCCTGTGAATTTTTGATGATTCATTGCATCAACAGTAAATGTTGCAGTTTGACCAATTTTCATTTTGGCAATTTGGGTTTCTTTAAAGTTTGCAGTCACCCATCTTTGTTGTGGAATCAGATACATCAGTTGTGTACCTGCGGCAACATATTGTCCAACCCGAGGATTGACTTCACCTAATTGTCCATCCATGGGTGCACGAATTACACTATAGTCTTTGGTGGTCACGGCTTGGTCGAGCTGTGCTTTGGCATTGGTCACTTGAGCAGCCAAACCAGTTTCAGAAACTTGTGCTGTTTTGAGGGCTTGCTGTGTTACTAGCACATTGGCTTGAGCTTGTTGAAGTAAGGCTAAATTATTTTTTGCATCTGCGGCGGCTTTGTCTTGTTCAGACTTTGAAGCGGCACCACTATTGCCGAGTTGTTGATAGCGTTGCTGTTGTGCGATTGAGAGTTCATAAGCTGCGCGCGCTTGTTCAACTTTGGCTTGTGCTGCCACAATATCTGCTTTGCGTTGTTCGATAGTTTGGGTTTGATTGGATAGATTATTTTGTGCTTGATCTACACCTGATTTTGCTTGTGTGACTTTTTGATCATAGGTTGTAGTGTCAATGTGCATCAGTATTTGACCTTGTTTCACATGATCAAAATCGGTGACAAGGACATCTTTAACATAGCCATTAATTTGTGAGGATAAAACCGTGGTTTTACCTTTGACATAACTATTTTCGGTGGACTCAATAGCACTTTGAAATGGACCAATTTTCCAAGCATACATGATCAAAGCAATGCCCATTAACAGGACAATGAACATGAAAAATAACGTACGTTTGGCGGTGGGAATCAATTTACTCGATGGCACAGCTTGTGGCGCTGTCGGTGTCATCTCTTTTTCTGTGGTCGTGCTTTGTTCACTGTTTTGATCTTGGCTCATGGTTATACTCATTCATTCAATCTATTCAATCTGCTAAAAATTGGATCTGCTCCATCTAAGTTGGCAAGTAAAGCTAACTGCTATTATTGAGTACTTGCTGTTTTTTATTTTGATAATACGTTCGTGCAATATTGAGGCTACCCCAAATCAGCAATAAAATTGCAAAGATTCCATTTAAAGCAATCACATCGTTATAGGCACGTACTTGTGCTTCACGGCTAATAATTTGGTCTAAATTTCGTTGTGCTTGAACATCTTCTAACTTTGGATCTAACGTATATTGACTGGCATTTTTTTGATACAAAGCCAAACGTTGTGCAACCACAGGATCGGTTTGAGATAAATCACTCATCAATTCTACTTTATAATTTTGAGTGCGATATTGTTGATATGTTGAAAAAAATGAGTTGCCCACTAAGCCACCAAAACTTTGTGTTGCAGAAAACAACACAATAAAAGTGACCATGTGCGAAGGACCTTTTTGCAGTGCATTGACTATACCTGTTAATAACAAAGGTCCAATAAATAAGCCACTGGCAAAACCCATGAGAAATTGGCTTAAATAAAAATTTTCAGGACGGACATCACTGGTCAGATGATAATCTAAAGCACAAGCAATCAGTACCAAAGACACTGCAAATAGCAGATGCCACACAATCCGCTCACGTTTAAAAGTCAAAGCGCTGAAAATAGTACCAGAAGCAATCGCAAGCAAGATCACAATATATAACGATACAAATTGATCAGGTCCCATACCCATCGCTTTAAGAAAATTCACCGCTGCATAGCTTTGCTCAGACATTAAAAAACGGATTGCAAATGCACCTAAAATAAAGCGCAATGTAGAGGATGTCCCTAGCCAACGTGTGATGATCAGGGGATTGACCCGAAAGTGCTCATAGGTCAGTCCAATCATTAACAAGGTAAAACCTAGGATCAGTACATAACCTAACCATTTTGCTTCAAACCACCACACGATAGGACCTTGTGTGAGCACAATACAAATAAGAGCGAAAGCAGGTGCAAGCAAGGCAAAAGTGAAAAAATCTTGTTTTTCAAAGACAGCAATACGCAAGCTACGAGGGAGTTTGAGTGACACTACCATCGCTAAACAACATAGTGCCAAGCCTAGTTCAAAGGTATAAAAAATTGACCAATCATTGACATCCACAATATACGGGGAAATGATCCATGCAATCGGTATACCTAACTGTTGAAACCCTAAAGCTAAATACAGCCCACGACCAAAATTGGCACGTTTAAAAGCTTGCATAATGTAATACATGCCTAATGAACTTAAGGGTGCGGCAACTAAACCACTGATTACACGAACAAAGACCGCCATTTCAAAGGTGTGTACAAAAATATGTAGCACTAAGGCACAGATGAACAGTACGAGCCCAACTTCTGAAAAAAGTCTTAACCCATATTGTTGTCTCGCCTTGAATAAAACCAAGTTCGAGCTGATATTTGCCATGACATAGGCAGCAGGAATCCATGCTGCTTGTGTTGGTGTAAGAGAGTATTCACCTTGAATTAAGGGTAAATTGGCTGTAATAAAACCATTACTTAAGCTACCCATCAGTGCAACAAATAAACCAATAAAGAAGTATAAAAACTTTTTTGGCATTGAATGCGCAATTGCAGCTGGAGAACCCGGTAAAGTAGGGCGTTCTTCAGGCGTCCAATCGGGTGCAGGTTCAAGTAAACGAGGTGTACGATCCATGGGATGCTAACTCAGGCTTTAATACCGCTGATTAACAATTCAACAGCACGGGTAGCCAGTTTGATTTGTTCATCATCAGTTAAGCCTTGAAAAGATGCTCGTAATATCGCTGTCGCTAAACCATAATCTTTAGGTGTTAAATCAGCACGACACACCCCATGTTTGATTGCACAATCAATGAGAGGTTGTAAGATCTCATCACGCTTTTTATAAAGGTCGACTAAGACAGGGTCTTGCCGTTCGATGACTCGCCAATATTCCATTAAAGCCGTTAAATAGGGCAAGTTATGCACATGATTTTGAATCAATAAAATAAAACCATCAGGACGATCAGCAAATTGTGCTGCACGTTCTTCTAAGCGCAGCAAAGCTTGTTGCATCAAGGCGATGACTAAAGCTCTACGGTCTGCAAAATTACGATAAAAGGTTGCGCGTCCAACATTTGCTTCATCCATGATCATTTGTAGTGGCGCACGAATACCATGTTTTCTAAAAATAGTCAGGGCTGCATCAAGTAAGATTTCTCGATTTTGAGCGGCTTGTTGTTGGCGTTTAAGCATAATTGGACGATGACGCAAAAGGTTTAGCTATATTTAACGGACATTTTTGTCCGTTGTAAATAAAAGGCTCTGTACTTTTTTGTAAATGAAAATATGTTTTTATATCAAAACTATCTAAAATATTTGAGCTAATCTATTGATTTAAAATAACTAGAGTATTCATATTGTGAGCAAAATCAGAATAAAAAATTTTATCCGAAGCAGTTTTATTCTAAGCAGTATGCTTTTACTGATTAGTTGTTCAAAACAGCCCAATCTAGAACAGCAAAATAGTCAAAAAGGACAAGAAAACTCAGCATTAAATGCACAATATCAGGCATGGAAATCAAAGCAAGACCCAAATGCTTTAAAACAATATCAGCTCTTTTTTGCTGGTTTTATGAAAGCACCACCTCCATTGATGGAGTTAGTGACCAATCGAAACTTTGTACCGAAAAGTTGTGAGCATGTACGCTTTAGTATTCCACCCAAAAAATATTGGAATAATCTCAAATCAAGTTTAATACTATTAGAAAAATTACATCAAAATGAATATTTTAAAACCTATACGATTACAGCGACTTATCGAAATCCTGAATTAAATGGCTGTGTCGAAGGTGCTAAAAAAAGTAAACATCTACAAAATTTTGCAGTGGATTTTCATATCTTAAATCCTAAAGAAACACACAAAGCCGACAGTCAAAAATTGCAAAAAAAATTATGTGATTTTTGGCGCAAAGAAGGGAAGCGATATAAAATGGGATTTGGCGTATATGGCAATAACCGTTTTCATATCGATACCCAATCCTATCGGACGTGGGGGAAAGATTACACTGTAAAATCATCGCCGTGTTTAAATAATTAAGCTCATTCACAATAAGGAAAATATACGATGCAGTGGCACTATAAAACACTTGTGGTCATGGTGATTTTGATGAATAGTCATGTGGTTTTAGCAAAAAATCAAATTAAACCGATTGCCTATGAAGCAGATCCTCAAGCACAGGTTTTAGGGCAGGCAGGTCAAATCAAAATCCAACGAGAATTTTGTAATACGGAGGGTTATAACTGTGACTATGTTTTATATGACGCTCAAGGTCATCGTGAAGTTTTAATCGAAGATTGGTCGAGAACAGCCAATGTGTATCAGTTTAGTCCAACGTTAATGGGTTTTTTATTGGGTGCAACGGGTTCAGGGCATATTTTAACGGTGATTAATGCACAGAACCAACGGAAAGACTATACAGATTTTCAAGCGATCAATGAGGCTCAAAGCTGTATGGTAAGTTACGAAACAGGCTTAAAAAATATGCCTCATTCATTGGTATTTTATAGTGTGCCTGATTTTAGAGTACGTTTAGTCTTAAATAATAAAGTACCGCAATTTAAAAAATTCAGTACATTATCAAATGTAAATTTTGAGACGAATGGTGATTTTAGATTTGAATATACTTATACGATGGATCATGAATTGGCAATTCAAAATGTAGTTGTGCAAAATCCTTGTGCTGCAAATTATAGAATTGTGATGGATTAACAAATTTCATTTTGTATAAAATTAAAACAATTTAGTAATCTTTATTTGCTGTATTTTTAATCAAAGCTGCTATGCTGAATGGATAAGAAAATGACAGGGGATATGTCATGAAAAGAATATCGATCACATTCAGTTTATTATTCACTTTTATTTTAGTCGGTTGTAGCGCACAAGAATCTACAGCTCAGAAAATGCAGGAACAATCTCGTACTATGATCATCGGGGGTGTACCTGTGCATGACAAAGATTATCGTTTGCTTGCCCAAAATTAATTTTTCAGATTTATTTTGAAAATTTATAGAGGGAAGAAAATATAAATAAGTTCGTTATTTCTTTTTAGTATCGGTTAAAATAGTTCAAAATTTAATTTAGGTAGATTTCGTGGAATCTTTGATTGTTTTAGGCTCGATTACTTTAGCACTAATGCTAGGTGCAATAAGTCCGGGTCCTACATTTATTTATGTAGCAAAAAACTCGATTGCGATTTCACGTAAGCATGGTCTTTTTACTGCTTTAGGTACGGGTACAGGCGCAGCAATTTTTGGCTTGTTGGCAGTCATGGGTTTACAGGCAATTTTACTTGCTGTGCCCTCTGCATATTTGGCTTTAAAAATCTGTGGTGGTCTGTATTTGCTTTATTTAGCTTATAAAATTATTAAACATGCCAAAGAGCCGATGGAACAGGCAGATGGTGTAACTGCTGTAATGAGTTATAAACAAGCGTATCGTTTAGGTTTGATTACGCAGATGAGTAATCCGAAAATTGCGATTGTTTTAGCCAGTATTTTTACTGCACTTTTACCGAAAGAGATTCCAAGTTATTTTTATGTAGTTTTACCAATGCTATGCTTCTTTATTGATGCAGGTTGGTATTCACTCGTTGCAGTTGCTTTGTCTGCCGAAAAGCCGCGTCGTGTGTATTTGAAGTTTAAGAAAGTGTTTGACCGTGTTGCAGGTGGGGTGATGACGGTGCTTGGCTTGAAATTAATTTTTGGGATGAAGTAATCCATCCATAAGGCTAGCAATGAATCAGAATAAAATTGAATTACTTGCATCGGCAAATTGGACACGAACCAAATGGGACTTAAGCTGGCAATCAATTATTGAATTGTCTGAGCTTTTGCCCAAAGTAGGTGAATGCTATGAGATTACCTTACAGGATTCTGAAGCTGAGCAGACTCAAAATGGTCTTTATGATTTGCTTTGGCTTCCACCTCATGCTGAACTTAATGGTCTAGATGATCGACCAACTGAGGTATTGAAAGCGCATGTAATAAAAGCTGAACTGGTTGAAGGGGAATGGCTTAGAAATGAATATGGGTATTTAACTGAGAAAAAATTTAGGGTGAAAATAATTTCAGTTCATCGAATAATTGAAATTTTATCTCAGCTTCATGTATCTAATGATAAGCGCTTAGAAGGTTATTTTAATCTAGATAGATCTAAAATTTCTTATTATGAATGGGATGATTATTTGTATTTGACACAAAGTGCCGAATATGTGAAAGATGAGTTTTTATTTGTGAAGAATAGAGAGGGATATTCTCTCATTTTTATGAATAATTCGGTGAGTTATAGCTATCAATGTGAAGTGTGCAAAGTAGAATTAACGCCTCTACAGAATATTTTTATACAAAATTTATTAAAAATGGGTGAAAAACTGAGGCCGATTTCACAAATATCAGTTGCTGATAAGCAAGTACAAGGTGCATTGTATTATTAACAATCAAATAGAATTAAAAGAATTAATTGATGTCTTAATTTTCAGAGATGATGAAAATTAGAGCTATATTGGTTGACTTTTATAAATGACAATTATTGTAACTTTGGATTTTGATCATTTTGGTAGTGAGTGGGATAGTCAAAATTTTTAGATGTTTGAGAGTGATTTGAGCCTCTGATATTTTAATAATCATCAAGATATTCATGATTGAAGTTCCATTTTTTAGTTATCTTTAAAAAATGGATTATTAGACTTATTTTTAAGGCTTTTTGATGCAAAATATGTATTTAAATTAATTAATGAAGATATGAAATGCATTTTTATAAAAATATATTAAATTAAAATATTTATTTTATAATATAAGTGTTTAATTTTATTTTAAAAGTCAATTATGTCTAGTTTTAAATTCTTATTTATATTGTTCATCTTAGGATGTTCACCTTCTATTTTTGCACAAAATTTTGCTGAAAGCACGAAAATGGTTAGTTATGAATCTAAACGTGATGGTACAACATCATTGGTTGAATTCTTATATTATTATCATGATATACATGAAAGTATCTTAGAATTAAAATTATTACAGCCAATATCACCCGCAAAAATAGCAGGAAATATCGTGGTTGCAAAATTACATAACGCCGAGTCAGATGATGAGAATGAATGGTTGCCTATTTTAAATAAGTTGGCAATTTATAATCCTCAAGCAGTTATACCTAAAGAAGAAATGCAGTATGAAAAGCAATGTTATTATAAAGGTAAAGCAAATATAGAACTTATTGAGCTTAAATTTTTTGAAAATCATTATGATGCTGATGTTGATAATGCCTCTATTAGTACAGGATCTGATATCGAGTTAGTTGAAAAAACCACTTTTAAATGTGATGGAAATATTAATTTATAATTCTCTATAAAATATGAATAATGAAATTTCATGTTTCATAAAAAAGCCCCTACATTGTAGAGGCTTTTTATCTAAGATTTAAAACCTTAAGACACTTTATCGCCTGCTTTAGCACCAGTTTCAGGTGAAATCACCCAAACACCTTCGCCATTACCTGCAGCTAAAACCATACCGTTTGAAATCCCAAAACGCATCTTACGAGGTGCAAGGTTTGCCACCATCACCACCAATTTGCCTTTTAAGTCTTCAGGTTGGTAGAACTCACGAATACCGCTAAATACATTACGTGGTTCAGCTTCACCGACATTTAACGTGAGTTGAAGCAACTTGTCAGAACCTTCAACCGTAGCAGCGTCTAAAACTTCCGCTACACGTAGGTCAACTTTCATAAAGTCGTCGATACCGATAATTTCAGCTTCACCCACTTTAGGCTCAGCTTTCTTCTCTTTGGCTTTCTCTTTTTTCTTTTCAGCTTTTGGTGCTTCAGCAGGAGCACCTAGCGATTCTTTAGACGCATCCACCATGGCCGCAACTGCTTTCGGGTCAACACGTTGCATTAACGGTTGGAACTGTGCAATTTCATGATCAACCAAAATGCTTTCAGCTGAAGCAAAATCGAAAGATTCAAGTTTTAAGAAGTCTTGAACTTGTGCTGCAAGTGTCGGTAACACAGGTGCAAGGTAAACCGCCAATTGACGGAATAGGTTAATACCGACAGAACAAACGTCATGGACTTGTTGCTCTTCACCTTCAATCTTCGCAAGTGCCCACGGTTTTTTCTCATCAATATACTGATTGGCACGGTCTGCAAGTGCCATGATTTCACGGATTGCAGTCGAAAATTCACGCGCTTCATAGGCTTTAGCAATCGATGTCCCTGCATCAATAAAGCTTTGTACCAACTCAGGCTCTGCACAAGTCGCAGATAATTTATTGTCAAATTTAGTATTGATGAATTTTGCACAACGGCTGGCGATGTTTACCACTTTACCAACCAAGTCAGAATTTACTTTTTGAACGAAATCATCAAGATTTAAATCAGAATCTTCAACTTTATCTGACAAACGCGATGCGAAGTAATAACGCAAATATTCAGGGTTTAAATGCTGTAAATAGGTTTCCGCTTTGATGAACGTACCACGAGATTTTGACATTTTTTGACCATTGACAGTCAAGAAGCCATTCACAAACAAGCTTGTCGGGGTGCGGTAGTTGGCACCTTCTAGCATTGCAGGCCAGAACAATGCATGGAAGTAAACGATGTCTTTACCAATGAAGTGATACACCTCATTTTGTGAATCTTTTTTCCAATAATCATCAAAACTTAAGTCAGGACGTTTGGTTTTGATGTAGTTTTCAAAACTTGACATATAACCAATCGGCGCATCGACCCAAACATAGAAATATTTGTTTGGTGCATCAGGAATTTCAAAACCAAAATATGGCGCATCACGCGAAATATCCCAATCAGACAAACCTGCTTCAAACCATTCATCTAATTTGTTGGCAATGGACACAGGTAAGCGATTTTCATCACGTGTCCATTTTTGCAAATATTCTGAGAAATTTGGCAGTTTAAAGAAGTAATGATCAGATGATTTTTCTACAGGCGTTGCACCGCTCAAGGTTGAGCGAGGGTTTAATAATTCTGTTGCGTTATATGTTGTACCACAAACTTCACACGAGTCGCCGTATTGATCTTCTGCTTTACATTTTGGACAAGTCCCTTTAATAAAACGGTCAGATAAGAACATTTGTTTTTCAGGGTCAAACAACTGTGTCACAGGACGAATTGCAATATTGCCCGCTTCACGGTTTTTGATATAAATCTCAGAAGAACGTGCTTTATTTTCGTCACTGTTGGTTGAATCATAATGGTCGAAATGTACGCCGAAGCCATCAAAGTCACGGATATGTTCTTTTTGCACATTGGCAATTTGCGCTTCAGGTGTAATCCCGTTCGCTTCTGCACGCAGCATGATGGCTGTTCCATGTGCATCATCCGCGCAGACATAAGTCACGTTATGACCCATTGCACGCATGGCACGAACCCAGATATCTGCTTGGATGTAACCGAGTAAATGACCCATATGAATAGGACCATTTGCGTATGGAAGGGCGTTAGTGACTAAAATATTTCGCACGGATATAACTCTCTTTCTCAAAGTTAATGCAAGGGCATTGATTTTAGCGTAATTGCTAGCAAGATGCACAACAGAATAGGTGAAATGTTTTTTAAATCACTTTTTTGTCTTATGAATACATTATGATATTGAGTCTTGCCTGATTTCGGAAAAGTGCTAAGACCATGATTTATGATGACGATTTTGATTTTGACCAACCTGTCACCCGTATTCCACAAAATAAAGGCAGCCAGCAACAACTTGGAAAACAGATCTTAAAAGAAGCACAGTTCTATCTTGAAGAGATTGCAGAAGATGAATATGGCTATTTACAGAAATGCTTACATCAATTGGCAGAGGAGGAGCCTTATTTTGCTGTACTTGCAGACGAATTAAATCAGGAATTGGATGCGAAGGTCGCCAATGATGCATTGTATTTACTCTATTTTTGGCAGGATATTCATCGCGTTGAAGATTTAAAAAGCTTTAATCTTTTAGAAGTGGTCAATACCGAGCATTTTCAAACTGAATTTTTTCAAGTATTCGATCGCTTAGAAATCGGTGACAATAAAGCATTACGCAAAAATGTGATTCAAGAAGCATTTAAATTGTACGAACTGGGTTTTTATGCAGGTTGTGCGCCAATATTGTATGCACAATTGGAAGGTTTGCTCACTGATATTTTGCTTCAACATGGTTATTTAAAACAGCAAGACAGTAAATTTGTCGATGTCTATAAAATTGTACCTGGTTTAAAAGGTCATGAAATTAAGAGCTTGTGGCATAAGGCAAAAATTGCGCATGAGCTAAACCCGTATTTCTCAGAACTTGCTGCCTATAAAATGGATACCAGTTCTATAGTCACAGCAACACGGCATAATATTTTACATGGCACTGATTTAAATCATTTTCATCAAGGGCGTTGTTTTGTCTTGTTTATTTGGTTGTTTGGTGCAATCAGTTTTATGGGGGCAGTTAAATCTTAAGCAAATTCACTTAAATTTCACATTTCTCTCATATAAATCACAATTTAATCAGGCAGAATAAGACCAAGTTCAAAAAGGATCATAAAAATGAGATCTTGGTCATTATTATTTTCGGCATTTTTCGCCAGTATCGTGTCGGTATTTAGTCTTGTGATCCCTTTTTGTTTGTTTTTAAACTTTTACCATGGCGATTTATTTGTGGCTGCTTCAGCGCGTAGTGCACAACGGGGTATAGAAGTTATGCTCTATCTCACGCCTTTTTTAATGATCATGGCATTTTTTAGTTTTTGCTTGCTGTTTAGGTGTTTAAAAACGCCACATAAAATATTTGAAATACAACGTTTTTTTAAAGTTATACATTACTTTTCTCCACTTTGGCTGAGTCTGATTTTCTTGTTTCAATTTCTGGATGGCAGAATGGCTGAAATCATGGAAAGCCTGATTTTCGCGGTTATCAGTCTGAGTATTTTTGCTGTACCCTTGTTGATTGGTATTTGGAGTGGAAATTATATCTATTTGAAAATATTAAATAAAAAATGGGTGTTTAAACCTGCTTTGCCATTATTCCGAAAATATAAACGATTACAGTTTCCACCACTATAAAAATGACAAATAACCTCTTATTTCAGATTGCATTTTATTGAAATTGACCTTGTTCAATAGTTTGAATCAGCATTGAAACTTGCTGTTTCAGTGTATTTATTTTTCTAAAATTTTTAATGAATAATGGTTTTTCCCAGTCCATATTTTTAATCACGACTATACGAAAAAAACCTTTTCGAGTGCCAAAAGGGTTATACCAACCGACATCGATGATCAAATCTTTTTGAGGAAATTCAATTTGTAATAAATCCTCAGATAATTCATAGAAGGATTGTGAGTTTAACTGATAAGCATCACTGAGCCATGAAAGGGTATTGTATGTCACAATAGCTGAATGTAACTCAATTCCCCACCAATGGTGTTGTATAAGTCTATTCATCCATTTTATTCTGAACCAAAAGCTTAATTTTGATAGCTTTTTCAAAATGATCTAATTTGTGGGTTTGAATCCACTAGGTTGCAACTTGCATTAAAGTTTTGGGGTCATCATTTTTATTAGCAAAAAACGCATAAAAAAGACAGTCCGACATTTTCACCTTTCTTCGCAATTTTTTCATTGCAGATCGCAATCATTTTGCGAGTCATTTCAGGTGTCATGAGCTATTCCATCATGATCATATAGAATTTAGCATCTTATCTTAAAATTGAAAAAGTTCAGCGCAATAAATGATTCGTCAATGATTTAAAAATAGATTATAAATAATAGAGTAGCAAAAAGTTACATACGTAACATTGCGTATGGTATTTATTGCAAATTGCTGTGTAATAATTCATCACTGTAAAAACAGTGTATAACTAAATCATTGATAAGCATTGTTAAGCTTAAAATTTACAGCATACCGATACTTCAGAGGATAATGACATGACAATTGAAAAAAAAGTGAATGATTTAAAAGAAAAAGCATCTGAGTTAAAAGATGATCTTAAGTTGAAAGCAGATGAGGCAAAACTTGCAGGTGAAGAAAAACTAAATGATTTAAAACATGATCTTAAACAAGAGAGTGCAGAACAGTCAGATGCTGCACATTCACAGTTAGAGGATGCTAAAGCCAAATGGAGTGATGCACAGCAGCAGGCACAGGAAAAATTAGAGCATTTGAAAACTGAAGCATCACATAAGTTTGAAGAGGCTAAACTTAAAGCCAATGAACTGAAGCAAGAAGCATCGGTCAAGTTTGATGAACTCAAAGCACAAGCGACAACGAAATTTGACGAATTAAAAAAAGCTGCAACTGAAAAAATTAATTCATTCAAAAAAGAGGATTCGGCAAAAGTGGATGAGCAAGATAAAGATCAACAAGTTTAATGTGAAATTTGCTGAAGCGATTTAAAAAATGCACTTTATTGAGATGAATGAAGTGCATTTTTAAAGACTAAGAATCTAATTTTTATTCATTTTTGATGATGAAAATGAAACTAAAACCAACCAAATGACTAAGATTTATAAGTACATTCAAAAAGCTTGATATAACTTCACTTAACCTAAGCTTCATTTACAGATAGACTATAGGTGTTTTAGGTGCATTTTCACTTTTTGGAGCAAATATATGTCGTGGCTTTCTTCTTTAAAATCGGTTTTTTCTCCTGCACAAGAGGTGAAAGAGGACGAAATCCAACATGTGCTTCAAAATTATATTTTGCCAAACTCAAAAAATGCCTTAAAAGATCGTATTACACAGGTCAATGTACAAGGGCAAGTTTTACAAATTACGATTAATACTTTTCCTGAGGAAGCTGAACATTTACAAAAAATTCATGATGATTTGGCTGATGCTTTGGAAAAATGTGGTATTCAAGAATTGAATATGCATGTGATCCAACAAAAAATTCAACATGATCATAAACACGGTCATAGCTGTTCAAGTGATCAACATGGCAAAGAAGGTCATAGCTGTTCTTCTAAACCACAAACTCAGAATCAAAGCCAAAAGTTACCGCCTGTCGTTGATGCTTCAGCACCGCAGCCACAAGCTGAAAATGATCCCAATAATCCGCCTATCCAAAAAGCCGCACCCCAACAACGTGATGTACCTAAGCATCCACGGATTCAAAATGTCATCTTGGTGTCTTCAGGCAAAGGTGGTGTAGGTAAATCGACAACGACTGTAAATTTAGCTTTGGCTTTACAAAAATTAGGGCTAAAAGTCGGTGTGCTCGATGCAGACATCTATGGACCGAGTATTCCTACTATGCTTGGAAATTCGGGGCAAACCCCAATGATTGAAGCTGAAAATTTTGTCCCGCTTGAAGCTTATGGCATGGCAGTGCTTTCTATTGGGCATTTGATTGGTAAAGAAAATACACCTGTCGCTTGGCGTGGACCAAAAGCAACAGGCGCTTTAATGCAGCTCTTTAATCAAACATTATGGCCTGACTTAGATGTGCTGATGATTGATATGCCACCAGGTACAGGGGATATCCAATTAACGATGGCGCAGCGTATACCAGTGACAGGAGCAGTGATTGTAACAACACCGCAAAACGTCGCATTAATGGATGCGGTAAAAGGCATTGAATTATTTAATAAAGCACAAATTCCAGTGATAGGTGTAGTCGAAAATATGTCTACACATATTTGCTCGAACTGTGGTCATGAAGAGCAAATCTTTGGTACAGGTGGCGGTGATCAGCTTGCGGAACAATATGACATTCCACTGCTTGGGCGCTTACCTTTAAATGTGCAAATTCGTGAAAATGTAGATGCAGGTAAGCCTTCTGTGGTGGTTGGAGATGATGCTGCACCTCACTATATTGCGATAGCAGAAAAAATTGCCCAATCACTGACTAAAGTCGAAAAAGACCCACAAAGAATTTTCTGATATTGTCATCCTACGCCTTGCTTTTTGTCATGGCGTAGGACAATGATAAACTGTGGGATCAGACGATGAAAAATTTAAATTTACTCAATAATAAAGTATTTATGAGCCTTGCCAATACAGCGAATGGTGATGTGAATGGTGCAACACGGTTTTATTACACACAAAAAGGTAAAGTTATTACCGCAAAATATGAGGGTGGTGTGGTACAAATTGGCTCAATTATCGGGCAAATGCTGTCTGATGATCGCTTTGAAATTTGTTATCAACATTTAACAGTTTCTGGTGAATTACGTACAGGAAAGTGTCAAACCAAAATCGAATTATTAGAAAACGATGTCATCAAACTGGTTGAAAATTGGCAATGGTTAAATGGTGATTTATCCACAGGATATTCTGAATTGATTGAAGTGGTCTTGAATTAAAAATTAGTCTAATTTTAAATGTCGATTTTGCCATTTGCGCACGACACTCCAACGCCAATAAATACGTGTACCGAGAAAAAATAAAATCGCAAACAATAAAGCTTCAAAAAATAAACCTGTGGCTAAGATTTTAGCTAGACTAAAATCAATATGCCCATGACCAAAGTTTTGAATCCAATGAATAATTTGATGAAATACACCTAGAAGCATGTCTTGATTGATCATTTTCACTTGATAAATTTTTGCACCAATCCAAAAGGCAAAAATGAGAATAGGAACAACCGTAAATGGGTTCATAATCCACGCCAAGAGTAAGGCAATAGGCAAATTCGCCTCAAACATTAAGACTGTTAAAATAATTAAAGCACTATGTAAGGGAATTGGCAGGATACCCCAAAATGTACCAATAAACATGGCATTGGAAATAGAGCGACGATTCACATACCAAAGCTGAGGGTTCAATGTATGTTGACCGAAAATTTTCATAATTTTCAGATGATTGACTTTTTCTGGGGAAGGAAGCCATGATTTGAAGAAATTTTTCGCCATAATCATTAAACGTAAATCGTAAGAGGTTATTGTGCATGATTGTTTATAAAAACAATAGGAAAATGTTATTTCTCTAAAAATATGAATAAATCATAATAAGCTCAGCTGAAAAATGGCTTAAAAGTACAGAATATTCAGTTTTTTGCATAAATAATGTTCAAAAATAAAAGTTTATCTCGATTGTTACGATAAAATGACTTAAAAGTAATAAATTGTAAATATTTTTTATTTTATTGATATTTAATATTATTTTCAATATTTTTCCAAAATTTAGATCTCTACTTACAATTATTTTTTTGATAAGTCTGAGCAACTGATTTAATCTGCGCTCAATGATTTAGTGAGGTCATTTAATGATTTCATGGTTTTTTATTGGGCTCATTGTCACCATTTTATTGACTCCGGGTCCGACCAACACATTGTTGGCATCTTCTGGCATCCAAGTGGGGGTGCGTAAATCTCTAAGCCTGATTCCTGCGGAAGCATTGGGTTATTTTATTTCGATTACGATTTGGGGTGCTTTGATTGGCAGTTTAGCCAAACAATTTCCGATGATTCCTGTCATTTTAAAATTGTTTAGTGCAGTATTTATTATTTATTTAGCATTTAAACTTTGGGATAAGGCAGAGCGACAGCCAAATTATTCTCAGGCGACTATTCGCCCAAGCGCATTATTTTGTGCAACTTTGCTGAATCCAAAAGCCTTACTTTTTGCATCTGCAATTTTTCCAAGTTTTGTTTGGCATAATTTTGCTGCTTATGTATCACACATGCTCGTTTTCTTGGTTTTAATTATTCCCATTGCGTTCTTTTGGATCTTTTTAGGGAAAAAATTAACTTCAAATAAAATTGCTTGGCTTAACCCATTTAATATGCAGCGCACAGCTTCTGTAATCTTGTTTGGATTTTCTGTGCCTATTGGTTATTCGGCAATTTTGAGTCTATAGCGGTTTGTATGAATATCATGCAATCCTGAATTTTAAAGCGCTTAACATTTCAATCAAACGCATTTTAAGTTAAAGTACATTCAGTTATACAGTTAAGCATTTTGGGAAAAATACATGGCAATTAAGTCTGATCGTTGGATTCGTGAAATGAGCGAAAAACACGGGATGATCGAACCGTATGCTGAAAACCAAGTTCGTTTAGATGCAAATGGTGAAAAGCTAATTTCATACGGTGTATCTAGCTACGGTTATGATGTTCGTTGCGCACGTGAGTTTAAAGTATTTACCAATGTGCACTCTGCAATTGTCGACCCAAAAAACTTTGATGATAAAAGCTTCATCGATATCGAATCTGATGTGTGTATTATTCCACCGAACTCATTCGCTTTAGCACGTACCGTCGAATATTTCCGTATTCCACGTAATGTTTTGACGGTTTGTTTAGGAAAATCAACCTATGCACGCTGCGGCATTATTGTAAATGTCACCCCGCTAGAACCAGAGTGGGAAGGTCATGTAACTTTAGAGTTTTCAAATACCACAAACTTACCAGCACGTATTTATGCAGGTGAAGGTGTGGCACAAATGCTCTTTTTTGAATCTGATGAAGTCTGTGAAACCTCTTATAAAGACCGTGGTGGTAAATACCAAGGTCAAAGAGGTGTGACTTTACCTAAGGCTTAAAAGCTCCTTAGCATTTAAAAGCAAGTGTCACTCACTTGCTTTTTTTGTATATAAATATTAATTCAGCACATACGATTTTATCGTGGAAATGTGGATTTTATTTAAATGTAATATATTGATTTAATTTATGATTTTTTATATAAACATACGTTTGTCGGAAAAATGGACGATAAATCGTATTTTTTTTGCATTTGATAAATTTTTCAGCATAATGGAAAATGAGAAAAGGTTGGCAGAATTGGATTATTGCCCTATTTGAACAAAAAGATGGTCATTTGTTCAAAACAAAGAAATTTTAGAAAAATAAAATATGGTGCGGAGCATTGTATACATAGGAAGGTCAAGATGACTAAGCTCGGTTATACAGTAAACTTGAAAAAGACGGTACTGGCTTCACTGCTAGGACTTGGGTTATCACAGTCATGTTTTGCCTTAGAAGCATTGACCGATGAAAGCTTGAGTGAGGCAACAGGTGAAGGCGTGGCCTTTTTACCTGAAAATTTTAAAATGGTATTCCAAAAAGCTGAAGATAATGTGGCAAACCCACAAGCATCATGGGGCGATCGAACAAAAGATACAGGTTTAATCCGTATCATTCCCGTCGGTCCATTAACTTCAGTTGCAACGAATGCAGGTGCTAAAAAAGCAGATATTTTCTTGTATGGTTTAGCACTTTCTCAAAATGATAATAACGTAACGACACGTTTTAGTAATGTCGGTGTGAGTTCTGGCACAGAAAAAAATCCATGGATATTGAGTGTTGATACCAAAAATGTTCCAAATTTTGCAGGTACGTCAAAAGATCTAAGTTATTTACAATTAGAAGCACCTTTAGCGCAAGTCGGTATTCAGCCTTTAAATACTCAAACGATTAAATTAGGTCTATGGGGTGATATTTTTGCGCGTAACCAAACAACAGCTGGTTCAACATCTGCTGTGAACCCTGATACAGGTGCACCAATAGATTCAAAAGGCTTAGAAGAAAAGCTTCGTGTCCAAATGATTGCAAATGGTTTGCTATTAGAAGGTTCTCAAATACGCCTATTTCAAACTTTAGATGGTGCAACAACAGGGACAGGTGGGTTGTCATCAACCTATAATAATACTTTAGGCGCTGGACTATTATTGCGTCTAAATACGCATTTTAATGCAGATGGTGGTACTTGGGCAGATAAAGTATTAAGAATCAGTACCCGTGAAACCACGGGTGCAGCTAAAGACTTAAAGACGCCTGCGATTGATGGTGGGGCAGCAGCAGTCTTTGATACAAATGAAGGTCTGTATATATATAGTCCAAATATCAATCTTGTTTTAGGAAGTATCTATCAACCTTTAATTATTGATACACCCGATGGAAAAAATCTCAGTTTAGAATTGACACGTATTCCAAATCAAGCAGCCGTATATAATAAAATTTATACTGATTATGGCAACCTAGATAGTACCACTTATACCGGTTCAACGTGTAACGTACGTTATTGTGGTACTACAGTTTCAATAGGTGGTGCTAATTATCAAGGAACAACCGCAACGCATAGTAGTATTTCTATTGGTAAAGTTGCGTTTTCAAATAATGATAGAATCATGAATGCAGATAAAGCATCAACGACTTCAGGCATTGTGATGAAGGGCACAGGCGCAGATGTCAATTTAGGCTCTGCCGTCATTGATGGTTTATTAATTCAGCATTTTAAAATGACCACTACGGGTTTATAAGGAGCTTAATGATGAAAATAGTATTGAGTTCTTTGTTACTCTTGGTTTCAACCGCACATGCAGGGTTGATAGGATTAGATAATCAAACATTGAGTGAGATCAATGGTCAAGGTGGTGCAGATTTAAGTTGGACATTGTCTTTAAATCATAAGGCAACCACTGATGGTTCTTTATCTAGAGTATATGAATGTTCTGGTGATACTGCTTATTGTCGTTTAGCAATTTCACCGAATAATCGTAAAGATGGCTCAGGAAATATACAGTGGTTGGTCTTTAAACAATTGCAAGGAACTTTACAGTTAGAAAAATTCCAACTAGATGGAGTTTCTTTGGCACAAACGGGTGATGGTAGTCGTACAGCACTTCAATTACGTTTTGGTGATGATGGTGCAACAACGCCAACTTATTTTCAGCCTTTAAAAATTCGTAATTTTGGTTATGCAGCCTTACAGATTGAGACAGATAGTACCACCCAAAAAGGTTATTTAAACAATACAACTTATGCTGCCAATCATGCTTCTGTTTTTGATCAAGGTAAGGAAACAGGCTTTACAGGTCTAAATATGCATGGAAATTTAGCAATCGCAGGAACGCTTAAAATTTTTGGTTGTAATGGTTCGAGTGCTTCACGTTGCTAAAAAAACCGCTTATCAGCATTTAAGCGAAAATAAATGTCACAGGTAGGGATAAGTGATGAGAAAAAAAATAATACAGTTAAATATTTTAACGTTGAGTATTTTATGTGCGCAACATTGTTTTGCATTGCAAGAATTAGAAGATAGTTCTTTGAGTGAGATCTCAGGTCAAGATGGTATCAGTTTACAGATTGAAGCAAACAAAGTTCAAATTGGAGAGGTAAATTGGAAGGATAGTACGCAAACCACGACAGGTGTGGACGACGTACTGAATGTGAGTATGCGAAATATCGAAACTACCCCTTATGGTTCCGGTGGGCTAAGTGCAAAATTTACTGCGGATGTGGGGGGAAAACCAGGAGCAAGTGCGACAGCATCGAATGGTTTAGGTTTAAGTGCAGTTTTTGGACCTGCAACGATGCATATTGGTAATTTGGCTGTATGCCCTAATGGTGCGGGTATTACTGCAGATTGTACAGGGGCTGGCAGTCAGTCTTTAGGTGCATTAACTTTTCAGAACCGAAAGGATTTAACCTTTTCTTTAGAAACTCAAAATGGCTTGTTTAATGGGGGGAGTCCAGTCTCTTTAGGTTTTGGCTTAAAAAATGCAAATCTTTTTTATACATTAAATAATGCGACTGAATATAATCAACTCATATTTAAAGACTTTAACTTTAATTTTGCTGGAAATGGCTATTTGTATATAGACCCAGCGGAAGGTTTGGTTTTATCCACCAATAAAAAGAATGAGACTTCGAATATAAATAGAGTTGTTCTTGCTGATGTCGATGACCCTGATTTTTCTGGTAAGAAACAACCAGGTCTTAATTTAGATTTACGCTACAAAAAAAATGTAGGTTCGGATTATAAAGCCTATCAGGCAACAGGATTAGACTCTAATATTTCAAGTTTTGGTCGAATTGGTGCTTCAGGCACATTAAAAAATGCATATATAAAAGTTAATGGTACACAAGACTCAACTTTAGGTGCAGCAACTTCGGGATCAGCAAATACAGGCACGGGTAATTTAGCGGGTAAAGGTGGCTTACATCTACAAATGAAAGCTGATTTTGAAAATGATGCGGCAAGTACCCAAAAAACGTATTTTGATATAGGAATGTCAGGTAAAAATGCGTATGTTTTACGTTATGGTAATTTAACACCTTTACAAATTCGAAGTAATACAGCGACAAGTCTAGCTTTGAATAGTGATTCGGCATTTATAGATTTCGGTGATGTTTATATCAATGCTGCGCAGACCAATACGATTGATTTTCCTATTAGTACACTTTTAAATAAGATATATGCTAGAAATTCATCTGCTGCTGCTTCAACACTGAAAACAGCTTTGTATAACACGCCAGGTTCTACGCCATCAAATGCTTTAGTTGTTGCTGTGCGGGGCATGGACTTTCAAGCTATTGCACGTCAAGGATTATTTGTCGCTGATAACAGTATAATAAATCCTGTAACGAATGCAGGAAGTTCATGGGGCTTAGGTCTACCTATTTATAACTTGAATGCAAACCTTGGTATATATGGTGTAAAAGATGCAAATAATAATAAGCAGAGTATTGGTTTTGGCTTAAGCATGAGTACAGAGGGACGTAACAGTACAGGTTCTCAAACGACTTCCATGTTATTGATTGATGGTGCAAAAAACCAATTTAATAACAATGAAACAGTAAACTATTATGCAGGTTTAAGAAATATTAATTTACTTGCAGACTTAACTGGGAATATAAGTTTTATTACTGGTGGATTATGGATATATGTACCAAAATTAGTCGCTGCTTTAGATGCAGAGTTGGCTGTTGGACAATTACCGGGTTCTCGTGTTGTTTCATCAACTTGTAAGGATTCTACTGCAAGTAATTGCTTTGTGGCGAGTGATAGCTTTAGTAAAAATACCGATGTATTGTTTGGTCTTGCTGCACGTATAGATGGAACAGCAAATTTGGTTGTCGCACCAAGTAGCGGATCAGGCTTATTGATTTATGGTGATGTTGCTTTAAATGCAGATCAGCCGGGGAATACTAATCGAAATTATTTAAGAATAAGTGATAAATCGGGTAGTACAAGTGCAGACTCACCGTCCCAATTAGGCTTGGAAAGTCTTTCTGGCAATATGAGCTTAAGTAGTAAATTAAATATGAGTGCTACAACCGTAGAGTTTACGAATTCTGTAAATTTAAATACGACAAAAACACCTGCAAATGTTTTACGTGCAGATGTAAATTTATATCCTAAAAATACAGGCAGCACAGTATTACCTCCAGCTCAAACTTTAGGACAAATTGTCATGACGGGTGGAAATATCCGTAGTACTTTGGGAATCTCTCCACGATAATCTAATTGTAGAGTGCCTATAAAGCGCCGTAATCGGCGCTTTAAGTGTTCATAATAAATGTTGTCATTTAGTGAGTGATATTTTGAATTAATCTGATAAATGTCATCGTAATATTTTAATCTTTATATTGAAATTGCTACGCAATGTGAAATTTGACTAAGTTGTTGAAAATTTTATAAATGTAAAAATTAGATTTTTTTGTTACGATATATCGGAAATTGTATTTTTTACATTTATTATTAAGTTATGCTAGCCTATACTGAGGTAAGAAATAAACAGTTATCTCATGGTTGGGATGAGCAAGAAAAACAAAAATGAAGGAATGGTGAACTTATGAAAAGTTTATCTATAGCAATATTGTCAATCATGACGTCATTTGCTTATGCACATTCGGCAGATTTAGAAAATACATCTGACGTGAATGTAGCCGCAAACACACATTTGGTGCAAATGACCGATGATGAGTTGTCTGCAACCCAAGGACAGGCTTTGTATTCTCTTAATCGGCAAGAGCAAGATGGATTATCATTTTATACATTAGGAATGGAAGCTGAGGTTCAACTCAATGCTAATATGAAATCTCTACAATTGGGTTGTGGCGGTACGAATAGTTCTGCTACAGGCAAGGCGGGATGTGATATTGATATTTCTGATGTTTCCTTTGGTTGTGTAACCAATGCAAGTGGTACCTGTATTACTTTACCGACGACGTTAACTAATCAACCTAAAGGGGCAGACTCAAATAATGCCGCTTCTAACCAAAGTAATTTAAAAGATTTTGTTTTAACAAATCCATTTTTTCAATTTGCAGTAAAAAATGCAGACACAGCAGCAACACGTGAAGTCGTGGGTGTGCGGATTGGTGCAGATAAAGCTGTAGGTCCTTTAAGTTTTGGTAATTTAACTAGTTTTAGTGGTTACTTAACAGGTGTAGCTAACTTATCTATGTTAGGTGAAACGGATGTGGCTGTCACCTGTAAAGCCCCAGATGTATGTAGTGATGCGGCAGGACGAAGTCGTTATACTGATGCAAGTGCTTATTTGGGTTTAGATAATGCACAAATTTTAGGTATTCCTCTCATTGCTTATGTTGATTATCGAGATTTAACAGTAGATTATCAGACGGTAAAACGTAATAATTTAATCGTTTCTGTGATTGGAAATCGAGTCACACAGGCACAAATTCAAGGTATTGGCCTAGGCGGCGTAGTTGATGAGATTATGAATGGGCTAGTAGTGGATCGCTCTTGTGTCAGACTCATTGGCTTTATTTGTGGTGGGAGTCTAGGTACAGCTCTAGCGAATGGTTTGATGCCTGTATTAAAAGGTGGGGTGGGTAATTATATTAAAGATCAATTGGCAGGTGGTTTAGGAACAACCCGAGCAGCCTTAAATGATTATATCATGCCATATAATCTTAAAAATGTGCATCAGATTGACGTCAACTCAAATACTTTTGGTATTGCATTATCTAAACAAGGGATTAAATATCCAGGGTATGCACAAGCAGTACCAACAGGGTGGAGTATGTATTTACAGGATGCTTTTACGCTTAATATTGAAGATAAAGTAAGCAGTTTGGTTCATAATATTGCAAGTACAAGTAATGCTCGAGACGGTAATATTACATTATTGGAACCTGCTTATCGTAACTGTTACGGTTCTCTCACATTTTGCTAAATTTTTAAGTTGGTCTGCATAAAAAATCCCGCACTGAGCGGGATTTTTCATTTTGATATGGGGTTATTGAGCGATTTTAGCCAATAATTCTTCTTTAGAAATATTCACAGATTCGGCATCACGGCGACCTTTATATTCAAAAGTTCCTGCATCCAAACCTTTTTCACCAATCACGATACGATGTGGAATACCTGTAAGCTCTAAGTCAGAGAATTTCACACCTGGACGCTCATTACGGTCATCAAGTAATACATCATAACCCGCAGCTTGTAGCTCTGTATACAATGCTTCTGCCGCCTCTAAAGTGCGAGGAGATTTATGTGCATTCATGGGTACAATCGCCACTTCAAAAGGCGCAATCGCAGCAGGCCAAATGATGCCTTTTTCATCAAAATTTTGTTCAATGGCAGATGCAACAACACGCGTTACACCAATACCATAACAACCCATGGTGACGACCATCGGCTTACCGTCTTCACCTAATACTTTACAGCCAAGTGCTTCAGAGTATTTTTTACCCAATTGGAAAATATGACCAACTTCGATGCCACGTTTGATTAGGATTGTGCCTTTACCATCGGGTGATGGATCACCCTCAACCACATTACGCAAGTCATAAACTTCAGTAAATTTGGCATCACGCTCCCAGTTCAAACCTGTTGCATGTTTGTTAACCACATTTGCACCAGCAACAAAGTCAGAAAGTACAGAAGCCGCGCGGTCAATAATGACTGTTAAGCCTTTTTCAACAAGGCCTTGTGGACCACAAAAACCTGCTGTTAAGCCATTTTCTTGCAGTTGAGCTTCAGTTGCAAAAGTTAATGGTGCTGCAATTAAAGGATGCTTTTCTGCTTTGATTTCATTAAGTTCATGATCACCACGCAAGAATAATGCGACTACAGGGACGTGACCTTTTTCATCTGTAATACCTTGAACCAACAAAGCTTTTACTGAATGAGTAGGATCAGTTCCTAAAAATGCAGAAACATCTGCAATTGTTTTTTGATCAGGTGTATCAATGATTTTTACTTCTTGTGTTGGTGCAGCACGTTCGCCAACAAGTACAGCTTCTGCCATTTCAACGTTAGCTGCATAGTCAGACTCAGTTGAAAAAGCAATATCGTCTTCACCACTTGAAGCTAACACGTGGAATTCGTGTGAGCCTGAACCCCCAATTGAACCTGTATCTGCTTGAACAGGACGGAAGTTTAGGCCTAAACGTGTGAAAATTTTGCAATATGCATCGTACATCACATCATAAGTTTCTTGTAAAGACGCTTGGTCAACGTGGAAAGAATAAGCATCTTTCATCACAAATTCACGTGAACGCATTACGCCAAAACGTGGACGGATTTCGTCACGGAATTTAGTTTGTACTTGGTAAAAGTTAGCAGGAAGTTGCTTATAACTTTTAAGTTCATTACGAGCGAGGTCGGTAATGACTTCCTCATGTGTTGGACCAAGGACAAAGTCATTATTATGGCGGTCTTTAAAGCGTAAAAGTTCAGGACCATATTGTACATAACGACCTGATTCTTCCCATAAAGAAGCGGGCTGTGTCACAGGCATTAATACTTGTAATGAGCCTGCGCGATCCATTTCTTCACGTACAATCGCTTCAACTTTATTGAGCACACGTACACCCATCGGCAACCAAGTATACAAACCTGAAGCCAATTTACGAATCATCCCCGCACGTAGCATCAATTGATGTGAAATAACTTCCGCATCATTTGGGGTTTCTCTTAACGTTGCAAATAAAAAGCGACTCGCGCGCATGGAAACTGTCCTAAAATTTTAAGCATTAAAGTGGAGATTATACGATAAAACCAACAAGGGAACATTTGATAATGTTCTTTTGATGAAAATTATCTGTCAGGATAAATTTTTTGGTGTCAAAATGCGCAATGTTTTAGGAAGATAAATCATGCGCAGAAGAAAAAAAGCCATGATTTCATCTTATTCCATTGCTTTAAGACGTTGAATAATATTGTTATAAGAGTCTTGTGTTTTTTGATAATTATTTTGCAAGGTTTCAATGTTTTTCTTGGTTTGATTGATTCGATCACTGTTGTATTGGATCGATTGTTTTAAATGAAGAGGTACAGAGGTTCCTTTACGAAAATGTTCCATTTCCTGTCTTTTAAGTAAAATACGGTCATTTTGTAACTGTTTCACTTGAGCTTGTTGCATTGAGATTTGTTTTTTTATACTTGCTAATTGTTCATCACGTTTATTGATCGCCACTGAGCTATTGCTATATGCACGTTTAAGGCGCGCATTTTGCTCATACTGTTTGGCTTGTGCAGCTCGCGAGGTAGATTGTTGAGCATCTTTTTCGGCATTATAAGGACGATTAAGACGAATGACTTGCATATTTGCATCTAGAGCTTCATAGCCATGACGAATATGTGCAGGCGTGACTGTACTACTAATATTAGCAACACCTTTATCATAATAACGATACCAAACTGCTTTGGGTTGTGCATCTGTAGCAAAGCATAAGGTTGATAGTAAGATGTTTAGAACCCCGATCACAAGTGTTTGAAAAAATACTGTGGAGTACTTTTTAGATCGCACCTGCCAAGACCAAGTCTGCAGCATGATTAATTCCCCAAATAAAGCAGAATGTAGCTCAATAATTATTTTTAATTACGTTAAAACTAGACGATAATTTGCGATCTATTTTAAGAATATATAAGTTTCTTAATCAACTGTAAATCTGCTTTTAACGCTGTTTTATAGCGCTTTTAAACATGATTCCTAAGTTTATTCGAAATCTTGATTGATAAAGTGAGCAAATGCATGTTAAATAAGGATGATAAATTTCAAAAAATAAATGTATTCGGAACGTCAAATTCTGAATTTATGGGGAAGGGCATTAAATGGAAGAAAAGTTCCAAAATTTAAAAGTCATGGTTATCGATGATTCTAAAACGATCCGTCGAACGGCTGAAACACTATTGCAGCGTGAAGGATGTGAAGTTATCACTGCAGTAGATGGATTTGAAGCACTTTCAAAAATTGCTGATGCAAATCCTGATATTGTTTTTGTCGATATTATGATGCCTCGATTAGATGGTTATCAAACTTGTGCTCTTATTAAAAATTCTCAGAGTTATCAAAACATTCCTGTGATTATGCTGTCAAGTAAAGACGGTTTGTTTGACCAAGCAAAAGGAAAGGTCGTAGGATCGGATGAGTATTTAACTAAACCATTTAGTAAAGATGAATTATTAAATGCTATTCGGAAACATGTTTAATTTTAAATTCTGAATGGGGAAATAAGATGGCAAAAATTTTAATCGTAGACGACTCTCCTACAGAGATGTATCGTTTTAAAGAAATTTTAAGTCGGCATGGCTATGATGTTCTAGAAGCCAATAATGGTGCTGATGGGGTCACGTTAACACAAGCTGAACAGCCAGATTTGGTTTTGATGGATGTTGTGATGCCGGGTGTAAATGGCTTTCAGGCGACACGTCAAATCGCACGCGGTGCAACAACAAAGCATATTCCTGTGGTGATTGTCAGTACCAAAGATCAAGATACTGACCGTGTTTGGGGAAAACGCCAAGGTGCATGTGATTATTTAACCAAACCAATTGATGAGAATGTCTTAATCAATGTGATTAAACAGCATCTCACTACGGGATAATTATGGCAGCAAATGGATTTATCGAATTACTTCGACTGTCAAAACGTGGAAATCAAAACTACGTTGATAAAGAAAGTGAAGTAAATAGATGGTCAGGCATTGCATTTGAAATGATGGGGCAATATTTTGTTGCTCCACTAGGTGAAGTGACCGAAGTGATTTACCCACCTAAATGTACAGCAGTTCCAAACGTACAAAATTGGGTAAAAGGACTTGCAAATATTCGGGGACGTTTACTGTCAGTATCAGATTTAACCTATTTTATTTCTGGACAAAGAAGTCAGTTTACACCAACACAAAAAGTTTTATGCATTAGCCATAATGATCATTATGTCGGTTTGATTGTAGATCAAGTTTTGGGGATTCAACATTTCAATAAAAAAAGTTTTTTTTCAGAAAACAAAAATTTAGAAAAGAAGCTAAAAACATACTGTCAAGGGTATTTTCAACAGCATAATCGTGCGTGGAATATATTTTTGTTCAGCCAATTGTTGAGTGATCCTAAATACATGAATGCATCGGAAAAATTTAAATAAACGAGTTTCTACGCTCAATGTTAGGTTAAGCGTTTCGGGGAGAAGCTGAATGGGCTTTAAGCTAAAAAAGAAAAATACATCTGAAAATACGCAGAAAAATAATCCAATTGCAGCATCAAAGTTGCAAACGCAATTGGATCAGTTTTCCAAGTTATTCGGCGACAGTGATAAATCGAAACCATATCTGATTACAGCTTTGGTGACCATCATTGTCGCTGTAATTTGTTTGCTTACATTATTGTATAATGTTCCACGAAACAATGACTTAACACGTAGTATTGGTGAGTTAAAGTTACTTTCTCAAACCATGTCTCGTCAGGCGACAGAGGCAACGGCTTCTGGTAAAGAAGATACGATTAAAGATCTTGTTGCATCGCAAAAGAAATTTGATGAAAACTTGGAAATTGTTAAAGATATTCACTCATCAAATGCGGACATGAAAAAAGTAGAAAAACTTTGGTCAGAAGTCTCAGCAGATATCAGTTTAATTGCATCTGAACAAAAAGTAATTAATCAATTATATGATACTAACGTTACCATGAGTGATGTTATTCCTGGAATTCAGGCAGAATACAACTTAATGGTGAACCAAATGGCACGTGAAAATATGCCAAGTTCACAGGTGGTGTTGGCGAAAAACCAAGTGTTTATCGCCGAACGTATTTTACGTTCTATTTCATCAGTTTTAAGTGGTTCTGAAAATGCGCGTGCATCGGCAGATGACTTTAATGCTGATACCGAAACATTTGGTGCATATCTTGATGCTCAACTTAAAGGCAGTGCAGAGCTTGGTGTAACACGTATTGATCAACCTTCTATGCGTGAGTCATTACAAAGTATTCAGTCTGATTATAATGATGTCTTAAAATCTGCATCAGATAGTATTTTAAAGAACTCTTCAAAAATTGTAAAAGTACGTCAAGCATCGACGAATATTTTTGCTAAATCTGATCAGCTGTTAAAAGATTTAAATAATCTCAGCAGTAGCTCTTGGGCAACGACGGTTATTCCTGGCGTATTATTAGTGATCATGCTTGGTATTTTCTTGTTCTCTGTATTCAAACTTTTAACTTTACGTGGTGAAGCTGATAAAGTTCGTGTAACTCGTTTACAAGATGAGTATGACCGTAACCAAAATGCAATTTTACGTTTACTTGATGAGATTGCTGACTTAGCGGATGGTGACTTGAGTTCGTATGCAACAGTATCGGAAGACTTTACGGGTGCAATTGCCGACTCGATTAACTTTGCAATCGACCAATTACGTGACCTTGTATCGCGAATCAATGAAACGTCTCAAGAAGTTGCAAGCTATACCCAAAACACTCAGTTGATTACTAACCAGTTGGCTGAGGCATCTGAGCATCAGGCGCAAGAAATTGCAGGTGCGTCTACCGCAATTAATGAAATCGCACAATCGATTGAGCACGTATCTGCCAATGCGACTGAATCAGCAGACGTAGCACAACGTTCGGTACAAATTGCATCGAATGGAGCGGAAGTGGTAAACCGTTCAATCGAAGGTATGGATACGATTCGTGAACAGATTCAAGAAACGTCTAAACGTATTAAACGTTTGGGTGAATCATCACAAGAGATTGGTAACATTGTCTCTTTGATTAACGATATTGCCGATCAAACGAATATCTTGGCATTGAATGCTGCAATTCAGGCATCGATGGCAGGTGAAGCAGGTCGAGGTTTCGCAGTCGTAGCCGATGAGGTACAACGTCTTGCAGAACGTTCAGCTTCAGCAACTAAACAGATTGAAACACTGGTAAAAACCATTCAAACAGATACCAATGAAGCGGTAATCTCAATGGAGCAAACCACTTCGGAAGTTGTACGTGGTGCGCATTTGGCAAAAGATGCCGGTGTTGCCTTGGATGAAATTCAAAGCGTATCAAGCAGCTTGGCAAAATTGATTGAAAACATTTCTGACTCAGCAAAACTACAGTCAGCGTCAGCAGGTCATATTGCAAATACGATGAATATTGTACAAGAGATTACATCGCAAACGACCACTGCGACGTTTGATACAGCACGTTCGGTATCAGAGTTAGCAAGTATGGCAGACTCGTTACGTCAATCTGTATCTGACTTTAAATTACCAGAGCAATAATTTAGCAACCCAAAGAGTACTGTGTAAAAGTATTCTTTGGGTATTAATCACGCTTAGATCACTTAATTTATTGTTAATAAAATTAAGCTGTTGATAGGTTTTAGTCCCTCTAAGGAACTATGATAGAAGCCTGAGCTATGAAAAAAATATTAAAAGATTTAGTTGAAAATATAAATCTTCCCCAAGACGAATTTGTGGACCAAGATCCTGAAATTTTAGAAATCTTTGTGGAAGAGATCGAAGAGATCATCGAAAATGTTCAGCCGTTGTTAACACAATGGTTAAGTGAACCGTCAGATGCAGAACTTTTGACTGTAATTCGCCGTAATTTCCATACTTTGAAAGGGTCTGGTCGTATGGTGGGCGCAAAGTCATCAGGTGAGTTGGCTTGGACGGTTGAAGATACATTAAATCGTGTGATTGCTAAAAGTTTGAGTTTATCTCAACCATTACAGCAATATGTCAATGCGGTATTTAATATTTATAAATTTAAGCTGCATGATGATTTTGCCAAAGCACAAGCGCATCAGTTAGATTTAAGACCTTTGGTTTTGTTGGGACAACAGATTCAACAAAATCTGAGTATTGAGCCAGCACTTGAAGAATTACTTGCACTTTCAGCGCAATTAAATAGTGCAGATGTTTTGACAGGCTTAGAATATTCTACAACCGATGATGCGGCTGAGGTTATAGCACAAGCAAAACCAACGACTGCTATGGTAGAGCCTGTAACTCCTGAAAGTCCTGTGACTATGCCAGAACAACCAGAAGTTATTTCGTCTGAAAAAACTTCACTTGAGAATCACAAGGAGGCGGTTGACGAAGCTGAGGATCGTCGATTTCTGGCCGAGACTATTGCAATCTTTATTGAAGAGTCTGAAGAACATCTGGCGTCAATTGACACGTTCTTAAGCATTGAACAGCATACCCCAGATCACTATAACCGCTTGATTCGTGCATTACACACCTTGCGTGGTAGTTCAGCGATGGCGCATGTGGATGATGTATTTCATGCGAGTAGTAAAGTTGAACAATTATTTAAAATTTTGTTAAAAGACGATACACAGCATAGCACCAATGAAAATGCACTTTTAATACATTATACTGAATTTGTTCGAGATTATTTGCATACACTGGTGCAAGAAAATAGTTCAGAACAACAAAAAGTTATTTGTCAAAAGTTTAATGATGCTTGGGAACGTTATGATTTCCAAACTGAATATTTAGAAAGTAATGAGCATCAGCAAGATCTCGTTTCTCAACTGGTTGACTTAAATATTGAGCATTTGCTTGATGCTGAATTTGATTTTGATCAAAAAGCCAAAGTTGAATATCCAGCATATTTTGAAAGCTTAATGCGTGAAGCTGATGTATTAATTGAACATACAGACAACCGCGCAGCACAAGGTATTCATGATATTAGCTTGGCATTAAAAGTTGCTTATGAACATATATTGGCTGATCAACGTTTACTGAATACAGATTATGTATTTGAGCTGTTTAATCAAGCACATCAAGAGTTTATTCATCTATTTGATGCATTAGCATCTGGTCAACGCGTCGTTTTAAATGAAAATGGTCAACATGTTTTAGAACAATTGTATGACTATGTTATACAAGACATTGAACAGATTGAAGCTGTGGATTCTGCACAGACAGAGTCACTTGAAACTGTAGATTTGGAAACGATCACTCTTCCTGAAACTGCAGCGACAGCTGAATTTAATAGCAATCAAATCTTTAATCTGATTGCAAAAGATCAGCAATATTTACATTCTGCCGATAGTTTTAAAGACTTTGATGCTGAGGTCTTGGATATTTTCCTTGAAGAAGCAGATGAGCTGTTGGTGGGGATTGATCAGGATTTAACGGTATGGTTCTCTGATACCCAAAATCTGACGTCATTAAATAATTTGATGCGTTATTTGCATACCTTAAAGGGTGGTGCGAATATGGTACAAGCAGAGCATATTGGTCTGATTGCCCATCATTTAGAATCAATTTATGAACGAATTATTAAGCAACAAATTCCTGTAAATGCGGCGTTGATGCAAACCATTCGTATGGTTCAGGATGAAATTGCAGAACGTATTCAAGTGATTCGTGAACAAGGGATTGATTATCCAGCTGTTCATCTTTTAGGTCTTTTGCAAGCCATTGAAAAGCAACAGCCGATCAAACTTGCATTCGATACATCGGATGAGCCTTCTGCCGTTGCAGAGCCTGAACATGTAGGGCAGTCTGATTCTATTCAGCAATTTGAAGCACAGGCGCCAGTTGATGAAATGGGAGCTGTCGCTGCGATACAAAATAATTCTTCAGTCGAAAATGTGGCACAAGATGCTTTTGCAGAAGAAGCTGAAGAATTATTGGCACGTGCTGATGATATTTTAGATCAATGGTTTGATGAGCGTAGTAGTCGTAGTCTATTATTGCAATTACAACGTATTGCCCACACTTTAAAAGGTGGTGCAAAAATGGTTGGTTATACACAAATATCTGATATTGCATATGAATTAGAAAATACATTTGAACGTTTTGGTTTGCATAATTTCAACTCAAATGCTTATGATCAGTTATTGAGTAAAGCATTTAATTGGTTGAAAAATGCCATTTTGTCGAATAATTATGAGCATTTTGATTCGATCAAAACGGGTCTTAAAAATATTCAGTATGTTGATGTATCGGCACAATTACCTGAAAAAATAATTAGCAATGATATCTTTTGGGATAATCAGAGCGTTGAGTTTATTCAAGGTGATGGTACTGAACCACCATCAATGTTGGGTGAATGGGGGCAAGTTGAGCAAGTTGAAAACAGCAATGAGATGATTCGTATCTCGGCAGACTTGATTGAAAAAATGATCGATTTGTCGGGTGAGAACTCAATTAACCGTTCACGTATTGAAATGGATTTGGGGCAGTTTGGTAATACGCTGTCGGAAATGGAATTGGCGATTCAACGTTTGGCAGATCAGTTACGCCGAATGGAAGGGGAATTAGAGTCACAAATTATTGCTAAGCATGGTGATTCAAATTCACGTTATGCTGATTTTGATCCACTTGAAATGGACCAATATTCTTCTTTAAATCAGTTATCTAAGTCACTTGCCGAATCTGCATCGGACTTGGTGGATTTTAAGAGCACATTGGCTGAAAAAATTCGTGATACAGAAGGTTTATTGTTACAACAAGCACGTATTCAAGCTGAAATTCAAGAAGGTTTAATGCGTACTCGTTTGGTACCATTTACCCGCTTATTACCACGTTTACAACGTTTGGTACGTCAAACGGCTTCAAGTTTAAATCGACCAACAGAGCTGATTGTACATAATACAGAAGGTGAATTGGATCGTAATATTCTTGAAAAGCTCATGTCTCCATTAGAACACATGTTACGTAATGCAATTGACCATGGTATTGAAGAAACGTCTATTCGCGAGCAATGTAATAAGCCTGCAACAGGACGCATTGAGCTGAATATTAGTCGTCAAGGTACAGATGTCTTGGTTGAGTTTAAGGATGATGGAAAGGGAATTGATCCGAAAATCATCAAAGCCAAAGCATTGCAAAATGGTTTGATTCAAGCTGATCAAAGCGTGTCTGATGAAGAAATATTGCAATATATTTTTCATCATGGCTTCAGTACTGCGCAACAAGTTACTCAGATTTCTGGGCGTGGTGTTGGATTGGATGTGGTACAAAGTGAAATTAAGTCACTTGGTGGGCAAGTCTCAGTGTCTTCGGTACTTGGTCAAGGTTCAACTTTTACCATTCGTGTGCCAACTACTGTTGCAGTGAGTGATGCCTTGATGGTGAAAGTGGGTGATCAGCAATTTGCTGTACCATTATCGCAAATTGATCGTATTGTACGTATTGCACCAAGTACCTTGGAAGAATATTTCCATAGTAATAAAGAAGACTTTGTCATCGATCAGCAACGCTATAACTTGCGTTATATGGCTGAGTTTGTGGCACACCAACCGATGCCACGTTTCTCTGGTATTGCCCACTCTTTACCTGTGTTACTCATTAAAAATAACAGTGGTAAAAATACAGCATTATTGGTCGATCAGTTGATTGGTTCACGCTCACAGATTGTTGTAAAACCAATTGGCAAGCAGTTTACGTCAATTGGTGCTGTGGCCGGTGCAACAATTTTGGGTGATGGTCAAGTCTGTTTAATTTTAGATGCACAAAATATTGCACGTCAGGCTTTGAGTAATAAACGTCAAGCAGCGAATGATCAACGAGAGTTAACGCGTCACCGTGATCAGCGTCATTTGGTAATGATTGTGGATGACTCAGTGACAGTACGTAAAGTGACTTCGCGTTTGCTTGAACGTCATAACTTTGATGTCATCACTGCCAAAGATGGTGTAGATGCGATTGAGCAGTTGGAAAATGTCAAACCAGACTTAATGTTGCTTGATATTGAAATGCCACGTATGGATGGTTTTGAGGTGACCAATTGGATTCGCCACCATGAAATTCATCATGAGTTGCCAATCATTATGATTACTTCAAGAACAGGTGAAAAACATCGTGAACGTGCATTTAGTTTAGGTGTGACGAATTATATGGGTAAACCATTCCAAGAAGCTGATTTGTTGGAAAATATTCAGAATTTGTTGGTTGCACAATAAGGAGTAATGATGTCTCAAAATGGCAAAGGATCGATTTTAGATCAAACCAATACGCAGGAGCTTCAGCACCTTATTACGGTATCAACGGGTTTTATTGATGCATATATCATTGATTGTTATGATAAAGCACCAATGTTATTACCACAAAATATTGTCATTTCCGCACTCGATAGTCCAACACAAGTGAAAACAGTAGAGTGGCATGATCACAAATTGCCTGCTTTTCGAGTCAGTGATCCGAATACAGCCTTAGGTGTTGCCTTGGTGGTTGAAGGGGAATCAGCAAATGAGCGTTTTGCATTATTATGTAATGAAATGCCACGTTCGATTCGTTTGCGTATTTCTGAGGTTGTGGATGAAGAAAACCAATCTAAAGATGAAACAATCTTATATATGGTACGGGTCGGCGATGAAAAATTTCATGTCCCTAATTTAGCTAAAATTCAACAAACATTAGGTTTAACGGCCTAAGCTGATAAAATAAGGAATGTCTAGACATTCCTTATTTTTTCTATTTTAAGTCAATAATTGTTCTAAAATTTGTTCATAAATATCGGTCAATGGATCTAATTCATCAATATTTACATGTTCATTAATCTGGTGAATTGTTGCATTTAATACGCCTAATTCAAGAACTTGTGCGCCTGTGGGTGCAATGAAACGACCATCCGAAGTACCACCACTGGTTGAAAGTTCAGCAGTTGTACCTGTGACATTTTTAATTGCTGTTGTTGCCGCATTTACCAACTCACCGACAGGTGTTAAAAATGGTAAACCAGATAAAGTCCATTGTGCTTCATAGTCGACTTGATGACGATCTAATATTTCTAGCACACGGGCTTTTAATTGTTCCGCAGTCACTTCAGTGGAATAACGGAAATTGAAGGTCACTGTCATTGTGCCAGGCACAACATTGGTTGCACCTGTACCCGCTTGAATATTTGAAATTTGGAAAGATGTTGCTGGGAAATATTCATTACCATTGTCCCATACTGTCTCACACATTTCAGCCAATGCTTTTGATGCTGTGTGGATAGGATTAATCGCAAGATGAGGATAAGCAACATGACCTTGCTTACCTTTGACAGTAAGAACGCAGTTTAAAGAACCACGGCGACCATTTTTGATAATGTCCCCTAATGTTGAAGTACTAGAAGGTTCACCGACCAAGCACCATGTCATTTTTTCATGACGTGCTTCAAGGGTCTCAACAACTTTGACTGTACCATTGATCGATGGACCTTCTTCATCTGAGGTAATCAAAAAGGCAATTGAACCTTTATGGTTTGGATGTTTTTTGACAAAGCGTTCAGAAGCAACCACCATTGCAGCTAAAGCGGTTTTCATATCTGCACTGCCACGACCATACAACTTACCATCACGAATTTCTGGTAAAAATGGATCAGATTCCCAAGCATCTAAATGCCCCGTTGGAACAACATCTGTGTGGCCTGCAAAGCAAAAAACAGGTGCTTCTGTACCACGGCGTGCCCATAGATTGTCGACATCCTCAAAGCGCATATGTTCAATGTTGAAACCGACAGCAGCTAAACGCTCAGCCATCATGTTTTGGCAACTATGATCGACTGGTGTGACTGAGGGTTGACGTAAGAGTGCGAGGCTGAGATCCAAAGTGTCTGAGGCATTCATGGTTAAAAATAAAATCTGAAAGGGGAAAGCCTATAATAGAGAAGATCGTTTTGAATGAAAACCAAAAAGCTTTCTGAGTTGAATTTATTCTTTGCTATAAAAATAAAAAAAGCCTTATCAAAAGATAAGGCTTTTTTTATTATTTAAATTAAAGTTTATTTTCGACTTTTTCAGCAGAGTTTGTCACTGCGTTTCCTGCTTTAGATACGTCTTGACCAGCCCCTTTAATGGTATTACAGCCTGTTAAAACAAACGCTAACATAATTGAAGCTGCTAAAACTTTTTTCATCATTGATCTCCAGTTTAAAATTATTCTGATGCCTAGATAGATTAAAAAAATCATATACAGTTGAATATGATTGTTTTATGAGTGCTTGGTTATATTTTGTATATTTTTCGGGTGATTTTTACACTTTTTGCACATGAATATTGAGGATATGAGGTTGACGGTACATATAAAAATCTTGCTGATCCTGATGCTTATATAAACCATTTGTCCACCATATTGCATTATTTGTGCTTTGTGTAATATTTGGACAAATCCATTCGTGGCGTGTTAAGGCATAATATTTTTGCTGTGGAATTGTGCGTCCCCAATGACCGATACGGCGCATCTTATTTATCCAAGTTTCTGTTTTATATGGGAAATAATGATTTGGGTAATATAATTGCCCCTTTAACACGCTAAAGCGTTTTTGAATTTCGTGCGACTGTACAGCGGTGAATTGAAACTGTTTTTCTGTGAAATGTTTGAGTTTTCGCAGCAGCGTATCCTGTCGGTTTAAACCATACCAATGTTGCAGTTGAAAATCTGCCTCAGCTAAATAATATTTTAAAGCGACCTCCCAATGTTCGATTTGTTGAGTATTTTCATTCAAAATTAAGAAGTCAATTTCCCCTAAAGTCCGTTGCCCTTGAAACATTTGAATGCTGTGTCCGAGCAATTTGAAGGCATGAAATCTGTGATCTTTTAACCAAAACCACATCAAATATTCAAAGCGTAAGCCTAAACGTGTGCTTTTCAGTTGTGCGATAAAATAAAGTAATTCTGTGGGATCTCGATCTAATTGTTCAAGACGAGTTTCATATTGTAGATAATGTTGTTGCCAAAAATGATCTGGATGTAATTGAAATGAATGCTGAATCGCTAAATCATTTGGGATTTGCGCAAGAATATTAGGACTTGCAACCACAAATGCTAACTGTCGAACGATCGGTGTTTTAAATTTTAACCAAGGTTCAAAATAACTGATATTGATCGCATTCAAAAGCAATGATCCAAAGAAAGAAAATACAGTGTTTAATCATAAAACATATATACTAACGAAGTTTGAAAAATTGAGTTGATCTATGCGAATTTTGTTTTGGCGTAGCCTGGTGATTATTTTTATTGTCCTTGGCTTTATTGGTGCAATATTGCCAGGTATGCCAACAACAGTTTTTTTAATTTTGGCATTGTGGGCAGCATCAAAAGGTTGGCCACAAGTACATGATTGGTTATTGAATCATCCTAAATACGGTAAAACGTTAAGAGCATGGCGTGAACATGGTACTGTGCCACGCAAAGCAAAATGGTTAGCAAGCCTCATGATGACAGCAAGTGCAATCTTAATGCTATTTACCAATGCGCCTGTAGCGGTCAAAATTTTTACCAATTTAACCATGTTAATTGTGGCAATTTGGCTTTGGACGCGTCCAGAAGAGCAAGTTGAAACATAAATTAAAATTTTAAAATAAAGCGCTCTACAAAATTTCAGTCATTTTAAGGTGCTAAGATGCATTGAAAATAAAAGCTCAAAATAGAATAAAAATTGCCGAATTGTATTTCTAAAGCAAAATAAAAGCTAAAAATCGCAATATTTCAAAACAGGGGAATAAAATAAAGTATGAAAGATTCAATTTAAATCACGATAAATAGATAAATAATAAACAAAAAAGCTCAAAATATATCAAAATGATCTATTTTTTAATCACTCAAACGCAAAAAGTGAAAAACGTGGAGAAAAGCGTTTGACAGTCGGTAAAGATTCTCTATAATGCACCTCACAAACGATGAAGTCGTTAGGGCGCTTAGCTCAGTTGGTAGAGCGTCTGCCTTACAAGCAGAATGTCGGCGGTTCGATCCCGTCAGCGCCCACCAAGCTTTAACGTTGAATTTATAGTGCAGCGGTAGTTCAGTTGGTTAGAATACCGGCCTGTCACGCCGGGGGTCGCGGGTTCGAGTCCCGTCCGCTGCGCCACTTAAGTTCAATAAATCGTTTGTATAGCAATGAAAATTGTTGAAGTGCAGCGGTAGTTCAGTTGGTTAGAATACCGGCCTGTCACGCCGGGGGTCGCGGGTTCGAGTCCCGTCCGCTGCGCC